>JBHOQQ010000154.1:0-3985 GCA_042408955.1 Thermomicrobiales bacterium
CGAGTCGGGCGCGATGCATCGCGCCCCTCCATGTCCGACGGCTGACCGTGAGGGCCGAGACGGAGGTCTGTCCCTACAGGCGATCGGCTACCGGCTATCGGCTATCGGCTGAACGCTGACACCTGACGGCTGATAGCTCACAACTCGAAGCTCGAAGCTGGAAGCTCGTAGCTTCCCTAGCCCCCAGCCCCTTGACTGCCCCTAACCCTTCGCCGCTCGCGGGCGGTAGCCACCAAAGAGCGCATGACCGGCCTGCGCCCACCAGACGTCGATTCCAACAAATCCCGCGCTCGCAAGCCAGGCAAGCTGATCCACCAGCCGGGATGGATGGTCAATGTCCCCAGGGTCAACTGGAAACTCGTACATGTTCCATTGATCCGCGCGAAACTGCTGATACGCCTCATGTCCCCCGGTCAGTTCACGCGACTGACGCTCCACAGCCGCGTTCCAAGCGCGGGCCATATGGGTGCGCCCGTGCTCCGATGCAGGCGCGACCAAATCGGCGATCAGCAACGCGCCGCCAGGCGCGAGAAGCTGGAACATGTCGCGAAAGAGCTGCCGCTTGCCGTCATCATCCAGGTGATGAATGACCAAGCTGCTGACCACACAGCGGAGTCCGGCCGGCAAGGTGACTCGCCAGGAGTCAGCAGCGAGATCGAAGTGCTGAAGCGTGACGCGGTCGCCATGCACGGCGAGCGCATCGTGTGCCGCGGCCAGCATCGCCGGCGATCCATCGAGGCCGATCATTCGTGCCTTGGGGAAGCGGCGCAGGATGGCGTCCGTGAGCCAGCCTTGGCCAATGCCGAGCTCGACGCCTGTGAACGTGTCGTCTTGAGTGGCAGGGATCAGGTCGAGAAACGCGTCGCGGATCTCGTCGCGGCGCGGCGTGTAGATCGCGCCGAGCTCAAGAAAGCGCTGTGAATCGGTCTCGTGCCAGGTAGCCGCGGCATCCGGCGTGCGGGATGACGATATGTGGCTTGTCATCCGTGGCCGCTCCGCTCGTTGGTCGCCGCTTCGCCGGGAGATGAGCCTTGCGCGCCCATCTCCGCGGCAAGCGCATCAGTCTTCGCCGCCATGATGAAATCGTTGCGGTGAAGGTTACGAATCGCATGTGTCCACCACGACACGCGCACCTTCCCCCATTCGACGAGCATGGACGGGTGGTGTCCCTCGGCCTCGGCAAGCTCCCCAAGCCGCTGGACGAACGCGAGGGTGGATGGATAATCCCGGAAGCGGAACGTTCGCTGCAATCGCGGGACGCCTTTCACGTCCACAATCTCCCAGCCTGGCACCATCGGCTTGAGCTGGGCGATCTCGGCCTCGGATACTGGCGGCGCGCCCTTTTGGCAGGGAACGCAATGCTCAGTGGTGATCGAGGGCATCGCAGACTCCTTTCCTTGCTCTCTATTCTAGAGGGGTGATCTGGGGAGGGACGAGCTACTGTAGCCTCGTCGCTGCGCATGCTGAGGAACCAACGAGCTGAGGCGGATGAGGAAGGGTAGGAGCATGAGGACGTGCCCACGCTGCGGTGACCAGATCGACGCACAATGGTTCTGCCCACGCTGCGGGGCGCAGCTCCCCGCTGGTGACTCTCCCGCGCGTCAGAAGCGTTCGCGGCTGAAGCGCAGGCTGGGGCTCATCTTGGCAGGTATCAGCGCCGTGCTCATGACCTTGTGCGTTATCGTGCTGGTGGTCGCGTCTGTTCCTGACCCTGTTGCCCTCTTCCTCAGCGTGGTTGCCGCGGTTGTGCCAGCGGTGGGCTACGCCTGGCTCGTCGTTCGCCTCGACCGGTATGAGGTCGAGCCGCGCCGCGCGTTGATCGGTGCGTTTGGCTGGGGCGCCGTTGGTGCGGTGCTTTTCAGCGTCGTTGCCGAGCTTCTGTTTGCCGGCTTGCTTGCCATCTCGGTCGGGCCGGTCGCGGCCGACTTCCTGACGGTCAGCGTTGGCGCGCCAGCGATCGAGGAAGCCTTCAAAGGGGGCGCACTGCTGGCGTTGCTCTGGTTCTTCCGGCGAGAGTTCGACAACGTGCTCGATGGTCTGGTCTATGGAGCACTGATCGGCCTGGGCTTCGCCATGACAGAGAATATCTTGTATTTTGGTGCCGCGTACCTGGAAGATGGCCCGCGGGGCCTGGGTGAGCTGTTCGTGGCCCGCGCGGTTCTGGATGGTCTGGGCCATGCGCAATACACGGGGACGACGGGCGCGGCGGTGGGATGGGCGCGGAGCCGGTACGGCCGGGGGCTGGGGCAATATCTTATGCCTGTGCTGGGCTACAGCCTGGCGGTGCTCCAGCATTTCCTTTGGAACACGGGTACGGTCGTGATTGCGGGGCTGCACGGAGAGGACCTGAGTGTGATCACGCTGGTGCTGGTGATGGTGCCATTCTTCACGCTGCCGGCGGTGGTTGTGTTGTACCTCATCGCGCGGGCGGCAAGCAGGCGGGAGCTACAGATTTTGCGCGCAACGCTGCGCGATGAGGTCTCACGTGGCCTGCTCACTCCGGAGGAATATCAGGTGCTGACCAGCGAGCGGCTCCGCAAGCGCGCGCTGGCCACGGCGCGGCAGCGGGGCGGGAAGCCGCTGCAGCAGCGCCTGCAACGGTTTTTCCAGGTCGCGGCCGAGCTTGCCTTTCGCACCTACCATGTGGGGCGAGGCGAGCGGCCAAAGCCGGGTCAGCACGCGCCAGAGGAGCGCTATCGTGAGGAAATCGTGGCGCTCCGGGCACAACTTGCCGCTGCGGGATTGCAGCTTGGCGCGGCGTGAGAACGAGGTGGCGAGGACGGCGCGGGCCGCCAGGCGGTCCGGGATGCCAGGCGTCGCAGAGGAGACCAGACCCATGCACGAGACGGTGTTTTACGCGGCGGCAATTTGGATGGCCGGGTTGCTAGCGGTTGGCGTCATTATGGTCATCCGGGCGCGATCGGCGCTGACGCGCATCCTGGCACTGGACACGGTGACGCTCTTGCTGACCGCGTTTCTCATTCTCTTTGCCGATGCGCAGCGCGCTCCATTCTATCTTGACGCCGCGCTCATATTGGCGCTCCTCTCGTTTGCTAGCACGATCGCCGCTGCCCGCTATCACAGCGGGGGGAGGATCTTTTCATGAGCGGAATGGAAATGCTGCAGAGCGCCGCGCCATGGGTAGCTGATGCCATGGTGGTGCTGGGCGTGACGATTATGACGATCGGGGTCTACGGCGTCATTCGGATGCCGGACATCTACACCAAGCTTCACGCGGCGAGCAAGGCCGTCTTTCTTGGGGTTATTTCCCTCATCCTCGCGTCCACGGTGACCGCGGAACGAGAGATCGTGATGCGCCTGGTGCTGATCGCGCTGGCGCTCCTGTTGACCACGCCGGTTTCCGCGCATGCGATTAGCCACGCGGCTTACCTGGAGGGGGAACGCATGCAGACACCGGGGGCGATTGACGAATCTGGGCATCACCTGGCTCCCCAGGCTGACCAAGGGTAGGGCTTGAGGCGCCGCTTGCCCGAGATGCAGGGAGCGGCGTGGAATGGTAAGAATAGGGAGACTAGACAGCGACTCGGCACATGCACGACACGTGCACTGCTCGCCCGGCGATACTTAGGACTACTAACTCTTGCGCGAACCTGGTGTGGGGGCGAACATACCGGGGGGTTCGCGCAGAGGTGAGGCGGAACATACCAAGGTTTGCGAAGGATTTTGGCCGTTGCCGGGGAGGGGCGCACCCCTGGCGCGGGGAAAGGAGGGAACGGGGCGGGGGACATTGCCCAGGATTGCAAAGATTTTGCGCCGTTGCACTCTGCTGAAAGGCAGGGTGGGGATTGAAACGCGCTCCAGGGCTCGGGGTGAGCAAATCCGCCAGCGTTGCACTCTGCTGAAAGGCAGGGTGGGGATTGAAACCCAGCGCCGCCAGCAACTGGGGCCAGCCGTCAGCCAAAGTTGCACTCTGCTGAAAGGCAGGGTGGGGATTGAAACGGGAGACGCCGCGATTACAGACGGC
>JBHOQQ010000156.1:0-20836 GCA_042408955.1 Thermomicrobiales bacterium
TGCAAATGGACGAGACGGGCCACGCTGCATCATGACCTACCCTCTCCCGAGATCGGCGGGGCGCCCTCTGGGTCGGGATAAGGGTGAGGGCAACTTCGGTTCGTCCAATCGCCGTTTGAGCCGGATGAGCCAGATCCGAACGTTGTCCTCACGCGGCGCTGCTTGTCCTCGCTTCTCTACGACGCGATGCCGGCTGGCCGCCGCGCGCCGGCTGGTGTCCGCCAGTGAGCATACACTGGCTCCTGCCCGCGCAAGACGTTGGCAAACAGCGTCTCCAGCTTTCGCGTGACGGGTCCGATCTCCCCATTCCCGACCGGGTACTTGTCTACCGAGACGATCGGGCTGATCTCAGCGGCCGTGCCGCACAGGAACACTTCGTCGGCAACGTACAACTCGGTGCGGTCGACCGTTCGCTCCTCGACCGGAATACCGAGCAGCTCGCGGGCGAGCACGATCAGCGCGTCACGCGTGATGCTCTCCAAGATGCTGCTCGTCAAGTCAGGAGTGATCAGCTTGCCATTGCGGACGAGCATGACGCAAGCGCCAGGGGCCTCCGACACCTTGCCCTGAGTGTTCAGAATGAGGGCGGTGTCATAACCGTCGAGCACTGCCTCCATTCGGGCAAGCTGGCCGTTTCGATAATTCGAGAGATTCTTGACCCGAGGGGGCATGACATCTTCGGAAATGCGCCGCCAGGAGCTGACCTTCGCTTGAAGCTTCAGTCCAGTGCCCAGGTGTGACGGCATTGGCCTGGTCAGAATCTGGAGCGCGGTGCGGATTTCCGGCCGGTCATAGCGCGTGGTGTACGAATCGCGCATGTAGGCCAGGGGAAAAATGTACGTGTCCTCCCGCGAATCGTTTGCCCGGAGGAGGTCGAGCGTTGCCTCAGTCAGGTCCTCGATCGAATACTCAATCGGCAGGCGCACCAGCTTCATCGAACGATGCAGCCGCTCCAGGTGCTCGCGAAGCCGGAAGACATAGAGCTCGCCTTCGCTGGGATTCCAGTAGGCGCGGATGCCTTCGAAAACCGCGCCGATGGTGGACCAGCCCAATTCCGAAACGTGCACCGTCCCGTCCTCCCAGCGGCGCCGCTCCCCGTTGAGCCACAGATACGTTGGATGCGTGGTCACGTCAGTCGCTCCTCTTCCCGTGCCGTACCTTTCACGTGCGGCAAAGTATCGCATGGGCAGCCTTGGAAATGAAAAGCCGGGATACCCCGAAGGGCATCCCGGCTTTCGACGGCCGTTTTGAGCGGCCCAACTACTCGGACGGCCGCCCCTCGATGAAGACCTTCGTCAGCATGCGGAGGTAAATGTTGCCATCTGGGACGACATAGCCTTGCTGGTTGACCGCCAATCCCTTGACCCACGGTTTGAAGACGTACTGGTCAAGCCGGTAGACCAGCGGCATATAGCCGACATCTTCTTGAATAATCTGCTCGCACTTGCGATAGATCTCCAGCCGCTTCTGCGGATCTGGCTCGGCCTTGCCCGCCAGCACCAGATCATCGAACTCATCATTCGACCATGCCTGGCGCTTGCCAGAGGATTTGCGGCTGTAGAACATGTCGCCGTAGCCGTTGTTCGGGTCGGGATAGTCGTACCACCAGCGGATGAAAACAAGCTGCCATTTGTTCTCAAACAACTGCTGGGAGAAGTTGGCCTGCGGCACGGTCTGGATCTTGACATCCATCCCGAGGTGCTGCTTGAGCTGGTCAACGATGTCGTTGGCCATGATGTCAGCGTTGTAATTCTCCTCGGCCGCCCGCATCCACATCGTGATCTCGGGCCAGTTCTTGCCGCCCTCGAACTCTGTCCCCTTTAGCGCGTCCATCGCCTTCTGAGGATCGAAGTCTTGGATGGTCTGCAAAGTCGGATCATCGAGGAAGCCGAAGACGCCCGGCGGCACCATGCAGTAGGCTGGCGTGACGAGGCCGTTCGTCACCGTGACCAGACGCTCGCGGTCGATCGCATGGCTGAGGGCACGGCGGACTTCCAGCTTGTCGAATGGCGGGATACCGTTCGACGGTAGCATCATCCAGATGCCAGGATAGACATACGGCTGAAGCTGCTGGGACAGCTCGGGATCCTCGCTGTAGCGCTTGTAATCCGCCGCGCTCAGAACGGTCCAGTCCAATTGCTGATCGCCGGTGCCACTCTCGTAGGCAAGGACGGTGTTGGCCGCAGGGATGATCGGATCGATCACCTTCGTCAGCTTGATGTTCTCGGCGTCCCAGTAGCCTTCATTCTTCGACAGCACGACCTTGACATCGTGCGTCCACTCATCGACCTTGAATGGACCGTTAGAGACGATCGGGCCTTTGGTGCCGAGCGCCCATTCGTTCCCGTACTTCTCAACCTCCCAGCGCGGTGCAGGCACTGCCGCGATATAGGCAACGACCTGCGGGAAATATGCCCGCGGCCCCTCCATCGTCACTTCGAGGTTCCAGTCGTCAATCGCCCGGACACCGATATCCTCTGCGGTCGGAATCTTGCCATTGAGCGGATCGTCCGGGTTGTTGACGGGAGTCTGGGTGTTGAACGCCTCGGCGTATTTGATGTCAAAGAGGAAACCCGCATACGGTGCGCCGGTCGCCGGATCAAGCTGCCGGCGCCAGGAGTAGACGAAGTCGTGCGCCGTGACCGGATTGCCGTCCGACCAGCCCTTGTTATTCTCGCGGATGTGGAACGTCCATACGGTCGCGTCGGCGTTCGACTCCCAGCGATCCGCCCAGTCCGCTGTGGCAACGAGGTTCTCGTCAAAGGTCAGGAGACCGGCAAAAGTCTCCGGCTCAGCGTTGCAGTACAGATTGGCATTCCAGTCGAAACTCACCGGGTTTTCGTGAAGCACATCGTTGTAGAACACCTGCTCTTCGCCAGATTGCGGCTGCGCGTGCCGGAGACGCCGGCGGCCGGTCAACGGGGAAGCCGCGGCGCGTCCTCCCGCTGCCAGGCCGGCGCCTCCCGCGATTGCTGCCGCGGCAACTTTCATGACGTCGCGGCGGCTCATGCCTGCAGCGAGGAGACGTTGCTTCATGATCTCCAATTGCTGGCCGAGATCGGGCTTATCAGACACCGTCCACCCTCCATGTTACGCGCGAAGGCTCCGGCCCCACTGCCGGCGCCCAGTCCGAGCCGGGCAATCGTTTGTGGGCTCGATGGGCACATGCTATCAATTTCCTGCGCACTTGCAAAGATGCGGACACGTCCAAATGGCAAATGAGTTCTCCGTGCACCGCGAACGGCGTTGTCCCAGGGATTAGAAGCACTCTCAACCCTCCGAGAAAGAACAAGCTGTGTACCGGTGCTCGTTGGTAGCATGCCTAGCACTGCTCCTCCCCGGTCAATCAAAAACTACGCTTTGACGACGCAGGATCGCTCTCAAAGAATGTATAGTTCATCAGCACGGTTTGATCAGTCGGGCTCATAAGCTTCGGAAACAGCCACTGGACGTTCTTCGATGAGCGTGCTGACCGTCCTACTCCTGGCGCTGCTGGCGCTGGGGATCGCCCAACTCGCGGTGGCACTGTGGCGACGGCAGCGTCATCAGCACGGCGATCGCTGGTGGAGATATCTTCTTCTTTCGCTCGTCTTAGGGGCGATGGTTGCTAGCGGAGCCTGGCAGGTTTATCGGCAAGGTGGCACCTCCCGCTCGGCCGATTCCCCGGTTAGCCCCCTTTCTGCCACGCTTGTCCCGGAACCCGCGGCACCAGTGATCCTTGCCGCGGGGGATATCGCTTCCTGCCACTCCAAGGGGGACGAAGCTACTGCTCTCCTCCTCGACCAGCACGAAGGGCTCGTCTTGGCGGTTGGCGACACGGTCTACGAGGATGGCACGCTGGACGAGTATGAGGATTGCTACGAGCCAACCTGGGGACGTCACCTCGAACGGACGCGAGCGGTTCCCGGGAATCACGAATATCACACGCCTGGAGCAGAGGACTACTTCGCCTATTTCGGTCCAGCCGCCGGTGAGCCAGGCAAGGGCTATTACAGCTTCGATCTCGGGGCCTGGCACATCGTCGCGCTGAACTCTGTCTGCTCGCACCTCTGGACGAAGACGCCTCAGGGCCGGTGGATAGATGGCTGCTCGGCCGGGTCACCCCAGGAACAGTGGCTTCGGGCCGATCTCGCTGCGCACCCAACCGCCTGCGCCCTCGTCGTCGTTCATCACCCGCGTTTCAGCTCGGGCTCCGGCATCAACAATGACGTCCTTCCCTTCTGGCAAGTGATGTATCAGGCTGGGGTCGATGTGGTGATCAGCGGCGACGCGCATCATTACGAGCGGTTTGCGCCGCTCGACCCGTGGGGCAACCGCGACGATGAGCGCGGCATCGTCCAGTTCGTGGTCGGGACCGGTGGCCGAAGCAGGCAACAGTTCAGGGATATCCTGCCCTATAGCCTGCGGCGCGGCACGGCCTACGGAGTTCTCCAGCTCACCCTGCATAGCACCTGGTACGAATGGCAATTCATCCCCGTGAGGAATGAGAAGTTCACGGATCATGGATCAGCGTATTGCCATGACTAGCTGCCGAGTTGACCGTACTGCATACCTCGTCATGCACGTGGCTATGCCGTGCCAAAGACCCTCACCATGTGCACAATGAGCCGTGTATGCTGAAGCTGCCGGCAAACGGCGCTCGTCAGGGGATGACCCGGCTCGCCTTGAGGAAGCGCAATGCGAAAGCGACTTGGCTCTCTTTGGCTCGTGGCGGTGATTTTGACCACCATGTCTGGTTGCGGATCAACCCGTGAGAGTGGACTGCGCTCTGAGGACTGGGCCACAATCGGTGCATACCACCAGGACGTGCAATCGCTGAAGACCCAAGTTGCCACGCTCCTGACGACCGTCCCAACGCCAGTTCCCGCAACGCCAGTTCCGCCCTTTGGCGAGGCCTGGCGCCTGGAAATCCTCGATATCCGCGTTGCCTCGTCGTTTCCGAATTATTCGAGCGAAGCGGATCAGGGACTCACGATTCAGGCGCGGGGACAGTTCCTTGCAATCCGGATGCATGTGACCAACGCGGGCTTTGCCCCGGTCCAACGCTTCCCCTGGTGGAACCTCCGGCTGCGCGACAGCCAGGGACGCATCTTCACCCCGCACAGGAACGCAACGACGTCGTTCGTCGTGGCCGAGACCAAGATTCGCGAGCAACGCCCGGAAGAGTATCAACCGGGGCTGCCATACGAGGAAGCCGTCGTCTTCGACGTTCCCATCGACCAGGACCGCTTTACGTTGGTCGCAGCCGACGATACCTTTGCGCTCCCGCTCCCTGCACTCGGCGCGACGCCACGGCCAAATATGTAGCAAAGACGACGTTCGCATTGTGCCCGCCTAAATGACCTGGCGTCAAGGGAAATTGAACCAAACCGGCTGCAGTAGGCTGCGTGCTCTAGACGTGAGCACGTTAGCTCATGCATGCTTTCGTTGAACGCATGGCATCGCCCCGAATTTCGGCCAAGAATGCACCAGTCGCCAGTGCTACCTGTCGGATTCCGCGTCGTCACTGAAAGCAGAGGCTGCCCAATGATGAAGCAACGGACGACCCGACGCCAGTTTCTTTCCGCAAGCGCGCTTGCCGTCCCGATGAGCAGCATGGCGCCGCACGTGTCGCTGCAAGAGCAAGGCACGGTTGGAGTAGCGCCCGCGCCTGATTGGTCATTTACGGTGGTTTCCATCGAGGATCCCTACACCGGAAGGATCACTCGGCCAGCAGAACCCGACCCTGATGCCCGCTTCGTCGCCGTTCAGGTGATCATCACCAATGCCTCGGACAGCCCTCTCGATTTTCAAGTATCCGATGTTCGCCTTCGCGACACGGATGACATTGAATACCAAGCCGGCGACGCCATCGGCTCCGAACCCAGACTCGTGTCCCAAAATCTGCCCGACGGAGAACGCACCCGCGGCTGGGTCTGGTTTCAGATTCCGAACGCGGCCACTGTTCGTGAGGTGCGGTTCTACGCGCCGCGACCCGTCTTTCGGGTTCGCATCCCCGCAGCGGAAGGCACGCCAGAGGCCGGCTAGCTCACGCTCCGCTGCGGCTCCGCCTACGAATGCCGTCTCCGCACCTGCGACCGGCGGACGCTTCCCCGCGGCCACACCTGCTTGTCTCGCATGGTATGCGCCAGTGACCCGGTGCGCACTTGGCCCGCGGGGTCATTCCGGCGCGGATCCGGGAGGCCATCGATACCGAGCTTCTCGTTAATCTGTTGCCAAATCCCCGCCTGGCGGAGATGCCGGTAATACCGGGCCACCGTCTGCCCAGGTGGAAAGTCGTTGGGAAGCGCCTCCCATGGCACGTTCAAACGCTCTGCATAGAGGATCGCGTTGCAAAGCTCCCGAGGATCGTATTTATGATGCGCCTGCCTAGGCGGGAGCAGCGGTGCAATGGCTTCCCACTCATGATCGGCAAGGTCTGTTGGGAACCGCCGGGACCGGGCATCCACGCCAGTCTGAGCGCTCGCCATTTGCGATGGGTAGTCAAATGTGCTGGAGGCTGCAATAGCGGCCCGGCGCTGACCGCTGATCCGGCGAGGCAAGCGCGATTGCAGCCACCACCTAGCACCAGCGGGTGTCGCCGCCTGGACCAGCGCGCCGGCAAGTGTCATCACGATGAGCACAACGAGGATGCCAAACGGTGACCATAACCCGAGATAGATATTCGCCGACGCCAGCAGGATCACCGTTGTCAGACTCGTCGCCAGCGCAAGCGTCCACTGCATGACCAAATCCTGGATATTCAGCAGACCGACCACTGCCATTCCAGGACAGACTGCCACGAACCACAACACGACAGGGTACCGTGCCAATTCAGGCACTGGAAACCAAACCACCACCGCAGCCGCCAGCGCCGACACCGCCAGTGCCAGCGGCCAGCCACGCAGACGCACCGGATGCTGCCGGTCACGCAGGCGACCGAACCGCGCCTGTGCAGCACGTGGGTGGACTGTAGTACCGAGCCGGGTCGCGTTCGAAGTCATGGCGTTGTCATTGGCCATCCCGGAGTTCAAGGACCCACCTGCTGGCGCAAAGGGGTCCGCGTGTCGCCTCGCAGGCGGCGCCAAGGGAGGCCTGGGTGTCACGTGTCAACCGCCGTCAAAATCACCGCGTCAGGATTGCTGTAGATCACCTGGAAACGATCAGAGGCAATGAGCGCATCCTTCACCTGCCGCAGTGGTACAGGAAGCAACGCAAACATCTCGTCATTGGCAATCTGGCTGCGGGTGATGAGCAAGAACGCGGCTGGGAACTGCTGATCGGACATCATCGCGTGGATGCTTTCAATATCTGGCTCCTCGGGATCGGTTGACCGCCACTCAATGTCGTCGGCAAGCGTGCGATAGCGAAACTTTTCGACATCCTGATACTTCCAAGGTGTCTTGACGGTTCCCACAACAAGGAGCGAGCCAGGTGGCGCGACGTCATACAAGACCTTCGCGGCCTCGTACTCGTTTTCCGTAAAGTAGTCCATGCGCTCATTGCCGTATCTGGTCAACAAGAACAACCCGCTAGCGACGAGACAGATCAGAATCAGCGAGCTCGTTGTCAGCCAGGAGCTACCGGTCCAATCGTCCCGGTAGAAGATTGCTGCCGCGAAGAACGCCATGAAAGGCAGTGAGAAAAGATAGATCCGCAGCAGCATCTCACCGCCATACGACTGGAAGAACACCAGCGGGAAGGGAGTAACCGCCAGGAGCGCAAACGTAAAGTCACGATGCCCCTTCGATAAGCGCCGCAAGCCGCCGAGCAATGCCAAGAGCCACAGCGCCACAGTCATGGCGGTCCGCACATAGACAACGACCACATGGCCGGTGCTGCCGCTAAGGCGGCTCGTCATGTTGGCATTGACCGATTCGCTCACTGCCCCGACCTGACTCGTGATGTGCTCGGCGTGCCCGGCGAAATACGCTTCGGCGAAGAACCGCAACCACCCAACCAGGATGATGGCCATGACAATGGGCAGCGCCGTGAGATTGCAACGATTCAGCACAACCAAGGCGGTAACTGCTCCGAGGATAGCAAACGGCGTAAGCTGGTGGCTCGTCACACTGGCAGTGAATGCAGCGACGACGAGCACAATGAGGGCCTTCCGCTGCCGACTCGAAATGGGGGTCATCGGAGGGTCAGCAGGCGCGATCCATTGATACAGGCGCTCTGCTTGGCGCAGAGGAAGGCGCAATCGCCTGAGCAGGCGAAAGACAGGGTGCGAAGGGGTTGTCACTTCAAACCACGTGAGGAGTATCGCGAAAATCGTGAGGAACAAGAAGTAGTTGAAACCCTGAGGTGAGAGGTAATCTTGACCGATCCAATTGGCGAGATAGAAGGTCCACACCGCCAGCCAAATCAGACGAGCATCAGTCGTTGCACGGCGGAAGATCAGAATGAGGGGGCCGAGATAAAGCAGATTGAGCACAACAGGAGTCCAGGCAACCAACTGCAATGCGGACGGCAGATCCAGCAACCGCGTCAGGAAGGCAAGGCCGATGAAGAAGCCCGGCCAGTTGAAATAGGCGTTGAGCCGGGGATCGATGCTCCCGTTGCGCAGGATATACTCCGTCACGCCAACGTGCTTCCATGCCGATTCAAAGCGCGGCACGGGCTCGATTAGTGCGGTAATGCCGTAGAGCATGACGATCAGCGCGAGCACATGGAGGACGATGAGTGGCGTTCGGAACGGTTGCGCTCGGAGCGACAGGCAAAAGCTCACGTTGAGGAGCGCGACCGCGAGGAACACCTGCAACGGCAGCACGGAGATGAGCCCGTAGTCATTCATCCGGCTCAGGTCGATCTCGCCAAGCCCATGGAGCCACATCACAATGGCCGCGAGGACAATGACGGGCCTCAGGCCACCGACATGTGCGGCGAGGTCAACCGTTCGACGATGAAGGCGGGTTCTCGGTACGGCGACGCTGATCATCTGTTCCTGGCCTGATGAGCGACTCAAGTGTGATAGTACCCGATAGGTGACGTTTCGTTAAGCCCTCAATCACGGATAATCCCTAGGTGATATCACCGGGAGTGCGCATGGACATTCAACGTGGCGCCGTCGAATCAGCAAGGCTCCAGCAGAAGCACGCCTGGGAAGTGACGATTGTCGTCAGCGACTTCCATCTTGGCGCTGGCTTCGACCCACACACCGACGCCCGCGATCCCCTGGAGCTCTTCAGGAACGACGAGGCGTTTGCGCGATTTCTGGATTTCGTGCGGGAAGATTGCCGGGCGCACCGGAGAAGTTGCCGTCTGGTCATCCTTGGCGACCTGTTCGATCTTCCCCGCATCCGCATCGGCTGGCAGCCAAAAAGTGCGGACGAGGCAATCGACGCTACACGCATCAGGCTTTCCCGCATTATTGATGGTCATTCGAAATTCTTCGCGGCTCTCGGCCGATTTGCGGCGGAGGGCTGGCCTATTCACCTGGTGCCGGGGAATCACGACACGCCGGTCATGTGCCCGGACGTCTCATCCTGGCTCTCATCCAAGCTCGCAGCATTGACTCCCCATGGGAATGTCCCGAAGTTGCAGATACATCCATGGATTCTGTTTGAGCCAGGTCTCTTTTACGCCGAGCACGGCCATCAATATCACGACATCAACTCCTATCCGGCGCTGCTTGCTCAGGCCACTCCGGATGCCTGGCTGGAGGTCCAAACCATCGGCGCGGCGCTCGATGAAGTGGCCATGCTTTTGGCAGACCTCTCCGGCGGTGCAACACCGCCCAGCGCGAGCCCTGGCGCGCTCGCCAAGCACATCTTGACCCATCCTCGATTGGCAGCCAGAACCACTCCAGCAAGCGCCCGGCTTTTGGTCCTGCTTGCGCGGAGCTTGGTTAATCCCTCAGCCTATTTCGGTGCTGGCGACCGGGAAATCTACAGAACCACGTGGATCCGCGACCACGCCTCGCATGTCGGCCTCGATCTGGCCACGCTCGTCGCGATTGATGACCTAGCCGCCGAGAGCGCGGTTCAGTTGCGCTCGCGGATAGCACACGCGCTGACCTCGCGCGTTACCCACCGCGCAGGCCACGTTGCTGGCTCAATCATTCCTCGCGCGAAGGCGCCGCGCGACAGTGGTAAGCCGTCACTTGGAGAGGAAGATGGTCCCGCGAGCGTCTGGCGGCAAGCTGGCTTCCCATCCACCACCGAGCGTCGCGCGAGCTACCTTCAGCGCGTAGCCCGCGCGATCCACGATATTCTCGTTACCTCAGGACACGGCGTCCCGTACTACATCTTTGGACACACTCACCGCCCCCAGATGGTTCCGCTGTTCGCCGGGGAGCCTTCGGCATGGTACGTGAACAGTGGAAGCTGGCTGCCTGGCTCGACCGCAGCGCATCGCGCTGGCAGCCCTACCTTCCCATTCATCTGGATTGAGCGCCGCAACGGCTCGTCACCAGTCGCGCAGGTCATGTGCTGGGATGATGAAGAGGGCCGGCCGGCGGTACTGAGCCCGCCAGCCGGCGCCCGCTCCGAATCCGGGATACGAGAGTAACGTCCCTACCCGCGGTATTCGTATGCCCCAAAGTCTGGCGCCGCGGTGCCATCGCGGTTTCCATCCTGCGGTACAGCGACGCCATCGAAATCTTGCGTGTAACCGGCGCTCACACCCCGGTCAATCGCTGGGCTTGATGACTGCAGGTGGAGATCACCCGCCGCAGCGTTCACGAACTTCGGGTCGGCGACGAGGCTATGTGGCCCCATGGTGAACTGGACGATGCCGCCGTAATAGAGGTTGTAGTCCTCGTCGAACCGTGCATCGGCGTACCCGGCCTTGACCACCGCCTGAATGATGTTGTTGCGCATCGTCAGGATGTCCGGACCACAGCCAGCGTGGCAGATCACTCCCTGGCTCGATCCGCCAGTGAGCAACACCGTGTTGTTGTACAGCCGGGTCCGCAGCACCGGACCGTAGCTGCTGCTGGCACCCCGAGTCACAAGGAACGTCGCGCTATCGAGCGATGCGCGCACGACATTGTACGCGTAGGTGTTATCGGCCGACCGGGAGTTGCCAAGCTCCGAGAAGGTGTCGTTGTCAATCGCGAGATTGTGATGAATGTGGTTGTTGCGCCCGCCGTAGATCTCGACTGCCGCCCCATCACGTCCGTAGTCGTACGAGAACGCATCTGAGCCCGAGATGGTATTGTACGCCACCTCGGTGTAATCACCATGGATGAGGATGCCGAAGGCCCCACTGTCATCGTTCCCGCCCTGTGTGAGCACCGACATCCGGTTGTTATCCACGATCTGATTGCGCAGGATGCGATTCCCGGACGCTCCAGAACGGACGTAAATTCCGGCGACGTTCCCCTTGATCACCGTGTTCTGGATCAGGTTGTTGCTGCCGTACAGGTCGATGCCAGACCAGGAGCAATTCTGAATGAGAAGCTCCTGGATTGTGACGTATGACCCGGTCAGCGAGATACAACCGGTTGATCCCTCGATGATGGGCAGGTCACCACTTCCATACGCGCCAATGATGATCGGGTTGGCGCTCGTTCCGCTCCACTTGACCGTGAGCTTTCCAGACCACCGTCCACCGCGCTTGAACAACACGCGATCGCCGGCCGCAAGCGATGCCGAATTGACCTTGGACAGCGTCTGCCACGCCGATGTCGGTGAGGTGCCGCTGTTCGCGTCGTTACCACCGGCGCTGTCAACGTAGTATGTCTTCGAGCCGGTCGTCGTGGTCGGCGATGGCGTCGGAGTCGTTGTCGGCGTGGACGTCGCATTGGGAGTCGCCGTTGGTGTCGGCGTGATCGCCGGCGTGCCTGTCGGTGCTGGGGTCCGTGTCGGAGTAGCTGGCGGAGACGATGGCGCGCTACCGGCCCCAACCGCGCGTGGGTCGTAGCTCGTGTCGATGGAAAGCTGCGGGGAGAAGAATTTCGCGATCCGATCCCACGGCACGAGCTTGAAGTTCTGGTTACCACCGTCGTTCGTGTTGTCCTGCGCGACAAAGAGACCCGAGCTATAGCTGCCACCCAGATTGACATTGGTGACGTCGATGCCGTCCGTGTAGGTCACTGCGTCAACCTGCCCAGCCTCGACCTTGAATTTGCCTACATACGCGTTGCCGCTCCGCGTGTAGACGGCAAACTCATTGCTGCCTTGGCTAGATGCAAGCAGGTACCCTGAGCCGCCATAGTAGATAGCCAATCCCTCGATGTCCGCGGTCAGGTGACCACCTCCGACGACGTCGACTTGGGTGCGGCCGCTGCCAGCATCTGGCTCGGCGCCGTATCGCCAGATCGCCACATCTTCTTCGGCGATGTACAGCGCTCCGGTTCCATCGTCGGCCACGCATCCCTCCGTGGTGGAGCCCAGGGAGATGGTGCGCACCTTTCTGGCATCGACGCGGCCACCGTTGTCAAACAACTCCCACTGCTGGTTCGTCCCGCTGTTATCCCCGATGAAGACGTAGTACTTGCCAGTCACCGGGCTGACATACATGCACAAGCCAGCGACTCCGATGCCGGTGCTCAGCGTCCGAGCGGTGACGTCCGTTAGTCCCCGGCTGCTCGGATCGACGCGGTAAATCCGGATGCTGTCAGTCGCGCGGTCGCTGACGGCGACGATGGTCACCCGGCTCCCGCCAAGCAGGAAGTTGTACCGGAGATCGACGTTGTTTGGCTGCACGCCCGAGTAATAGGCGATCTGATTGCCACTCAGGTCGTAGACCGCCAGGCCACCAAGCTTATCGGTGCCGATCACGGTGCTCAGCGCCGGGTTCGTGGGGTGGATCCAGATCGCTGGGTCATCGGCGGCATCACCGCTGTGGGGCACTGGCGCCGTCTCGCCAGCCGCGGTCACCGTGCCACCTGCCGTTGGCGTTCCCGTGCTGATCTTGACGGTGAGATCGACCGGGGCGGAGGTGCCAAGTAACGTCGTGCCAGCGTATGCCTTCGCAACCCAGCGGTGGGTGCCGTTGTCGGCACTGGTGATCGACCAGGAATACGAAAATGGAGCCGTATCTTCTGTACCGGCAAGCTTGTCATTGTCGTAAAACTCGACCTTCGAGACCGACGCAGCGCCCGTGATCTGAACGTCAATACTGACGGTCTGGACGGTCGTCAGCGTCGTGCCCGACTTGGGACTCGTGATCGTAACTGTAACGGCAGCGGGAGTGCCTGTGGCCGTCGCGGTCGGGCTGCCAGCCGGCGTCCCGGTCACTGTCACTGATGGGCTGGGCGCAAGCGTAGCGGTCGCTGTCGCCGGCGGCGTTGAGGCCGGCGATTGAGCGGGCGCCGACGTCGGTGACGCCTTCGGTGTCTGCGTCGCGTTGCTGAGGCCAGGGATGATTATCAGTTGTGGCGGCGCGGCGCCTTCCCGCGACGAAAAAACGACGCCGTCGGAATGGGTGTTGACGATCACGAGATTAACCGTTCCGTCGCCAGCGACGAGAGCGGTGATGTCGTAGTCCACCCACGTGTTTGCCGGCACCTTTGGTAGCTCACCGACAATGCCGGTCACGCGGTCTGGGCGGTTCGACCACGTCAGTGACGTCTCATCCCATTGCGAGCCCACGCCATAGATCTGCGTTGGCATCGTCGTGCCGTTCGAGGCGTACAGCCGCAGGATGGCTTTCGTTACGCCGCCACCAGCGCCGGACACCTGGAAGCGCAGGAAGGACTCGACGACCGGCGAGTGATCGGACACGAGCGTGGTGATGCGACCATAGTTCGACGTTGGATTATCTTGCTTGACCAGCGCATCAGCTTGAGGAGCGATCACGATCGCCTCGGCCGGCACTGGCGGCAGGGCGGGGGCTGTCGCGGTCGGCTGGGTTGTCGGCGTTACACTGGGTGCTGCCGTCGCGGTTGCCGTTGGTGTGGATCCTGAGAGGGTGCTCTGACCGACGGTAAGGACAAGCTCAGGCGGCCGGGACCCCTCCCGTGAATAAATCTCTACATTGTCGCCAGAGGTTGGAGCGAGTACCAAGCTATACGTACCATTGCCCTTGACGTGCGCGGAGACATCGAACTCGATCCAAACATCTTCGCCGGTCGCACCTTTGTAAATGGCCAGGCGGCTCGTGGTGCGTTGGGGACGAGTGTTCCAATTGACCGTGCTCTCGGACCAATCGGTCGCCGTCCCGTAGATTTCTGGCCCACTGACGGATGGGCCATGGACGTAGACGCGAAGCTTCGCTGATTGGACGGTGCCCGTCACGCCGCTCACCGAGAATTTGATCAGTGATTCACGAAGCGGCTTGGCGTCGGTAATCAGATCGGTGTCCGTTCCGTAATTTCTCGATGGTGCTGACTGGTCAACCCACGCATCGGCCGTTGGCCGATAGGTGTACGGAGGAAGCACCTCACTTGCGCTCACGCTTTGCGAATCGCTTGATGCCGGCGTTGGCTTTCGCCGTCGCGGCTTCTTTGTCGGTTCTGGTTTAGATGGCTCGGTCACGGCCGGCTCTGGCTCTTCCGTAGCAGGCGGCGGCTCGGTCGCCGTCGGTGCTGGGACATCCGTTGGTGGGGGAGGAGCGGCCACCCCAATGGTAGCTGAGGCGACCACATCACCGACGGTTGCTCGGACTTCATACGTCCCACCTGGTGCGCCCGGCACCTGGAAGGTCACGGAGAAGCTCCCAGTCGGCGTTGTCTCGAATGTTGCCAGGGTGCTCCCGTCAGCAACCCAAATGAGTGATCCTGCTGTAGTTTCAGGGAACCGGCGGCCGCTAGCGGTGACAGAATCTCCAGGGTTGGCACTCCGCTTGCTTAGCGTCAGCCAGGCCTCGGCTGCCGCGGTGCCACGAGGCATCACGTCGAAGGAAATGATGGGAGCTATGATCGTCACAAGAGCAACGAGCGCGGTGATGAGCCGAACACAACGTTTGTGGTTCATGCTGGTCTCCGGTGTGGGTCGCGGCAGCACGGGGCCAGTTCACCAAGCCCAACGAGGAGCTTGCTGGCGGAACAAGAGCCAGTGGTTGACCCGAGCAGAACCGCGTAGCGGGCGTACATCAGCCCGTCGGACACACGAAGCCACTTCCTGCCTTCAACGCGGCAAAGGCAGGCCGCTGTTGGATGTGTTGGCCTGGGGAACGGCGCCCGCAGGCAATTCAGGAAGTGGCTGGTTTTCCCGTCTCCGTTCCTACGCCGCGTCCAGCGGGTGAAACGGCGGGACAGACGTCGCCACTTACCTCAGGCGCCAGGGACGTCCTGCACGGTGCGCAGGTTCATGTGTGCGCCGTTGTCCTGAGCGCAGCATACCTTCCCTCCTTGGTGCGATCCGTCCGAGCAGCCCCTCGGCCTCTTCATTTGGAGGCGCTTGCGGCACCTCCACGACCCCCATCGCCTTGCTGGCCACAGCCCGGCGACAAACTCCGTCTCCGCGTTCGTGCCAGTGTGCCCACGGCAGCACCAAGCACCCTTAGTCTGGGTGCCTGTTACTCGTGGGAGCAATGGGAACCCGGTCGCGAACGCATTAGACGATCTGCGGGGCTAAATTCAGGACATTGGTCAGGGGATGTGCCACCATGTCACCACGCTGCGAGGCTCAGTTGATGTTGGTGGCCGCCTCCGGCCGCTGTCCTGGCCAGAGGCTGATCGTGCTCTCCGTCTGGACCCGCTCCCACGACAGGTTCATAACCGCCCGACCAGCCTCGCACGTGTGCGCGTCTCGGGATCTGCAACTCCCAACACGGATGTCGCACTGTACGTGCAGGTGGACGATAGCAAACGTTATCCGCAGTGTCAACCAGTCACGAGAAAGGTTGCCCATACCCCTCTCAACGCACTTTTTTCTGAAAACACGCCAGGAATCAGGGAGAAGCCAGACCAACCCTCAGAGCTTGTGCACAGATGCCCAACATAGAGGTGCGCAACGCGCACTGCACGCTCCACACCTGCCTGCTTGGTGGCACCGTAATTGAGACGGCAAAGAACACAAGGAGGAGCGGGCAACGAGGCTTCGGCCTTTACGCCGGGTACGGTGCTGCCTCCGGCGCTCGCCTCACGCGCGCCTCATCGGAACCGTGCTGAGCCGACAAAGCTCGCTGAGCTCGGGCTCATATGGGCGCATGCCGTGCGTTTCGTTGCCAATCAGGAAAACCGTGCGTCCAGCGCAGGCATGCTGCTCGTGCGACACGAGGGCCGTCGAGCGGCTCTTGAGTCCACATCATCCGGAGGTGTGTTCCTTCCCAGAGTCTTGCGCGGACGAGAAGAGACCTCGCCGAATCCTCGCGGTGTCACCGCAAGGGAGCCGCTCAGGCCTGAACCCGAAACGAGCACGCCTTAGGCAAACGTGGCTGGATCTCCCGCCGGCATGCGGCCGGCGAGATTGTTGGCAGCCGGAATTGAGGCCCGTTCCCGCGCAAGTTCATAATCGCTCTGGCGCATCAGTCTTTGGAGCCGGTAGAGTGCCCATGCGCCGGCCACGCTCTGGACAGCAAGCCAGGCGACAGCCATGCCAATCAAGCCGTGGCTGATCCCAGCGACAGCCGCTGCACCGACACCAACACTGCCCGCAAGGATACCGACAACGATAGCCTCGGCTAACTCATTTCGTGCCCGGCAGACAGAGAAATATGCCTGGACAAACGTGAACGGCACAACGGCCAGCACCAGAATGCGCAGCGGCGTGGTTCCAAGGTCAGCATATCCCTGGCCCAGGAAGCCAAGGAGTATTGGTCCTACCACGGCCGACCCGGCCGCAGCGAGGGCACCAACAGCGAGCGAGGTGAGAACGCTGTGCCGGACGGCCTCGCTCATCGATTCCGGCTTGTGCGACGCCTCAGCGAAGAGGTTCAGGCCGACCTGCACCGGCACGACATAAACCACCCAGGCCATCATCCAGGCGGAATACCAGGCCGCATTGGCTCGTGGTGACAACAACTCGGTCACGACGATGGGAAGGACCGCGCCTGGAGCGCGCTCAGCCAGCGTTAGCACCCAGTTCGGAAAGCCAACCCGCGCCTGCTCATGGGCAAGATCCCAGTGCAGCCGGGGACGAAACCGGTACCGCGGCAAGGCGCGCCGGAGCTGGAGCCAGCCGATGGCAACCATCGAGACACTCGCCGCTGCCCACGCCGTGAGGATACCGACGGCGCTTTCGAAACCAGCTACCCGCGGCAGCGAAATCACCAATGCCACGGTGAGGAGGCCAGAGACCATCCCCCGGACGAGCACGTAGTCTCCGCGTCTCAACGCTGTAGCGAGCTGGTCGAACAGGACCCCAAGTGTTCCCGCTACCGCCATGATGAGAAAGATTGCGGCGTACGACGGGCGCTCGGCAACGATGCGCAGCTCGCGGAAGACACCGGATGCAAGAAGCACAAAGGACGCCCCAGCGACACCAGCGAACAGGATCACGGACGTAATCGCCGTGTCCAGCAAGCGATTTGGCTGACGCTGGTGGTGAGGGTACAAAGAAATGAGCGCGGCGCCGGCGCCGAAGAGGGCGATTTGCACGCAGAGCATCGTGGCCGACACGACTCCGGACGCCAGACCAACCTCTGACTGGCTGAAATACCTGGCCGCCACCATCCAGGCAAGAAACCCCAGCCCCATGGTTGCCAGCTTGCCCATAATCAGGGCCAGTGAATTGACGAGCATCGGCAGCCCGCGGGCCCTGGGTCGCTCCGCCGTGCGCTGTGCGGAGTTCGCCGGGTCACCAGTTGCACCAGCAGCTTCCTGGGAGGCGCGAGGCTTCTCCACAGCATCGGCCCGAGCAGGCTGTTCGACGGCGACGATATCCTCGATGAGCCAGCGCTCGCGTTGGGAATCCCAGATCAATGTGTACCGCTCCCCCACCGGATTGCCGCTCGAGAAACCTTCGCGATAGCGCACAGTGATCCAGACGGCTCCGCCGGGCAGGGAGCCAGCCGCTAGCACTGCGTCAAGCTCGATGTGCGCCCGGGTAGGCGGTCGCGCGGCGCCGCATTTCGCCCGGAGCGATTCAGGGGTCAGCCCTTGCTCGCTCATGAAACGGCCAAGATAATTCGGGCTGTAGAGCGCGAAGCCATCGAGCAGGCGGCCAGCATTGGCGCAATTCAGGAGCTCCTGAATCGTGCCGGTGATTTCGCTAAGCGTGACGTCGTCCACCGTTTCAGGTGTGCTCATCAGCATATCAAGCGCAGGCGCAACGCTGGTGCTTTCTGTCACAGGACACGTCCATAACCGACCCGTGGCTCACCGTCAGCAGGCGCAGTTCCAAGCCCGCGTCTGAGTGTCCCGATGATCGCTGCGTAGTTCAGTAGCGCATAGCTGATGTAGTACGGAATCCACTTCGGCTGACCACGGCGCACGCAGACGGCAATTCCCCGAACTGCGCCCGCTGCTGGGATGCCGAGCAACGGCAATGCCTGCCAGCGGTACTTCAGCACCATCCGAGCCAATCCCTGGCCGTCGGCCTCGAACTGACCACGCGCGCACTGAAAGGAATCTTCAAACCGGTGATCGACGAACGTGCGCTGAGACACGCCGAGGCGTTCATGCCCTCGCTTCAAGCGCCAGCGCAGCTCGATGTCCTCTCCGGATGCGAAGCGCTCGTCAAAACCGTAATCCAGCAACGCCTGGCGACGGAACATCGTGGCCATGACACCCGGCCAGTTCTTACTTCGTCCCGTATTGTGGTGAAAAGCGAGTGCCTGGCCCCAGTACCCGTTGCCTGACACACTATGGAGGCCGGCTTGCAGCGCGGTGTAGCCACCCTCGGTGAACTCATCAAAGAGAGCGGCCAGAGCTCCATCAGGGAGAACGATATCCACGTCAATCAGCGCGACGACATCCGTTGCGGCGCGCTGCACGCCCAAGAGTCGCGCGGCAGCGACACCCTTTCCCTCGTCGGAAAGGATTGTCACTGGGTATTGGCGGGCCCGCGCAACGGTCGAATCTGTGGAATTGCCATCCACGACAATGATTTCACGGGGCGCTGCACGAACTATTGATGCCAGGCAGGCATCAATGAAGTGCTCAGCGTTCCGCACAGGCACGACCACGGTCACATCAAGCATGACGCATCAATCTCCTAGCGCAGCAGCGCCACCCGGCTGCACAGCACGCTCAACTTCGCTCTCGCCGGTGGCCCTTGGAGCGACCATGCCAGCGCCATATCGTGCTCCCGGTCGGCGGGTTGCCACCCAAGCGAGCACGATGGCGGGCAGCACACACCACCAACCCGCGAGTGGTTCCGGTGAGAGCTCCTGCTGACCGACCGTCGAGCCGAGCAAGACTGCCTCGGACTGGGTTGATACCGCTCCCAACGGCAGGAAGTTGTGCAAGTACCGCCTTGAGGAGTCGTCGCCAGCAATGATGAGCAGGCCGGTGGCGCTGCTAACGGTTTGCTTGGTGGAAGCAACGTTGTTAATTGTCGTGTTCACCGAGCTCGAGATGACTGGCTCGCCCAAGCCTGTCGGAAAGACGATGCTACTGATCGGTGCCTGCTTGTGATAGATTTTGCCACCGCTGCAGCACGGCGCAGACGCAAACATATGCACGATGCCCGCAGATTCGTCGATAACCACAACCGGGCGCGTGTGATTGTTCGCAACCGTGCCGAACACATGGCTGGACCATGTCCCACTCGTATCCCTGACGAGAAGGTGGATCAATGGGTCACTAGGTCCGTTGAGCGATGTCTTGACCGCTGCATAGACGCGCCCACTTGAATCTGCCTTGAGATTGATGTGGTCATCAGAGCCTTCTGCGCGCTGGTAGGCGGTCTCCAGTGTCCACTGATTGTCGGGCGCTCCGTCCACATGCCTCGCAAAGTACATGGTCCAGTCGTTCTGATTGCTCCACATGATGCCAATTTGGCCGCCGAATGCGACAATGACCGAAAGATCATCTTCATTGAGCGGCATGCCACCTGTCGGTACGACGTAGGGCGCGACCCACGTGGCATCGTTGCCACCGACAGAGTGAGTGACGTAGACGCGCGGATCGCCAGAGACTGGCACATACGTTACCCAAAGTGTGCCCGTCGTGTCCTTGGCAATGGTCACGACGCCATCTTCAACGCCCAGGTTTGCCAGCGTGACGGGGAATCCAGCATCGAGACTGTAGCTTCCTGCGCCGTAGCTAAATCGCCGGAGCTCGATCGCGCCGGTGCTGGTTCTGGCCGAGACCGTGTACAACTTGCCGGAAGCCGCGTCCCAAAGGGCATCGATCTTGGCCGCCGTGCGCGTGTCAACGAGGGCGCTAGTTCGCGTCCAGGTTTGGGTAGCAAGGTCTAACCGGGCGATATAGAAGCCGCCTGGAGACGGGTAGTAGAGAATGCCCCACCAGATGCCCGCGTTGTACCAGACTTTGCTCTGCCCCTCTTTGGCGGTCGGCGCCGAGACGCCGGAGCTATAGGAGTGATCGACATAGCCCACATCACTCGGCGGCGTTGCCGTTGGCGATGGAGTCGGCGTGTTCGTTGGCGTGTCGGTCGGGGTTGGCGTCGGCATGCCCTCTGGGACTGAGACGATCACGAGCTCTGGCGGGCTGGCCCCTTCGCGCGACTGGACGAAGAGCCCATCCTTTGAGTTCGCCGGCAGAACAAAGCTGACGAGGCCATTGCCGGCCACCAGGGTAGTCACGCTGTATTCGAGCCAGGCATTGTTGTCCACGGTGGCTGGACCAGCGATGCCGGTACCCAGTGGTGCCGGCTTCGTGTTCCAGGTAATGCCAGCCTCGGTCCATGCGTTCGCGTCGGTCAGGTAGACGAGCGGCGTCTTTGTCGTCCCGTTGGTGGCATACAGGCGCAATGTGGCCTGTTGAACCGTGCCGACTCCTTGCACATTGAAGCGAATGTAGGTCTCGATGACCGGGTCGGCGTCCACGATCAGCGTCGTGGAGGCGCCATAGTTTGTATCCGGGTTGAGTGCCTCAACTCGGGCATCGGCGTCGGGC
>JBHOQQ010000158.1:0-22774 GCA_042408955.1 Thermomicrobiales bacterium
CGTCCCGGAGGAGAAATCGGAATCCGACATCGGTCACATTCCCGGCGTGCCGGTAGTCGATCCAACCGAGGAATGCTGCCTCGACCGCCTGCTCGCGGACGACATGGGCCGGCGCATCGAGGAGGCGCGCCCAGGGGGTCAGGAAGAGCGCTTCGCCGCTTGCGCCGGTGAGATAGCCAATGAGGAGGGCGAACGCGACGGCGACCGGCCGGCAGACCGCGCGGCCCCGGCGCTTTGGAGCACGGCCGGCGAGATGGCCTGATTGGGTCCACGAGGCAGCAACCAGCCGGCCCATGACGGCAAGCGTCGACTCCCGGAATTGTCCAGGGAAAGCGCGAGCAATGGCGCTGGCGAGCATGGCCGGTGTCACCGGTGATCCGGGAGCCGCGGGGAGGACGGTCTCCGCGGTGGCGCGGAGGACAGGATCGCGCGCCGATGCCATCAGCATTGCCAGAAGCGGCTGGGCGGGTGGGTCCACATCCCAAAGATCCCGCAGCGCCCGAAACAGCGGAACGCTTGGATCGAGCGCGTAACGATCCCGCAGATAGCGATAGGTATCGTTGCGGCTATCGTGGGTGCGCTTGAGCAGGACATTTTCCGCCACGATCGCCTGCTTGTAATCTGCGAGTGCGGCAGTGGGCGGCACCACACGAGGAGCTGTTGCAGTTCAGGCAGCATCAGCGTGCGGCACCAGCTTGCCGGCGTGAGCCCTTCAAGAATCCCTGTTGTGCGCTCAGGAACGGTCACAATCACTCGTTTTCACGACTGCACGGATGCCACATTTGGGGCTCGCAAACCGTTGACAGCGCTTGATTATAGCCAAGATTGGCGTGGCAGGAGCAAGCGCTGCTCCAAACGGATCAGTGCGTTCGGAATGCGGATCGGATATCGAAGCGATTGCCGCGATTGGGCCGGCGCATGCGCTAGGCTCGTGCCCGTCGCACAGGTGCTGAAGGTGGAAGTAGGCCGCATAGCCCTGACATAAGCGTGCCGATGGCGATCTTCGTCGCCTTGGCCAGGCATTGCAACGTCCTGCGCAAGAGCTGGAAGCGAGCGCACGTGATCCGGATATCCGGCGTCGTGGCCCGGCCCAGGGTTACTTGCGCTGCCTTGCTCGCTGGCGAGCCCCAATTGGCATGGTAGCATTGGGGCAAAGACGCGCTCATGTTGACTGTACCACGCTGACAATTTGACCTGTTCAAGATACCAACCCGCGAGGAGACTGATGAACTGTCCCGTCTGCAACGTTGAGCTGCGCATGGCTGACCGGCAGGGGGTCGAGATTGACTACTGCCCCAAATGCCGCGGCGTCTGGCTCGACCGGGGAGAGCTCGACAAGATCATCGAGCGCAGCGTGGAGACGCTCGATGACGACTGGGATGACCGCTACGAGCGCGGCGCCCCACGCGACTACCGCGCTCCAATGGCGCCCGAGCGGCGAGACTACGAGCGCGAGCACTCCGGTCACTACCGCAAGAAGCGGCGCTCATTCCTCGGCGAGCTCTTCGACTTCGACTGAGCGCTCTGTCCTCACCGGTCCATCACGAACCAGCCGCGCGGTCCGCTGGCTGGGGGACGTACCAGCCTGCATCGTGCTGACCGGGCCCCGCACTTCGGATCTCGGACGGCCCGGCAAGACCGGGAGCCCAACCACGCATGCCGGTCGGCACGCCGTGCTTGTCCTGGTTGTTGGTGCATGTCCCATCTGGCCACGCTCGTGCACAAGGGGGCATCCAGCCCAACGCACCCCTCTTTTCGACCGGAACGCCGGAGGTGACGCTCACCGGTGGGCAAACGGGTGAGCGCGGAGCCACCACCAAGGCGACGCCACCACCGTCATGACGCTGCTATGCCGCGTCATTCTGAACGCACCACCGTCATTCCGAGGCGAAGCTGAGGAATCTCTCCCGTCCATGCCGATCCCCTGCGAGCGAGAGATAGGGTGCGCGCATCAGGCGCCCTGCCCCAGGTCATAGGCGTCGAGAGATCCCTCGCTTCGCACGCTCGCGCTAGAGCGAACGGGCTGAGTGTTGACGGGTGCCGCGTGTGCACGATCCAGATGACGGTTTGCTAGGAATCAGCGAGGGATCGTTAGGCCGAGCCAACACGGCATGGGGTACGATCCTGGTCAAGATTCCGTGACGACGTACGCCGTGCACTACCGGCCCGCCGAGACGGCCGAGGGATCGACGCCAACGGTGATCGTGCCGATCAGTCCCTCATCGACGAATCCAGACAGGTCCAGCAGAAAGCCCGGCTCATCGCCGTGACCATTGAAAATGTTGTCCTGCGCGTTGTGAATCCGACCCTGGTCGGATTCCCGTGCGTACGCCGGAGTCGCAAGCACTTGGGCGCTGATCGCTTCGTCGAAGAAAAGCTGACCGGTGTGAACGGAATGCCCGCCCTGGTACGTCAACCCGCCTTCTGGTGTCGCCGCCGCCAGCGGATCAGCCGCTGCCGTTTCCGGAGCACCTCCAACGTGCACTTTCATGTGGATGTGAATCGTACGCCCGGCATACCACCCAGGATAGATGGTACGAAACGTCACCTGGCCAGTGGCATCTGTGAGCTGAACGCCACGCAGAAAGGTCGTTTGCGCGTTCTCTTGGCCTGCAGGTGCGCTGCCACCTCCCGGATTCTCACCGGTGATGCCGGAGTAGTATCCCTGGGCATCGCAATGCCAGATATCGACCGCGGCATTTGCCAGCGGGGAGCAGGTGGTCACGTCTTGCACGGTGATGCGGAGGGTAAGGGGCACACCCGGCTTGCCCTCGGTAATGTCCTGGCGGATGAGCTGCCCCGGCACGTAGTACGGCCCCTCGGTCAGCTCTGGAGTCAGCAGACACGGTGTCGCCGTCGCCTCGCTCGCAGCGGGCGTCTGGGCCTCGGTACGTACACTCGCCATCCCAGCGATACCGAGGCCTGCCGCCGCAATCCCGGCCTTGACCACGCTCCGGCGCGTGACGCTCCGTCCCGGCGGTACATCGGTGCCATGCTCACGGGAGTGTTGATCCATCGGAGTCGATCCTTTCATGGCAAGGCGCCTTGGCGAGCGGAGCCGCCAGCCGGGCGGCTCCGCCGCGTGGATTGGCGCTAGGCGCTACCAAAGGTAGGAGCGGGAACCTCGACAGGTGTCTGATTGGTCTCGTCTGCGTTCTCGCCTTCGTCGTTGCCCGATTCATCCGGCCAGCGCCGGCGATCTCCCCGCCTGCCACCTTTCCCAAATCCAGGGCCCTCGGGGCCATCCTCAGGTCCGAACCCGCGCTTTTGCCGACCGAATTTGCCACCATCCAGACCGGCGGCGAGCGCGGCTGCCTCGGCCGTGCTGCCCGCTGCGCGAGCCAGGGCCCCAGCTTTGGCATAGGTCCCCGCGTTGTACGCGTCATAGGCCGATTGGTAGAGCTGCTGGGCAATGGAGAGTGTTTCCGTCACGTTGGTGTCGGGAGCGTTAGACGCCAGGTCGCTGATTTGGGTGATTGCCCCATGTACCGCGGCCACAACTCGGCTCGTCCGGGCTTGCTGCGAAGGCAAGCCGAAGTTGGATAGCTCGCCCACGATCACCGCGGACGCGGCCCGCGCCAGCGAGATCGCCGCGTGCGCCTGCTGGAATGTTTCGACATCAGTCAGTGTGGTGGCGCTGGCAACTTGATCGCGAAACGCCGATGCCTTTGCGAGCAACTGATCGACGAGGGTCACGTCGATCGAGGAGCTAACAGCATCCCGGTCTGCCTGCACCTGCGCGATGACGTCATCGATCCGCTGGAGCAACGTTGGTGTTGCTCCCTCCGTCGTACCGCCCGCCGAGGGCGTCGTGGACGAACCCGGCACAGGCGTGCTCTCCTGTGCCTTGCCGAGCGTGGCCCCGAGGGCGGTTGCCAATCCCACGCCCGCGGCTCCAGCCAGAACCGATCGGCGGTTGATTCTCCCTGAGCGAGTCATTTGGACCTCCTTTGTCCTCTGTGAGGACGTCTAGCAATTCCCCCGGACACCGACGGGGTGTCCGGACCAATCGCGTGATTAGTCGGTGGCGTAGCCACGCCCGCTGACGGCTTCAGCGCGTCGTGGGCTGCGCGCGGTCACCATGGACACGGGAGCCAGCACGATGCTGGCATACGTCGCGGCGATGCCCGTCGCCGCCGCCGCGGCCAGGGCGGCCGGCGCCAGGATCGGCGCGCCACCTTGCAGCGTCGAGCGAATGACCGTTGCGGTGTCCGCGTGCGGCCGCACCTCATGGACAAACTCAAGATTCCCTTCAACGTGCTCCCAGATGCCCCAGAGACTGCCGAGCGCAATCACGATCAGGACGGCCCGGACCGCGACGAGGGTGCGTCCTTCTTGCCGGGTCCACGCCACGGCCACCGCCACGAGACCGATGGCACAGAGCGCAAAGGGAACGAACTGGACGGCATCCTGATAATGCTTGGCGGCGATCAGTTCGGCGATCGTCCCGGCAAACATCGCCGCGGCGAGCAGATGGAGAAACCGGTGCAGGCGCCGGAGAGCAGGGTGTCGCTCCATGGCCGTCACGCCTCCACGAGATACGCCGGCGCGAGCGCGGCAAAATCAGGAGTGACGAGCTTGCCCAATGCCGCGAGAAATGCCGCCTGATCCGCGTACGGGCGACCACGTGCAAGGGCTTTTGCCTTATCAGCGTCAACGCCTGGCAACTGCTGCAAGGTAGCTTCATCAGCCTGGTTCGGATCTACCGGGACGAACACGTAGCGCTCATACCCAGCGACAACATCTGCATCGACGTATTTGCCGATCTCCTTGCGAAACTGCTCGATACTCGCGTACGGCCGGTATTCTGTGAATTCGCGGACCATCCGGTCGCCAGTGCCAGGAATCGCCAGAATCTGATCTTCGGTCATGGTGTTGAGGTTGTATTTGATCCAGGTTGCTTGGCCGGAGGCAGTGGAGGCCAGGAAGGCTTGGGCCAGGCCAACTTGCTCCTCCGTGACGAGCTTGCTCAGCGCGTCCAAGAAGGCAGCGTCACCGGCGTAGGGACCGCCGTCGAGCAAAGCTTTGGCCTTGTCGGCATCTACGCCTGGCAACTGCTGAATCGTGTCCGCATCGGCGCTTGCCGGGTCGACCGGGACAAAGAGATAGGCTTCGTAGCCCGTGACGATCTCCTGGTCGACGTACTTGCCGATCTCTTTGCGGAATTGGGCAATGCTGGCATAGGGCCGGTATTCCTCGAACTCCGTGACCATGCGGTCGCCCGTCCCAGGAATGGCGAGAATCGTTTCCTTGGAGATGGTGTTCAGGTTGTATTTGATCCAGGCAGCCTCACCTGGAAGAATGCTGATGCCCGGAGCCGGCGTGGCAACCGTCTGCGCCCACGCCAGGCGTTGCCCGACACCGAGCGCCAAGCCAACTCCCGCAGCGACGTGCAGGAACCGGCGCCGCGAGAACGTGGGAACCTGCTCAATTCGAACATGCATCGCGCAGACCTCCTTCTGAATCCGCACTGCTCGTCGCAGTGCGCCAACCACGATGGGCACGCAGGACCACACTCGCGGTCTCCGTTTGGAGCCCGAGCCATTCATTCGGCCTTCGGTGCCACCCGTGACTATGAGGCGTGGCCCTGCCAACGACCCGTTCCCGACTATGCCGTTGTCACCTGAACGCAGCCTGCAGGCTTCCTGAAGCGTGCATGAAGAAACGACACAAGAGGAACCATTCTGGGTGAGGCAACCAAATGCCAGGTAGCCCTGAATGCCGAATCGATCGCCAGGTTCGTGGCGCGGCATGGGTGAGGAGAAGCGCAAGAGCGCCGCGCTGGTGGGCGACGGCGCTCCTGGGCGTCCTGTGTCTGAAGAGGACCGATCAGGTGGGACTTGGCCGGTTGTTCAGAGAAGCACTTGGGGATTGAGCGGCGGCCAAGCCCAACACGTGCTTAGGCCGTGCGGAGCAAATCTGGCAAGCAAACGGACGGTTACTCCCGCTCGCCAAAGAGTAATTCCGCATGTCCTCGGAGAGATCGCCCGGTCCCTCGAAGCGTCCAACGATGCGATGAAAGCGCTCAATCACCTCAGGCCCCGTGCAACTGGCTTGGCGAGCTCCGACTTCGCCTCCTCGATAGGTAGACCGATGCGAGGCCTCTTCTGCCGGGCAAGCGTCGCTTCCACCTGGTCAAGGCGCTCTTCGAGCCGGGTCACGCGCTCCTCGATCGTCAATGCCATCCCGAGCCTCCTAGGCATCCTGCGCTGATCCCTCAGTCCGCGACGATCGCCAGGTCAACGCTCTCCCGCGGGTCGGCAGGCGTCAGCCGGAAGTGATCCATCGTCAGGCACTCGGTCGGACACCAGTCCACGCAGACACCGCAGCGGATGCATGCCCGCTCATCGATCACCATGGCCGCCGCGTACGGACCGAGCTCTGCCCGCGCCATTTCGGCAAGCTCGACATCATTGTCGATGCTGTAGATGCGGTCGGGCGAGATCATTTCGATGCAGCGATGCGGGCACGCGTCCACGCAGCCGTTGCAGAGAATGCAGCGGTTGCCGTCAATAAAGATGTTCAACTGGCACTGGAGACAGCGCTTGGCCTCTTCGAACCCGATCGGCTTGGTATATCCGAGTTCGACCTCCAGAGTCGTGTCGTGCGTGCCGATGCCGCGGTCAACCAGCGGCAGCACTGGCATAACCTGCCGTCCCACGCTGGTGTAGTCGTCACCCCAAACGAGCCGCCGGCTCATTGCCGTGAGGCTCCACTCGGCGATTCCCTCGGCCAGCAGCGGATTCGGTGTCGAGACATACTCGGTCGGAACGCGCGTGATCTCCATCTCCTTGACGACCGGCTCAACGCCGCGCAGCTCCCGGTCGATCGCGATCGCGACGCGCTTCCCTTCGCCGATTGAGGAGATGAAGTTCGTCGGGTTGATCACGTAGTCTCCGGCGGCCCAGACATTGGGCAGCTCGGTCTTCAAATTCTGGTCGAGGAACGGCACGCCCCGCCGGTCGCGGTTCGGCAGCATGTCCCCAAGGAACGAGCTGTCCTGGCGTTGCCCGATGGCGACCAGCACCATATCACACGGCACGATGAACTCGGAGCCTGGCACCGGCTGTGGCCGCCGCCGGCCCTTGCTGTCTGGCGGACCAAGCTCATTCCGGATCAGCTCGATCCCCTTCACCCGGCCATGCTCATCGCCGATGACACGAACGGGCGAGACCATGTACATGATCTCCACCCCTTCCATCTCGGCTTCTTCGAGCTCAAGCTCATCCACGGGGATTTCCTGGATGCTCCGGCGATAGGTCATGACGGAGCGCTCGGCGCCCAGCCGCAGCACCGTCCGCACGCAGTCCATCGAGGTGAAGCCTCCACCCACGGTGACCACGTGCTTGCCAACCCAGACATCCTCTTTGCCGAGGTTGACCTCCTCCAGGAATTTAATGCCGGAGACGACGCCTTCCAGGTCCTCACCCGGCACGCCGAGCTCCTGGGCAATCTGGCAGCCCGTCGCGATGACCACCGCGTCGTACGATTCAACGATCTCCCGGAAGGAGATGTCTTTTCCGACCTCCGTGTTGAAGCGAATCTCCACGCCGAGGTCGGTAATCAGCTCGACCTCCTCCATGATGACATCGCGCGGCAGACGCCACTCCGGCACGCCGGTCCACATCACGCCGCCTGGCACCGGGTATTTCTCGTAGATCGTGACCTTGTAGCCCTTGCGAGCAAGCTGCCGCGCTACCGTCAGACCACAGACACCGGCGCCGATGATGCCAGCCGTCAGACCATTCCAGGGAGGCGGCGTCTCGCGCCGGGTCTCGCCACGGTAATCAGCGGCGACACGCTTGAGATAACAGATACCGATCGGTGCATCGATCTCCTTGCGGCGGCAGGCATCCTCGCACGGCCGCGCGCACATCCGGCCAAGACAGCCAGGGAACACGTTGTGCTCGCGGTTGAGTTCGAAGGAGTCGGCGTAGCGCCCGTCAGCGATCAACGCGATGTACCGGGAGATGTCGGTGTGCGACGGGCATGCCGTCATGCACGGGATGTTATCGGAGAACCATTGGGCATCGCCCGTATAGACCGGGTACCGCTTGCCCGAGCGCTCCATGTAGGGCGAGAAGAACGAGGCATCGACAAAGGCAAGCAGGCGAATGCGCCGGCTATCGTCGACCTCGGCTTCGAGGCCCTGGCCGACGATGCCGTGGCTTGCCAGCTCACTCGCCGTGAGGTCGATTTCCAACGGATCCATCGGCCGAAAGCGGTCCGCTGGCGCGCCACAGGATGGGCACTCGTTCGGCGGCGCCATGCCTTCATGGATCCAGCCACAGACTTTGCAGCGGAACATCGTATATCACTCCCCTCGAAGGCAGAGTTTCAGGTCGCCCGCGTGCCCGCGTCGTGCAAACGCCGGCCGCGGATCATGCCAAGTATACCCGGCTTCCCCCTTGTGCCGGAGCGCGGGGCCTCCGTGCCAGGGCACGCATGCCACACGCGCACGGTAAGCATTCGCTGCCATCCAGCTAGGCGTTGGGCTTGCCCAGCACCTCAGGATTGACGATAAACGGCGGCTGCTCGCCGCGAATCACCGCCAGCACATTGCGCGCTGCGATTTCGGCCATCTTGTTCCGCGTTGCGACGGTTGCTGAGGCAATATGCGGCACGACAATCGCATTGGGAAGGTGGATCAGCGGGTGATCTGGCGGCAATGGCTCCGGGTCAGTGACATCCAGCGCGGCGGCCATGATGGTTCCTTCTCGCAAGGCCGTCACCAGCCCCTCGGTATCGACCACCGGGCCACGCGCCGCATTGATGAGTATGGCTTCACGCTTCATCAGCTTGAGCTCGCGCGGCCCGATGAGACGCCGAGTCTCCGGCGTCAGGGCAACATGAAGCGTGACGAAGTCCGACTGCCGCAGCAAGTCGTCGAGTGCGACAACCTCCACACCAAGCTGCCGGGCCGCATCGTAGTCAGGCGCGGTGTCAAAGGCGAGTACGCGCATCGAGAATCCCTGCGCCCGCTTGGCCACCTCCTTACCGATCCGGCCAAAACCGACGATGCCAAGGGTTGCCCCGTGGACGTCTCGCCCTAGCAGGAGGGTCGGCCCCCAAGTCTTCCACTTTCCCGCCCGGACATAGTCAATCGCTTCAGGGATCCGGCGCGCCGCGGCCATCAGCAGCGCCCAAGCGAAATCCGCAGTCGTTTCGGTCAGCACACCCGGTGTATTGCAGACGGCCACCCCGCGAGCGGTGGCTGCTGGAACATCAATGTTGTCGTACCCGACAGCAAGATTGCTGATCACCTTGAGCTGTGGCTCGCGGTCGAGCACCTCGGCAGTGATCGCATCGGTGAGCAGGGTGATCGCGCCAGCACAGCCATGGAGCAGCTCCGCCAGGCGGTCAGGCGGTGGTGGCAATTCCTCCTCCCACACGCGCAGCTCAATCTCTCCACGCGCTTCCGCTTCTCGCAGCAGCGTCATCCCCGCTTCTGGGATGATTCTCGTGACGGCAACACAGACGCGATCGCCCATGACACGTCCTCCACCGAAGCAGCATCCTGCCCGATCCCCTTTGGGCTCGGCATCCGGGTTCGGCAGCATACCCGAACCGGTGGATCCGAGTCATCAGATCATCGCCGCGTCTCCCGCGAGACCGCCCGCGCGATACCCGCGGCCCGTTCTGCGACCGGCTCGTTGATCATCGGCTGATGAAGATGCACCGGCTCGGCCGCGCGCGCTCGCAGCCGCAGGTTCAGGATTTCGACGAAGATCGAAAATGCCAGTGCTGAGTAGATGTAGCCCTTGGGGATGTGGAAATGCCATCCCTCCGCCACCAGCGAGGTTCCGATCAGGAGCAAGAAGCTGAGCGCGAGCATCTTGACCGTCGGGTGCTGGCTGACAAACGCGCTGATCGGCCCGGAAGCGATCAGCATCACCCCCACCGCGATGACGACCGCCGCGACCATCACCTCGATGTGCTCGGCCATCCCGACAGCGGTGATCACCGAGTCAAGCGAAAAGACGATATCCAAGAGGATAATCTGCGTGATCACCCCCGCGAAGGACGCGACCGCACGTGCCTCCGCGTGCTCCTCCTCCCCTTCGAGCTTGTCGTGAATCTCGGTCGTCGCTTTGTACAGGAGAAACAGGCCGCCGCCAAGCATGACCAGATCGCGCCCGGAAAACTCCTTACTCGCGATCTCAAAGAGCGGCTCTTTGAGGTTGGCAATCCAACTGATCGACAGGAGCAGGGCGATCCGCATGAACATCGCCAGCGACAATCCCACCAGGCGCGCACGTTCCCGTTGGGACGCGGGAAGCCGGTCGGCCAGGATCGAGATGAAGATCACGTTGTCGATCCCGAGCACGATTTCCAGCAGCGTGAGCGTCAGGAGCGCCGCCCAGATCTCACCGCTCGTTATCCAATCCACCCTGCCAATCCCTCCACCCTAGGCCGGCGTCGCGATCTTGCGCGTCGTCCTCACCACACCAATCCCAGTTCTGCCGCGACGTCGCTCTCCGTGCAGAGTATCATGTGCTTCTGGGCTTGCGCGCTCAGTTGGGAGGGTTCGCGTTCATCAATGCATTCCTCACTCGCCGGCACCGTCGGGGCGATCTTCCTCGTCAACCTTTTCCTCTCTGGCGATAACGCGGTGGTCATCGGCCTGGCAGCGCGCAACCTCCCGCCTAAGCTGCGGCAGCGCGCCATCGCCATCGGTGGCAGCCTTGCCATCGGCTTCCGCCTTTGCCTGGCAATTCCGGCCGGCATGCTGCTCCGCTTGCCTGTGCTCCAAGCGAGCGGTGGTGCGTTGCTTGCCTGGATCGCCTTTCGCTTGCTCACCAATACGGAGACACCCACCCCATCCGGTGATGCCAGCACCCTCTTGCAGGCGGTTCAAATCATGGTGCTGGCCGATCTCGCGATGAGCCTAGACAATATCCTGGCCGTGGCCGCGTTGGCGGAGCGCAGCGCCCGGCCAATCTTGATGATGGTAGCTGGCCTCGTGATTTCGATGCCTATCGTTCTGGCTGGCGGCTCACTTGCCGGGCGACTCATGCATCGCTTGCCCTTCCTGGCCTGGGCGGGAGCAGCGCTGCTCGGATACATCGCGGGTACCCTGCTGACCGACGATCGCATCCTTGGCTCGGTTGTCCAATCACACGCAGCGGTGACCCACGTGGTGCCACCAGCCCTAGCGGTGATCATTCTTCTGCTTGCCTGGCGACACGTGCAGCGCGCCCCGTCTGCCTGAGCACGATGCGTTCCACATGCACGACCGGAGTGACACGATGATGAACACGGCACCCGTTCCCCTGATCGTCCAACCGGTTTCTCTCGCTGGCCGGTGGGTCCGGCTGGAGCCACTTCAACCTGAGCACGCGGAAGAGCTTGCAATCGCAGCCGCCGATGAAGAGATCTGGCGGTATATGCCACGGCAGTTGCGCACCCTGGACGATGTGCGTAATTGGATCGCCGCGGCGCTGCACGATCAAGCTTGCGGCACCGCCTTGCCATTTGCCATCATTGACCAAGCGACCGGGATTGCTATCGGCAGCACGCGCTATCTCGATATCCGCCCGCGTGACCGTGGACTTGAGATCGGCTGGACCTGGCTGCGCCGCTCCTGCTGGCGCACGCCGGTCAACACCGAATCCAAATATCTCCTTCTCCGCCACGCCTTCGAGACACTCGGCTGCATTCGCGTGCAGTTCAAGACGCACCGGCTCAATTTCCGCTCGCGGCGCGCGCTCGAGCGGATCGGCGCACAGTTCGAGGGCATCCTGCGTAATCACATCATTCTGCCCGACGGCACCTACCGCGACTCGGCCTATTACAGTGTCATCGAGCACGAGTGGCCCGCGGTGAAGCGCCATTTGGAGCTTCTTCTGCGCGGTGACGACACATGAGCCGGGCGCCCCGGCGCCGCCATCGGCGGAGCGCGTGCCGGGCAGATAGCCAGGTGACGACACATGAGCCGGGCGCCCCGGCGCAGCCGGCCGTGCGCGCGTGGAAACCAGCCGTTCTTCCTGGCTCTGGCTTGGGTACAATGCCGCCCGTGCCTTCAGCGGCATAACGCACAGCGGATCGCCAGGCGCCGCGATGTCTGCGGCAGTTGACCGAAGGTGACATGTCGATGTCCACTCACCACGCGACCGTCTGCCTCACCTTTGATTTCGACGCGATCTCGATTTGGATCGGGCCGTTCGGCGCGACCTCGCCGAGCATGATCTCGCGAGGGGAGTTCGGGGCCGTCGGCGTCGCGCGTATCTTGCGGCTGCTGGAATCGCGCGGCATTCTCGCCACGTTCTTTGTCACCGGCCACACCGCGGAAACCTATCCCGACCTAACCCGCGCGATTGTCGCCGCGGGCCATGAAATCGGGCACCATGGCTATCTGCATGAAAATCCGTGCACGCTTGGCTCGCGTGAGCGTGAGCGCGAAGTCCTTCAGCGCGGGCTCGACGCGCTCGATCGCGTGGCAGGGGTGCGTCCAGTGGGATACCGCTCTCCCTCGTGGGACAACAGTCCCCACACGGTTGAGCTCCTGGTCGAGCATGGCTTTCGCTACGAATCGTCACTCATGGGTCACGACTTCGAGCCGTATTGGTGCCGGGTCGGTGATGTCATTCAGCCGGATGGACCGTACATCTTCGGCTCCACGGTCGAGCTCGTCGAAATGCCAGTGAGCTGGATCCTGGACGACTGGCCGCACTTTGAGTATGTCAGCCTGCCCCACCGTGTCAGCCCAGGACTGTCCGCGCCGTCGAAGGTTGAGGAGATCTGGCGGGGAGAATTTGACTTCATGCTGCGCCACGTGCCGGGCGGCGTTTATACCCTAACGATGCATCCTCAGGTCATCGGCCGGGGGCATCGCCTGCTGATGCTGGAGCGGCTGATTGACTATTTTACCGCGCACGATGGAGTGCGGTTCTCGACGCTGGGAGCCGCTGCCGAGGAGTGGAGAGCCGCGCATCCGCTCACCGAGGAACGGTGATGGCCGCAGTCTACCGCTTCGATGACTGCATATGCGGCGCCAACGCTGTTGGGCATCAAAGACCATTGACGGCCATCCGCCAGGCAGGCATAGCCATCTGTTGCGCCGTATCGCGCGGGACGGTATCATGAGTGAAGCATTGACACTGGGAGCCGGTTTTGCCGCTGGCCCGGAAGTCAAGCGCTCACGCTATCAAAACGGAGGAAACCAGATCAATGTCTGCCACGACTGAGCAGTTGATTACGATGACGCCGGAAGCGGTGGCCCAACTGAAGAAGTTTCTGGCCGAGCAGGGCACTCCCGATCACGCGCTGCGCGTCTTCGTTGCGCCGGGTGGGTGCTCCGGGTTGCAATATGGCATGACGATCGAGGAGACAGCGGAAGAGGATGATACGGTGATTGACGCCGATGGCGTCCGCCTCCTCGTCGATTCGTTCAGCGCCATGTACCTGCGCGGCGCTGAGGTTGACTACGTGCACTCGCTGATGGGAGGCGGCTTCACCGTTCGCAATCCGAACGCCGTGGCCTCTTGCGCGTGTGGCCATTCGTTCGACGCGGGCGACAATGCCGCAACAGCCCACGGCTGCGGCTGCGGCCGTTAACTCCTCTCACGCCTGGAGCAGATACAGGAAGGGACAGGGGCGCCGGTGCGCCCCTGCTTCGTTGTCCCTTCCCATCGCGTACCGGAATTAGGACTGGAGCGCTACTAGCGACGTGCGATCGCCCAAATGTTGCAAACCTGCAAAATGGGACGGGTGGGCTACTTGCGCTTAACGCAAATATGGTATAATGTGCAGCTTGTGTAGGGCGGGTCCTACCTGGAGGCACCCGTCGTCTCAGATGGATACCCTGACCCGGACCTGTCGCCCCGCAGTAGCGAGGGTTGCCATACATCCGCAAATGTGGCGGCGTCGTATGTCTACGTGGCCAGTCGTTCGCGACGGCCACGCAAATGTACGTGTGTTCTTGGCTGCGCCACGCGCCACCATTCGCTGCCGCACGCTCGTGAGCGATCAGTTGTCCGCGCCGTGGCGCTGTGACTGGAAACAATTGTGCAGCGGCAAAGTGGATGGACGGTCGGCCCGTTCACGCCGAGAGGAGTCTAGCCATAATGAGTGACACGTTGCAAACCTACGATGTGAACAAGCTGGATGCGCTCGTAGCGGAAACGGTCAATGGCGATGAGAAGCTGGATCTTCCCGAGGAGATCCAGACCCAGCTCGCGGACGAAATCGAGCCCGAGGTCGATCTCGAGCGCGATCTCGATGTGCTGCAGCGGCTCGATCCGAATTTTATCAACGATCCTGTCCGGCTCTACTTGCGCGAAATCGCTGAAACGCCCCTCTTAACACACGCGCAAGAGATCGAGCTGGCAAAGCGGGTCGAGCAGGGCGATGTCGCCGCCACGCAGCTCTTCGTTCGCGCCAATTTGCGGCTGGTCGTCTCGATCGCTAAGCGTTATGTCAACCGGGGTCTGACCCTCCTCGACCTGATCCAGGAGGGCAACATCGGCCTCATGCGCGCGGTCCAAAAGTACGACTGGCGGAAGGGCTTTCGGTTTAGCACCTATGCGACGTGGTGGATCCGCCAGGCAATCACGCGCGCTATCGCCGATCAAAGCCGCACGATCCGTCTCCCCGTCCACATGGGAGACTCGATCTCGCGCTATCGCAAGACGCTCAACCTGTTGGCCCAGGAGCTTGGACGGCAGCCAACACCGGAAGAGGTCGCTGAGGCGATGAGCGTTCAGCCGGAGAAGATCCATCAGATCGTGCAAGCGGCACAGCGCACGATCTCGCTGGAGACGCCGATCGGCAGCGAGGATGAGACGAGCCTCGGCGATCTGATTGCTGACGAGGTGTCGGAGACGCCGTATGAAGCCGCGAGCGAATCGATGCTCAAGCGCGATGTGGCGGCAGCGCTCGACACGCTGACCCCGCGTGAGAAGCTCGTGTTGCAGCTCCGCTTCGGCCTCGGTCACACGCATCAGCACACGCTTGCCGAGGTCGGCGAGCAGTTGCAGATCAGCCGCGAGCGCGTCCGCCAGATCGAGAACGAGGCGTTACAAAAGCTCCGCCGTCTCGACGGGGAGCGGCTCCTGGCGTATCATCAGGAGCTGTAAGCGCTCGCGCGCGACGGTCTCGGCAGGAGTCATTACCATTCGTACCTCGGACGACCAATCGAGCATGCAGCAAAGGGGCACGGCCATTCGTGCCCCTTTGCGCGTTTTACAGACCTTTGCGCGGCGATTGCGGCAGCTCGCGGGTGCGTTCGGTCACCACCCCCGCGCGGACGCGCATCCCCAGCTCGCTGGCGGCCGGTCACACCATGCCGTGACGCGCTGCTCGCGGCTCGGGAGCGGCATCGCCCGCTGCCAGGAGGCCTATGAGTAGCGAGCTCCTCAAGCTTGGAGCCGTCTTCGGATTGGTGCTCCTCAACGGCTTTTTCGTCGCCGCCGAGTTTGCCCTCGTCAGCGTCCGGCCGACTCGCATTGATCAACTTGCGCAGCAAGGGCATCCCATGGCGCGGCTGGTCAAGCGCGCCATGGCCGATCCGAATCGCTTTATCTCCGCCGCCCAGGTCGGCATCACCATGGCAAGTCTCGGCCTCGGTTGGATCGCCGAGCCGGCACTCGCGCAACTGCTCGTCCCCCTCTTTGATTCCTGGCTCGGGCACGGGGCACGGGTGAGCGCGCACCTGGTGGCGGGAGTTCTCGCCTACTTCATCATCACCGTCATGCACATCGTGCTGGGTGAGCAGGTTCCGAAAATGATCGCGATCCAGCGTTCGGAAGCCACGATTCTTGCCACTGCCGCGCCGATCGCCTGGCTCGCCATTCCGTTCCGCCCGATCATCGCGCTGCTGTATTGGCTGACCGATCTGGTCTTGCGCCCGTTGGGCTTATCGTGGCAAGGCGAGCATCACCTCGTCTACACCGAGGATGAGCTGAAGATGCTAGTCACCGCCAGCCAGCAAAAGGGATTCCTTGAACCGAGCGAGCAAGAGCTCATCACCAGGGTCTTTAGTTTCCACGACATTCACGCCGACGAGGTGATGGTGCCGCGCACGGAGATGGTCGCCATTCCCGCCACCGCCACGCTCAAGGAGGTTACAGAAATCGTGGCCCAGCATGGCCACGCCCGCTATCCGGTGTATGGCGAGGACTTGGACGACATCATCGGCATATTCCATGCGAAGGATCTCTATAAGCTCCTTGCGCTTGGCCAGGAAGCCCGCTTCAACCTCCGCCGCATGGTGCGGCCACCGCTCGTCATCGCCCGGTCGATGCCGCTTGACGAGCTGCTCGCCGAGATGAAGCGAAAGCGGACACATGTTGCCATCGTGCTGGATGAATATGGCGGCACCGCAGGTATGGTCACCCTCGAAGATGTGCTCGAGCGAATCATCGGGGAAGTGCACGATGAGTTCGAGCACGAGGCCGATGACATTCAGTTCCTTGAAGATGGACGGGTCCTCATTAGCGGCCTGCTCTCAATTGACGAGATGAACGAGCACTTCAAGCTCAATCTGGAGGACCCCTTCTATAACACGATCGGCGGCTACGTCTTCGGCCAGCTCGGCCGGCGACCAGAAGTCGGCGATGAGGTCCGTGTCAACGGCTACATCCTCCGGGTCGTGGCGATGGACGGTCTCCGCATCGATCGCTTGGAGCTCATCCCCATCTTGGACACGGTGCCGGCAGCATCACCCGAGGATGTGGCAGAAGCCGCGCTGAAATCCTCCCGGTAACCTGGTTCACCCCGTGGCCGGCGCTGGCGGCACAGTCTTCCAGGCTGGAAGCGCTTGCTCAAGCAGTTCGAGCGCCATGTGCAATGACGTTTGCCCGCGGCTACCGCCACCGGGATTCAGGCTTGAGAGGCAGACGCACGCCAGCTTACCAGTAGAGAGGACGGTGCCGATTGCCGCCGCGGCCTCACCGATGTCAAGACCGTGCTCGACGGGTGTCGTCGCGCTTGGCACGAGCGATGGATCGAGCACGTCAAGGTCAACCACGAGCGCAAGAGTCTGGCATCGGCTTGCAAGGAGCGCTACCTTCTGGGCGAAGGCATCGCCGGCCCGCAGGCCATCGCTGGGGATGACGGTGATAGCGGCCGCGTGTAACAGGCGCTCCTCCTCCGGATCGAGCTCCCGGACACCCGCGAGGAGGATGCGCTCGGATGCAATCGGCATGGTCAGGCCGGCGGCCTCCCGCCAGCGCGATTCGGCCAAACCGGCGATCACGGCGAGCGGCATGCCCGCCAGAATTCCACTGTAGCTCGTTTGGGGCGTGTTGAAGTCACCGTGCGCGTCGAGCCAGATAAGACCGAGCGCCGCGTCTTCCCCTTCAGCCTGCTGGAGCCCGCCGGCCACCCCGACGGCGGCTGTGTCATCGCCAGCGAGCACCAGGACACCATAACCAGCGCGCCGGGCCGCCGCGACGCATCCCGCGACCTGCGCGCCAATTCGGCCAAGGTTGGCAATCTGTTCGCCTTGCTCAAGTCTGTCCGGATCGACCCGCGCCTCCACCGGTCCGCGCAGCTCGAAGCCGAGCGCCAGCAGTCGCCGCGTTAGGCCCGCCCGGATGAGGGCAACCGGTCCGGCGCCAAGTCCCTTGTCGGGCTCATCGTAGCGGTATGGCACCGTAATGAGCTGCAGTCGCATCCAATCCAACCTCTGCCGCTCTCGTACAATGTTCTCGAATCCCGGCGCCGGCCGGCTTTGCTGCCCGCATATTCGGTGAGCCGGCGAGGAACCGCGACAAGCACCTTTCATGCCAGCCGGCCGAGACGCTCAGCGAGATTCGGTAGAATGAACGCGATGCACGTTGCACGTAGCGTACCAGGTCAAACGCATCGGTGACATCAACGCAGCACCATCGCACGACAAACAACCTGCCATCGGAGCCCCTGGACTACTACGAGGTCTTGGGCGTCCCGTACTCCGCGAGCACCGAAGAAATCACGCGAGCCTATCGTCAGGCGATGAAGCGGATTCACCCGGACCGTCAGCGGTCAGACCGCAGGCGAGCCGCCGAGGAGCAAGCGAAGCTACTGAATCGCGCATACGCCACTCTCCGCCGTCCCGAAACACGGCGTCAGCATGATGTCTCGCTGAAGCATAAGGTCGTTCAGCAGCAGATCATGAGCTCGTATTTCGGAGGGTTTGCACCAGGTGCAGCCGACGTCAATGGCGCGCGCTTCCGCCGGCAGCCAACCGCCGCCGAGCGGCGGGCCCGGCGCCGTGACGACCAGAGCGCGATGGTCAGTATTGTGGTGATTTTCGCTGGCGTCACCCTGGCGGTGATCGCTGGGCTGGTCTTGTGGGCAGCGCTTAGCTTGCTGGCCAGATCACTCTTTTGACGCTCGGTGAGGGTGGAGCATCATCGGCTCAGGCATCCGCCTTGCCACCGTCTCTTCCCCGCGTGCTGCCTGCTTTGCCCTTGGCACCACCCGACGAGCCCCGGCGCGGGCCACCACCCCGGGCTGGGCCGGATGCTCCCCGCCCTGCGCGATCTGGGCGCGACGGCTTCGCGCCCTTGGCCGCCTGTGGAGCTCGCCGCTCCCACTGGCGCGCCTTGGACCGCGCCGGGCGGTCGCCGCGCAACACTGCCGGGGCGAGATTCTCCAGGGACACGAGCATGGCTACCGCACCCTGCCGGAGTGCATCAGCCTCGGCTGATTCCGGTCGCAGACCACTGGCATACGCGAGAACGAGCAGCTGGCCAGTTTCGACAATGGTATCGATACCAGCAACAACGGGCAAAAGCCGCCGCTCCTCTGGCGTCAGCGGGATCACGCTGCTGTAGGCTCCAATTGCCTCCTCCGCGGCCGCCACCGTCCAGCCACCGAAATGCGTCAAGAGCTGCCCGAGATCCATCAGCGGCGTTGAAACAGCCGCTTCGGCAAAGTCGAGCAATCCCGTGAGCCGAGGGAGCTCGCCGGTCGTTGCAAAGAGGAGATGCGCTGGCCAGAGATTGAGATGGGCGATGGCCCGGTGGCCACCTCGGAGATACGACGTACTCGCTAGCGCCGCCGTACCCACGCGCATCACCTGCTCGCTCGTGCGCAGCCATCGCTGAATGTGCGGCGTGGTGGCAGCGTGCGGGCGCAGCCGCTGGCGCTGTCCGGCCCACGCTGCGCGCACTGCCCGCACGATGGCATCGAGCCGCGCGACCGGCACAGCTCGCTCCCGCGCGAGCTTCGCGGTGGCGAGATGCCAGCGCGCCAGCGCTCCAGCGACCTCCGGAACCATCCCAGCCGGTAATGGGGCAGGCCAATGGATCAAGCGGCCGCGGTCATCGACGATTTTTCGCCCGCGCGCGGGCGATGTGCCAGGCATCCAGCTTTGCGCGTCAAACCACGCTCCATCCAGCAGGAGCTCCGCCGCGCCTGTCTCCGGCAGCTCCGCCGGCACGGGCACAAACGCACAACCCTCCGCGCGGCTAACTGTCAGCAGGCGGTGGACAAAGGTGATGCGCTCGTGCGGCGTATCCGCTGGCCAGCGCCGGACACACCAGATCCCGGACGGGGCCTCCACACGCGCCAAGTGCCGCCGAGAGCCGACGGGTTCGATGCGCGTCAGATCCGGAAAGAACCGGCGCGCTGCCGCCTGCACCGCTGGATCGATCGCCGCCGTCGCGGCACTCTCCTCCTGCCGGCGGTCTGAATCACGCTTGCCAAGATGTCGTCTCATGCCACCACTCGCTGGTACCCCGGTCCAACCACCCGCCGGCCCGGCATCGCTCCAGTATGGACCCCGTCGCTGAGGACCCGCTGCCCATTCACCCAGACGTGCAGGATACCAGTAGAGAGCTGGTGTGGGTTGTTGTAGGTGGCATGATCGGTCACTGTGTCCGGGTCAAAGATGACGACATCGGCCATCATGCCATCGCGCAGCAAGCCCCGATCACGCAGACCCAGGCGATCCGCCACCGCGGAGCTCATCTTCCGGACGGCGTCCTCCAAGGGAATCACGCCCAGCTCCTGCACGTAGCGGCGGAGAATGCGCGGGTAGGTACCGTATGCTCGAGGATGGGAAAGCCCCCTCGGCGCGGCGGTGACCGGATCAATTCCCCCGGCATCGGTGCCAATCTTGATCCACGGCTGCCTAAGCTGGAGTTCGAGGTTTTCCTCGCTCATCATGAAGTAGAAGCAGAAGACATCGTGCCCTTCGGCCGCCAGGATGTCCAGCACGGCATCCACCCAGTGCTGGCCGCGCATGGCCGCAATCTCCGCCAGCCGCTTGCCCCGGTACGGCTCGTGCTCGGCGCGGCCGGGGGAAGCGAGGACGATGTTCTCCGGGCCTGCAATCGCCGCGAAGTTCTCCCAGTCGGGCTGCGGTTCAAGCATGGCGGCCCGGATGCGCTGGCGCACATCAGGATCGCGCAGATTGTCGAACAGCTTGCCATCGGCCGCTGCCCAGGGAGGAACGCAAGCCGCCAAGCCCGTACCCGCCGCTTCGTAGGGATACATGTCGGCCCCAATGTCGATACCAGCTTTGCGTGCCTCGGCAATCTTGGCAATCGCCTGGGGCATCAGGTGCCAGTTTCGCTGGCCGGCAGCCTTGAGATGGTAGACCTCCGTCGCCACGCCAGAGCGCTGGCTGATCTCAATCGCTTCGTCCAGCGCTTGCAGCAAGCGGTCTTCTTCCGAGCGGAGATGGAGGATGTGCACTCCCCGGTAGGCGGCCACGACCTCGCAGAGTGCAGCAAGTTCCTCGGTTGTTGCGTAGGCGCTCGGGGGATAGATCAGGGCGGAGGCGAGGCCAAATGCCCCATCCTCCATCGCGCCCGCGACGACGCGCTGCATCACCTGCAATTCCTCGGCGGTCGGCGCTCCCAAATCATAGCCCTTGGCAAACTCCCGCACGGTGGACCCGCCAATAAATGAGCCAACATTGACGGAGACGCCCCGCCATTCCAGATCAGCCAGCCAGTCGCCAAAGCGTGTCCAGCATCGCGCGCGCTCAACCCACTCATCGAAGGTATCGCCGACAAACCGCCGCAACCCTTCCGCAAACGGTGTGGCAATCCGCCCGCCAAAAGGAGCTGGCGTCCAGTCCTCACCCATGATTTCGGTGGTCACACCTTGGGTGACCTTCGAGAGCGAGCGCCGGTCGGTGAGAAATGGGACGATCGAGTGCGATTGAATATCGATAAACCCTGGGCATACGACCAGGCCCTCTGCGTCGATGATCTCGGTCGTGGTATCCGGCTCTATCCAGCCACGGGGAGCCACCGCGGCGATGCGATCGCCCGCCAGCGCCACATCCCCGTAAAACCAGGGATTACCCGTTCCGTCCACGACCCTCGCGTTGACGATGAGAGTCGAAAGGGTATTTGTCGATCCGCTCCATCGCATAGGCGTCGTTTATCCTTGAGCAAGAAGAGGGCGGATAACCCTCCGCCCTCCCAAGTCGCCATTTACGCGTTCCGCGCTCGGCGTCCCGGCGCCGCTATCAAGCCAGGACGCCCCTGCGCGCTAGTCCTCTTCCTTGCCGGCAAGCGTTGCCGCACGAATCTGCTGCACTACCGACTCATCGGCAAGCGTTGTCGTGTCGCCAAGTTGCCGGCCCGTCGCAATATCACGCAGCAACCGGCGCATGATCTTCCCCGATCGCGTCTTCGGCAAATCCGGGGTGAACATCACCGATTTGGGCTTGGCGATCGGCCCGATCTTCTCCGCCACGTGGTTGCGCAAGGCTTCGCCAAGCTCCGGCGTGCCCTCGACACCGGCCCTCAAGATCACGAAGGCGAACACCGCTTCGCCAGTGATCGCGTCCGGCCGGCCAACGACGGCCGCCTCTGCCACGCTCGGGTGGCTCACCAGCGCGCTTTCGATCTCGGTAGTGCTCAACCGGTGCCCAGATACATTCATCACATCGTCAACGCGGCCAAGGAGCCAGTAATATCCGTCCTTGTCACGCTTGCAGCCATCTCCCGGGAAGTATTTGCCGGGGAAGCGGCTCCAATAGGTCGCCACGTACCGCTCAGGATCGCCGTAAATCCCGCGGAGCATCGCTGGCCAGGGTTTGGTAAGCACCAGGTACCCACCCGCGCCCAAGGGCAAGCTGTTCCCAGCGGAATCGACGACATCGGCCTCAACGCCTGGGAAGGGGAATGTCGCCGAGCCAGGCTTGGTCGTTGTCAGACCGGGCAGCGGCGTGATCATGATCATGCCCGTTTCCGTCTGCCACCAGGTATCGACGATTGGGCAGCGCTCACCGCCGATGTGCGTGTGGTACCACATCCACGCCTCAGGGTTGATCGGCTCACCCACCGTGCCGAGGAGACGCAGCGAGGAGAGATCGTGCTTCCGGGCATGCTCAGGACCTTGCTTCATGTGGGCGCGGATCGCTGTCGGCGCGGTGTACAGGATCGTGACCTTGTAGCGCTCGATGATGTCCCACCACCGGTCCCAAGCAGGATAATCGGGCGTGCCCTCGTACATCACGCCGGTCGTGCCATTGGCGAGCGGCCCGTAGACAATGTAGGAGTGACCGGTGACCCAGCCACAGTCGGCCGCGCACCAATACACATCCTCGGGCTTGATATCAAAGACGTAGTAGTGAGTGCTGGCAACGCCGACGAGGTAGCCGCCCGTCGTGTGCAAAATGCCTTTCGGCTTGGCCGTCGTGCCGGATGTATAGAGGAGGTACAGCATATCCTCACTGTCCATCCATTCCGGCTCACACTCGGTGGATTGCCGTGCCACGATGTCATGCCACCAGACATCACGGCCTTCCTGCATAGGGACGTTTTGACCAGTGCGCCGGACGACGAGGACCTTCTCAACCGATGAGGTATTCAAGAGCGCGGTA
>JBHOQQ010000160.1:0-15576 GCA_042408955.1 Thermomicrobiales bacterium
GGATTGATTACCGTCAAAGATATTCAGAAGAAGATCCAATATCCCTTTGCCACCAAAGATGCTCAGGGACGCCTACGGGTGGCGGCCGCGGTTGGCGTCGGGGCAGATGCGATGGAGCGGGCAACTGCCTTGGCCGAGGAAGGTGTCGACCTCCTCGTCATCGACACGGCCCACGGTCATTCCGCGGCCGTCTTGCAGATGGTGCGGGCAATCAAGAGCCGGCTGAATGTGCCGGTGATGGCCGGAAACATCGCCACGGCCGCGGCCGCCGAAGCCCTGATTGACGCTGGCGCCGATGCGGTCAAGGTGGGGGTTGGGCCCGGCTCGATCTGCACGACACGTGTCGTTGCCGGCACGGGGGTGCCGCAAATCACAGCAATCTACGAGTGTGCGCGGGCGGCCAGCCGGTTTGGGATCCCGGTTATCGGCGACGGTGGCATCCAATATTCTGGCGACATTGCCAAGGCGATTGCCGCCGGTGCTGACGCGGTGATGCTGGGAAGCTTGTTGGCCGGTGTGGACGAGAGCCCAGGAGAAGTCGTTCTCTACCAGGGCGAGCGGTTCAAGGAGTACCGCGGCATGGGCTCAATTGGAGCGATGAAAGCGCGGTCATTCTCGAAGGATCGCTACTTCCAGGAAGGCGTTGGCAATATCCAGAAGCTGGTCCCTGAGGGCATCGAAGGCCGGGTTGCCTACAAGGGACCACTGTCGAACCTGATCTATCAGCTTGTCGGTGGCCTGCGATCGGCGATGGGGTATGTGGGCGCGCCGGACATTGCCACGCTGAAGCGCGAGGCGCAATTTGTTCGCATTACCCAAGCTGGGCTGCGGGAAAGCCATCCGCACGATGTGATCATCACGCGGGAAGCGCCAAACTATCGCGTCAGCAGCTAAAGCCAGCACATCGGTGCTGCCTGTTGCCTCAGATCGGGGCTGCCAGGCTCCCCGGCATCACGCATCCTGCACCGATGCTGCTGATGCTCCGCCCTCCGGTGGGCCTGCGCGAACGTGGGCCTCAAGACGCGCTCCCTCGCGTTGCTTGGGCTGTCAGCGATCAGCTGTCAGGTAACCGTCTGCCGCCGCATCCTGACGGCTGAAGGCTGAAGCCTGAGCGCTCGCAGAGAGATCCCTCGCTTCGCACTCCATCAGGCGCTTCGCGAACGCGCTGCCGCGAACGGGATGACGCAATGGTGGCCGCGCTGCGCTCGGATTCCAGGCGCCATCATCACGTTGTCATACGATCGCAGCCATCATCCCGTCATTCCGAGCGCAACGAGGAATCTCTCTCGTGCCCCGCCATGCCAAGCGTGCGGAGCGAGGCATCTCGCTCCCCCTAAACCGTGCCTGGCACTCACGAGCCTCCTTGGATGAGCCGTGTCCCGAGTAATGCGAGGGAGCAGGGCACCAGGCTCGCTCCTACTCAGCGCGCATAGCGGCACGATACGGATCTGTAATGAAGCCGAGTTCGGCTAGGATAACGCGCAACAACATGCGAGTGGGACTGCGCTGAGGGAGGAGGAAACCCGTGCCATTATGCCTGTATCGAGCTCGCGATTCTGCAGAGCCACGTTTGGGTCTGATCGCTGGTGAACAGGTGATCGATGTGGCGGCGGCTGGCGGCCCAGCGTCGCTGGCTGAAGCCTTGGCGATGCCACTGGCTGGACTGCGTGAGCAGATCGAGCGTATTCAGAGCAGCGGCTCAAGCGGCTTCGCGCTGGCGAGTGTCACCTTTGTCGCTCCCATTGACCGGCAAGAAGTGTGGGCGGCCGGCGTAACCTACTTGCGAAGCCGCGACGCGCGGATGGAGGAATCGCGGGAAAAGACGGTCTATGACCGCGTGTATGAAGCCGACCGGCCAGAGCTGTTTCTCAAGGCGACGCCGAACCGGGTATCTGGCCCAGGAGAGCCGGTCGCGATTCGTGGCGATTCCACCTGGGACGTGCCGGAGCCGGAGCTGACGCTCGTTGTCAACCACGATGGTGAGATCGCTGGCTACACGATCGGCAACGATGTCTCGTCGCGCTCCATCGAGGGAGAAAACCCGCTCTATCTGCCGCAAGCGAAAGTGTATGCGCGTTGTGCTGCTCTTGGCCCGGTGATTGCGCTTCCTTGGGAGTTGCCCCGAGCGCGGGAGCTCCCGATTCGCCTAATCATCCGGCGCGATGGGCAGGTAGTCTTCGAGGGAGAGACCTCGACCGCGCAGATGCACCGCACCTTCGATGATCTGGTGAGCCATGTGCGGCGGTGTAACGAGTTCCCCCATGGGGTGATGCTGATGACGGGCACGGGCATCGTCCCGCCATCGGACTTCACTCTTGCGGATGGCGATGACGTTGAAATCATCATTGACGGCATTGGCTCATTGCGCAACCCGGTGATCCGCGGCTGTTAGCGCGCCTCTGGAGGGGCTGACGCCACGAGTGCCGGCGACCATTCGCTTCGCGTCGTCCTGAGCAAAGCGAGGGATCGCTCATCGTTACACGCTGCCGTCAGGCAGGGTGGGGATTGAAACTCCCCGCTCAGCGAAAACACGAGCGGCCCGCACGATATCAGGGCCGCTCGTAGCTCGTTCGTCAGGAATCTACTGCCGCGTGCCGAGGCGGGTCACGGATAGCCAGTGGGGACGGGGCCGGTCGCTTTGATCACTGCCAAAATACCCGGTCCCGGGTGTTGGCGCCTGGCTCTCCGCCGGAGCAACCTCGGTTGCTGAGGCGCCGGACTCGGATGCGGCCATGGAGGCGAGATCAACCCCGGCCGGCTGCGCCGTGGCTCCTTGCTCGGGGAGTCCATTGATGCCCGGCGGCTCTGGCGCGCTTGGAGCTGGCTCGGCGCTTGCCTTGGCCTCATCTATGGCAAATGGTTGTGCCACGCTGAGCACCTGGTCGGTAGGCGCGGGAGCTTCGGGGGTGTCCGTGACGGCGGCAGCACTGGGCGCCTCCGGCGGTGCTGGCGCGGGCTCAGCACGCTGGACGGCTGGCGCGGCTTGCACAGGCGCTGGCGCCGATCCATGCTCGCCGTAGGTCATGAGCGAATCGCCAAGCCGGGCGCTGAGGCGCTCCAAATCGGCGATCAGGCTGTTGACGCTTTCGGAAAGCATGCTCACTTGGCGCTGGCTCGCCAGGAGCTCCTCGCGGAGCTGGGCCAGCAGCTCGCGGCTTCGCTCGCGCTCGGCGGCAAGCCTTGCCTCCATTTCCGCGCGAACCTGAGCAACCTCCCGGTCAGCAACCTCGGGAAGCGCCATCGCTCGCCGGAGGAGCTCGGAGGAACGCTGGAGGTGGTCCTGGACGAGCTTGTCAAACGATTCGTAGAACGCGACCCACTCCTGCCCGTGTGTCAAGGCGAGAAACTCCTTTGGCATGCCGCTCGTGCCAGCCTTGCGCTCGACATCCTGTGGCTCCATAGTGTCCTCCGTCTCCGTGCTGTGCTGATGCCTCACCGTCTCCGTCTAAAAGGGAATGGTGATCGCGATGACGCTCGGCGCGACGGGCTCATCACCCCCGCCCCTGGCCCGTACGATCCTCATCTTCGTTGTGACCAGCGTTCCATCGGATCGTGACCGTTGGCCGGGCGAAGTGTGCGACGGTTATACGCGATTCGCGCGAACCATGCCACCGTGGGCACGCACCAGCACTTGGACCACTTCCTCGGATATCACCTCGCCGTTCACCGGGCGGGTGCGCTGCTGGTCCCTACACTAATCAACGCCTGCCGGTATGGGAAGAGACCGGGGTAGCCCGTAGGTCATAACGGTCAGCCTGATCGGACCGGTTTGCGCCTACCGCTGGATAGGAATGCCGTCTGTGATTGATTCCGGTGACACGTCGCCATCGCGGCCGTTGTCAGCAAGCTGCGCGGTGAGCTCAGCGAGGTGCGCCTGGAGGAGGTTTGCTGTCACCCCGGTGATGGTTGCCCGCTGGTAAAGCTGGGCGATATCGGCGCTGAGCGTTTGCAGGAACTGCTGCTGCGCATCACGGCTGGTATGTAGGAGCGTTTCGCACCGCGCGAGTGCGCTGGAGATCTCCGCGTGGGTGCGGCGCCGGAGCTGGAGCGAGCCACGCAGCAATTCCGTCAACTGAGCAATCATCGCTTCGAGCTGGGTATCGAGCCGCTCGTACGCGGCCAGACGGTCCCGGAGACGAGCGAGCTCGGCCATGACCTGCTGGCCAGGATCGTTTGTAGCATCGGTCTCAGGAGTGGGAAGAGATGTCGCCTGCGGTTGGTGATGTGTGCTCGTCATGCGTGTTCGCCATCCTTGGATCCTGTCCGTAGCGCAGGCCTTACGGTGCCGCTGACGGCTATGGTACCGCGCTGGAACAGACCGCAACAGGAGTGCCGCCCGGAGCATTCGTGGCTGGGCGGCGCGCTGCCTCGTCAGGAATTGGCCACGCCGCACCAGGCCATGGTGACGGCCGCGAAGACCTTCGTGGCCTTGATCAGATCGGCGACGGGTAAGAACTCATTGGCTCCGTGAATGCCGTAGGTCGGATCGCCGACGCCGAAGACCAAGCAGGGCTGACCAAGCGGGAACCAGAAATTGGCATCGCAGACGAACGGCGAGATGGTGACCGGGGGAGTTTCGCCGGTGACCCGCTGCATCGCATCACTGATCGTGAGCACGCCAGGGTGATCGTGCGGCAGGTTGACCGGCTCCTTAATCCAGGGCGCGGAGCTTTGGGAGTCCAGCGGAAGGTCGAGGACGGGCGGGTGCTCCCGGAGCCAGTAATCGCCGGCGGTGACGCGGTCGATGGTGGCGCGAACCTCGTCCATCACCTCCTGACCGGTGAGATCAGGGTTGAACAGAAGGGAGCCGGTCGCCTCGGCGGAATCCGGCACCGACGTGAGAGACGTGCCCGCCTGCATCGTGTTGATATTGATGAACATCCCGCCGGGTGGGACATGGGGATGAGACCGCCAAAGTGTCCACTGCCGCTCCAGTTCCAAGATCGCAAGCTGATATTTCAGCATCAGATCAATGGCCGAGACGCCGGGGCGCTCCATGCCATACGGGAGTGGTTGGTTGACGAGGTGACGATTGCAAATGTGGGTTGATTTGCCGAACACCGTGAGCTTGAAGTAGATCTCGCCCTTGATCGTCGGATAGATTGCGAAGTTTGATGGCTCTGGGAAGATGGCGAAATCGGTGCGATGCCCGCGATCGAGGACGGTGTTGCAGCCGATATCGCGGCGGCCGGCTTCTTCGCCGACAGATTGAACAAGCTTGAGATCGCCGCTGAGCGTGATTCCGGCATCACGGATGATGCGGGCGGCCATGACATAGGCGGCTATGGCGCCTTTCATGTCGGAAGCGCCGCGGCCCCAGAGCTTGCCGTCGCGGACCTCGCCGGAGAAGGGTCCGGCGCCTTCCCACTGCTCGGCTTGCTCCGGCGTGACGGGGACGACATCAGTGTGGGCGGACCAGGCGAGGGAACGGCCGCCACCAGCGCCGGGTAGGGTGGCGACAAGGTTGGGCCGGTTGGGGGCGACCTCCCAGTAGTCGATCTCGAAGCCGCCGAAGGAAGCGATCTGGTCGCGCAGCCACTCTTGGGCGGGGCGCTCGGCATCGGGATTGGGCTCTAGGTCAGGGTTGATTGATGGCTGCTGAATGAGGCGACTCGCGAAGGTGATGATCTCGTCCTGGCGCGCCTCAATCATGCTGAGCACGCGATCCAGGGCAGCAGGCTCGGTCACGGTGCATCCTCCCGCGCTGGGTCTGACACGTGTTTGCAGTCGATCGAATGGCCCGCAAGGCGGGCCGGGTCGTTGACGCCCGGCAGTGTAACAAAACCGGCTGAATGGTGCTCCGTCCGCTCATTGGAGGTTGGGGCTGGTGAGGGGTCGGGAGTCAGGGGTCAGGGGTCAGATGGGGGCTACGGGTTAGGGGCTGGGGAAGGTTCGAGCTAGGAGCTTTGAGCTTCGAGGTGTGAGCTACCAGCCGTCAGGTGTCAGCTTTCAGCCGATAGACGGTAGCCGGTAGCCATCAGGCCGGAGGGGCGCGATTGATCGCACCCTTCCGGCCCACATCCGTTTGACGGCATCGCGCGAGGGGGCTGAACAAACGACGATTCCGCCCGGCATCCCTCCCCGTCATGCGTTCGCGACGGCGCGGGCATGCTCCCTGCAGAAGCTTGCGCATGCTCCGTCATTCCGTTCGCGATAGCGCGGGAGTGCGAAGCGAGGAATCTCTCGCGTTGCTGCCGCGCAGCTCGGCAGCCCGAGACAGCCGCCGCACTCCGGTCATCCCGTTCGCGATCGCGCGGGCGTGCGCAGTGAGGACGCTCTCTGAACAGTACAGCCGCCTTTCGCTGGCTTTGTGACCTCAGCGCGAGGTCTTTCGCCCCGCGCGATGGCCAAACGTATACGAGATCGACGAAACCATCGGCGTTTCACTTTAGCCCCATCGCGCGGGGCTAAGCGTGCTTCGCCTCTCAATGAATCGCTGGATACGCTTGCGCATCGCGCGAGAGGCGGCTTCGTCCCGCGTCGAGCGTCGTCCACGTCGGGCACGTCGGCACGGTCTGACCGGTGATTGCTCTTCCTCCCCGCTCCCAACATTGGGAGAGGGGTAAGGGGTGAGGGCCAAGCGAGCCGTCAGCTTTCAGCCGTCAGGGGTTAGCCGATAGCCGGTAGCCAATGCGAGTGCATTTCATCGTGCCCCACGGGCGGCTGAAAACTCGAAGCTGGGAGCTCGAAGCTCGTAGCTTCCCTGACCCCCGACCCCCGACTCCTGACCCCTAGCGCCCAACCCCTAGCCCCCACGCCGACCCCTGACGTCTCCCTTACGACCGGCGGAAATACCGACGGAATTGACATTTCCGCCGGTGATTTCCCCTGGTGAACGAGTGTTCTGATCTTTACGATGCTCTTGTGGTGCAGCCGAAAACACACGTCTGCCGTGGAGGGAGCACGATGCTCTATGCGCATACGCCAAATCAGCAAGGGATATGGCATACGCTGGAGGAGCATTTGGCGCGAGTAGCAGAGCTCGCCGCGGAGCACGCCGCCGCGTTCGGTGGAGCGGAGCTCGCCTACTGGGCTGGGGCATGGCATGATGTGGGAAAGGCCAGCGAGGCGTTCCAGCGCTATCTGCAGCTCTGCGCACGCGAGCCAAACGGCCGCTTCAAGACGGTGGATCACAAGGGCGCGGGGACGCTCCGGGCGCTGGACTACGCCGATGCGCTGGCGTTCCTCATCCATGGTCACCATGGCGGCCTCCCCGATCAGGATGCACTCCGCACCAGAATCAAGGAGTTGCGCGACGCGGAGTCAACGCGCGGGAGCCTAGCGCGCGAAGCCCTCCAGCGAGCCCTGGACGCTGGCGTGGTTCCGCCTCGCGCACTCGCGAGCGAGGCCGCATTCCCGGAGTTCATCACCGATGAGCTGAGCCTCGAAAGCTTCCTGCGTTTCCTCTTCTCGGCGCTGGTCGATGCCGACTGCCTCGATACCGAAGCCCATGGTGATCCAGATCGGGCGGGGCGGCGCGGCTCCTTCACCGATCTCGGCGTGTTGCTGGGCCGCGTTACAGCAGCGCAGCACCAGCTCATGGCGGGGGCCACGGGTGTGGTGAATGCGGTCCGGCGGGAGGTCTACGGGGCGTGTCTGGGCGCTGCGGCTCAACCGCCGGGATTCTTCCGCCTAACGGTGCCGACCGGGGGCGGCAAAACGCGGTCCGCGCTGGCCTTCGCCCTTCAGCACGCGGTGACGCACAACCTCCGGCGAGTGATTACGGTCTGCCCGTATCTGACGATCACCGATCAGACGGCGGATGTGTACCGCTCGATCCTCGGGGGCGAGGGCGTGGTGCTGGAGCATCACAGTGACGCCACGCGGAACGATGATCCTGAGGGCGAGCCGACACCAGAGGCGCTCTGGAGACGGCTGGCGGCTGAGAACTGGGACGCGCCGGTGATTGTTACCACGGCGGTGCAGTTCTTTGAAAGTCTCTTCGCAAACCGGACGACTGCCTGCCGCAAGCTGCACCGGATCGCCAGGAGCGTGGTGATCCTCGACGAGGTGCAGACGCTGCCGCCGAAGCTGCTCGCTCCGATTCTGGACATGTTGCGCCAGTTGGTTCAGCACTTTGGCGTCTCGGTTCTGCTCTGCACGGCGACACAGCCGGCGCTTGCCGACGCTCCGGGGTTCCGCGGCTTACCGAATGTCCGGGAGATCATGCCGGACCCACCCCGGCTCTTCCAGGAGCTGCGGCGAGTGCGCTACACCTGGCCCGCCGAGCCCTGGCCGTGGGAGCGCGTCGCCGAGGAGATGCGCGAGGCATCGCATGCCCTCGCAGTGGTGAACACGAAGACTGACGCGCTGCGGCTCCTCGATGCAGTGAACGACCCGGAGGCGCTGCACCTATCCACCCTGCTCTGTGCAGCGCACCGGCGCGACGTGCTGGCGCTGATCCGTGCTCGCCTCCGGAGCGGTGAGCCTTGCCGGGTGGTGAGCACGCAGGTGGTTGAAGCGGGCGTCGATCTCGATTTCCCCCTGGTGCTGCGGGCGCTGGGGCCGCTGGATCGCATCGTCCAGGCTGCGGGGCGGTGCAACCGCGAGGGCTTGCTGGCGGAAGGGCGCGTGGTGGTGTTCGAGCCGGCCGAGGGGGGCATGCCGGCCGGCGCCTACCGCACGGCAAGCGATGTGACCAAACAGCACCTGCGCGCGGGCGCGGTGGACCCGGACGATCCGGAGACCTTTCAGCGCTACTTTGCCGAGCTCTTCCGGAGCATTGATCTCGATGCCCGGCAGATTCAGGACCTGCGCAAGCGCCTCGCGTTCGAGCACGTCGCTTCGACCTTCCGGCTCATTGACGATGACACGGTGTCGGTTTTCGTCCGCTATCGCGGAATAGAAGAAGTGAGAGGTGCCGCGCCAGGCTCCGCCATCGATCACGCCGCGGTTACCGACTGGCTGGTCAACGCGGCGCGCCGGATGGCTGCCGGGCCAGGGGTGAGAGAGTGGGCAGCGCGGGCGCAGCCGTACCTCGTTGCCCTGCGACGGCGCGCGGTTGAGCGGCTGGCAGCAGAAGGGCTGATCAGCGCGCTCTTCGGTGACGTCTGGTTGTGGCACGGGGCCTACGATCCAGTGCGTGGATTGGGCCGCCTGGACACGGCCTTGCTCGATGCGGCCGAAATGGTGGTCTGAGGAGGGAGAAAGTATGACGCATGGGCCATGAACAAGAGCGATGTGGCGCTTTAGGCTCACAGGGAGGTAAAAGCATGCGCAATGACGTGTCAGGAGGTGTGGCGTGATGTACGACACGCCGCTATCGGTTCGGGTCTGGGGCGACTGGGCCTGCTTCACCCGTCCGGAAATGAAGGTTGAGCGGGTCAGCTACCCGGTGATGACGCCGTCAGCCGCTCGGGGGATTCTGGAGGCGATCTTCTGGAAACCGGAGTTTCGTTGGCGGATCGAAGACATTTGGGTGCTGCGGCCGATCCGGTATTTCTCGCTGCTGCGCAATGAGATCAACACCCGCCAGTCGCACAGGACAGCCCAGGAATGGGAGCGCACCGGCGGCGGGTACGTTGCCGCGGAAGACCGGGCACAGCGGCATACCTTAGCCCTGCGGGACGTGGCCTACGTGATCCATGCGCTGCCGGTCCCGAAGCCGGGTGCGGCCGACGCGGCCAAATACCGGGATCAGTTCCGCCGGCGAGTCGAGCGCGGGCAGTGCCATGCGCGCCCGTATCTGGGCTGCCGCGAATTTGCCGCCTGGTTCGCACCCGTCGAGGGGAATGAGCAGCCCGTGCCGCTGACGGCGGACTTGGGCCGGATGCTCTACGACCTTGACTTTCCCGAGGGCGACGCTGGGCCAGGCAGGCCGCGGTTCTTCCGGGCACGGTTGGAGGGAGGCATCCTCCGGGTACCACCAAGTCCAGACGTGGAGGAGTGAGGCCATGCTCCTAGAACGCCTACGCGAGTACGCGGAGACCCGGCTGGTGGACAAACTGCCGCCGGCCATGTACCAACCGCAGCCCATCCGCTACGTCGTGGCGCTGGATGCAGCGGGCCGCTTCCTTGGCATCCGCGATCAGAGCGATCCATCGGAAGCGAAAACGAAGCGCGGCAAACCCATGCTCGCTCCCTACGTCAAGCGTGGCTACGACATCCGGCCGAAGCTGCTGGCCGATACCGGGGAGTATGTGTTTGGGTTGACGAAGATCGATCCGAAGAAGGAGCGGAACCCAGAGCGGATCCGGCAGGGGCATGAGCTGTTCGTTGAACTGGCGCGGGCGTGCGCCAGGACAACGCGCGAACCGGCAGTCGAGGCGGTGGTGCGCTTTCTGGAACGGGCGCGCGAGGCGTCCCACAACCTGCCGCGCACGGTCGAGTTGCCTGGGGGACAGCAGCTCCTGGCGCTGGGACTTGATCCGGAAGTGCTCGAACTCCCGGGCGACTACGACCCGGCGGAGCACATCACGTTTCAGGTTGGCGAGGTGCTGCCGATTGAGCTGCCGGCGGTGCGGTCGTTCTGGGCAAGCCAGTTTGCCAAAGACGACGCGGCTGATGACGCTGTGCTGCTGGAGTGCATCGTCTGCGGGCAGCGGCGGCCGGCGCTGCAGCGGCACCCCCTGAAGATCAAAGGGATCCGCAAGGGGCAATCGTCGGGTACGGACCTGATCTCGGCGAACAAGAACGCCTTCGAATCCTACGGGTTGCAGAACTCGTTGATCGCACCGACGTGCCAGGAGTGCGCCGAGAAGTATGGCAACGCGCTGAATGCGTTGCTGGGCAGCAATGAGACGCATCTGCACGTGGCGGGCGTGGAGTACCTGTTCTGGACCAAGCGGCGCAGCAGGTTCAGTCCCGTGCGGTTTTTTGCGCAACCCGATGCCTCCGAGGTGCGCGAGTTGCTCAAGGCCGCCTGGTCGGGGCAGGACAACGCGGTGGAGATTGAGGACGACGCGTTCTACGCCATGGCGCTCGGCGCAAGTGGTGGCCGGGCGGCGGTGCTGGCCTGGATCGACACCACCATTGCAGAAGCCAGGCGATGGCTGGCGCGCTACTTTGCGCTTCAGGAGCTCGTTGGCCCAGATGGGAGCGCAGGCACGCCGCTGCCAATCTGGCAGTTGGCGGGTGCTACCGTGCGCGACCCGGCCAAGGAGTCACCGCCGGAACAGGTGCCGGCGGCGTTGCTGCAGCTCGCGCTGAACGGGGCACCGCTGCCGATGGATGTGCTGTACCTGGCGGTGCAGCGCAACCGGGCCGAGCAAGGCGTGACGAGGCCACGCGCGGTGCTGATCAAGCTGGTGTTGGGCTCGCAAGAGCAAGCAGACGGGGAAAGGAGCAGATGGATGACCGAGCTCGATCTGAGCAACCGTGAGCCGGCCTACTTGTGTGGACGGCTACTTGCTGTGCTGGACGCGATCCAGTCGCGCGCACTGGGGAATCCGAATACGACGATCGTCGACCGGTTCTACGGCTCAGCGTCGTCGGCGCCGGCGTCGGTCTTCGGGACGCTGTTGCACGGGGCGCAAGCGCACTTGAGCAAGCTGCGCAAGGACGACCGAAGCCGTGGGGCGTACCTGGCACTGGAGCGGCGGCTGGAGGAGATCCTTGAGCCGCTGCGCGAGTTCCCGGCCACGCTGACGCTCCAGGAGCAGGGGCTCTTCGCGCTGGGCTTCTACCACCAGCGGGCGGCCGACCGGCGGGCGCGGCTGGAGCGCGCGGCCGAGCGGGAAGACGCGGGAGCAGGAGCGCTGGACGCCGCTGGAGGGGCAGGCGAGGCAGTTTAGCGAGGATCGGGCCGCGACTGAGCGGCACTGGGCGCTGCGGCCACGGGAGGCGTGGTGCGCGGCCGCATAGTCGGCATTGGGAGAACGGACGCTGGCGCACGGCCAGCGGCAACATCACAAGGAGTGAAGATCCATGAGCAGCATGTCGGTCAATGGAGAGGTTTATCTGGATGCGGGCCGGCGGCACGAGGCCGTCCTGCTCTTCGACGTCACCGACGGGAACCCGAATGGCGATCCGGATGCGGGCAATCTGCCGCGCGTCGATCCCGAGACGATGCAAGGGTTGGTGACCGATGTCGCCATCAAGCGCAAGATTCGCGACTGGGTGGATGCGACGCGCGGCACGGAGGCGCGGTACAAGATCTACGTCCAGAGCCAGGAGGCACTCAACAGCCTGCATGAGCGCGCGTACAAGGCGCTTGGGATACCGGTGCGAGGCAACAAGCAAGCTCCACAAGAGATTGATTCCGCCCGCGCGTGGATGTGCGAAAACTTCTTTGATGTGCGCACCTTTGGCGCGGTGATGAGCACCGGGGTGAACGCGGGCCAAGTGCGCGGTCCCGTGCAGTTGACGTTTGCCCGCAGTATCGATCCGATCGTGCCACTCGATCTCTCGATCACGCGGATCGCCATCACCCGGCCAGAGGATGCGCGCATGGTTTCCGCAGAGGGTGAGGAGCAGGGCGGCAAGCGGACGGAGATGGGCCGCAAGGCGATGGTGCCGTATGGGCTCTACCGCGCGCACGTGTTCTACAACCCGCGCTTTGCGAAGAGCACCGGCTTCTCCAGCGAGGACCTGGCGATCGTTTGGGAGGCGCTGGCGCGGATGTGGGACCTGGACCGGTCGGCATCGCGCGGGCTGATGGCATGCCGCGGCCTGTACGTCTTCAGCCATGAGAGCCCCTACGGCAACGCCCCGGCGCACGAGCTGCTGGCGCGCGTTGCGGTCAGCCGCCGGCCGGGCGTGGTCGCGCCGCGCTCCTTTACCGACTATCAGGTCGCCATTGATGACGCTGGCTTGCCGCAAGGTGTGACGTTCAAGCGGCTGGTTGGGTAACTTGGAGCTTTCCCGGTTCGCACGCCGGCCTGGCGCGGGGGTGTGGCCCCCGCGCACAGCGCGCCAACCCGGCTAAAGCCGGCAGCCGTTGGAGAGGGCCGCAGTGTCGCCGGCATGCCACGGGGAGCGACGCGTCACGGTGCTTCGCATGGAAAGATTGCGGCCCAGTACCGGGTCCCTATCCGGCGCGTGCCGGCCTTTGGCACCGGCGACAAGCGATTCCTCGCGGGATGACGCTCCGAGCGCGGTGGCAGAGAAGGCAGGACCATGGAGTGGCAGGATCACGAGCTGGTGCTGATCTCGGCACTGGAGCACTGGAGCTATTGCCAGCGGCAGTGCGCCTTGCGCCACCTGGACCGTACCGATGACGAGAACATCTACACCATGCGCGGCCAGCGCGTGCACCGGCTGGTTCACGAAGGGCGGCTGGGCACGGAGGATGGCATTCCCGTTGTGCGGGGGATGCCGCTCTGGTCCGACCGGCTGGGGCTGACAGGGAAGGCGGACCTGATTGAGTTTCACGAGGGGACGCCCTTCCCTGTGGAGTACAAGGCTGGCCGGCGCCGCTACTGGGTGCACGAGGCGCTGCAGCTGTGCGCCCAGGCGATCTGCCTGGAGGAAATGTTCGGCCGGCCGGTGCCCGCGGGGGCAATCTACTACTACAGCTCACGAGCGCGGCGGACTGTGGTGTTCGATGAAGGGTTGCGCTTGCTCGTCGAGGAAGCGACGAAAGCCGTGCGGGCAATGCTTGCCGGAACGCGGCTCCCCCCAGCGCCAAACGATGAGCGCTGCCCGGATTGCGCGCTCTTCGAAGCATGTCTGCCCTCGGTGACGGCCAATCCGGCGCGTATCCGCGGATTTCAGGGCGCCTTGTTCCGGTGCGACGACGAGTGACCGCACTGCACGGCGGACGGAGGGACTATGCGCCAGCTCCTCAACACCCTCTATGTGACCACCCCGCGGGCGTATGTCCACCTGGATCACGACACGCTGCGGGTCGAGGTAGGCCGTGAGCTCAAGCTGCAAGTGCCGCTGCTGCAACTGAGCGCCATCGTCTGCTTTGGCGACGTGCTCATCAGCACCGCGCTGCTGCACCGCTGCGCGGAGGACGGACGCAGCGTCGTCTGGCTCGATGAGCATGGGCGCTTCAAGGCGCGGATGGAGGGAGAGACGAGCGGGAACGTGCTCTTGCGCCGCTCGCAGCACCTGGCCCTCAGCGATGAGGCGCGGCGGACGGCGATCGGCCGAAACTTAGTGGCGGGGAAGCTGCGCAATACGCGGCATGTGCTGCTGCGGGCGGCGCGGGAAAGTGCCGGGGAGGATGCGCTGGCGCTCCGGGCTGCGGCAGACCGGATCGCGGAGATCGTGGGGCGTTTGCCGCTTCGGCAAGACTTAGACTTGATTCGTGGCGACGAGGGTGAGGCAGCGCGGACATATTTCCGTGTGTTCCCTTTGATGGTGCGGGAGCGCCGCGATCTCTTCGCTATGAATGGGCGGAACCGCCGGCCACCACGTGATCCGCTCAACGCGGTATTGTCGTTCCTGTACACCCTGCTGCGGATTGATTGCACGGCTGCCCTGGAGGGGGTGGGACTCGATCCGCAGGTCGGTTTCTTTCACGCCCTGCGGCCTGGGCGGCCGGCACTGGCGCTCGAGGTGATGGAGGAGCTGCGGCCGGCGCTGGCGGACCGCCTGGCGCTCACGTTGGTGAACCGGAAGCAGCTTGGGCCGGATGATTTTGTGTGGTGGACACCGGATGGCGAGGTGGACGAGGCGCTTGGCGCGGAGGTTGCGGCCGGAGCGGTCTATTTGAACGACCAAGGACGGCGGACGGTGCTGGTGGCGTACCAGAAGCGCAAAGAGGAGGAGGTGGAGCACCGAGTGCTGGAGCGCAAGATTCCGTTGGGGCTCATTCCGCACATCCAGGCGCGGCTCCTGGCGAGGCATTTGCGTGATGATTTGGCGCACTACCCGCCATTCCTCATGCGATAGGTGCAGGGGACGATGATGGAGATCGTTGTGGCGTACGATGTCAACACCGAAACGGCAGCTGGGCGGAAGCGTCTGAGGAAGGTAGCGACGATCTGTTTAGGGTTTGGGCAGCGGGTGCAGAACTCGGTGTTCGAGTGCCGCGTAACGGAGGCGCAACTGGAGGAGCTGGAGGACCGGCTCCTGCGGGTGATGGATGAGAACCAGGACCGGTTGCGGATTTACCGGCTGCCCGGGCCGCGGGAGCGGCTGGTGCGGGTGTACGGGGTGGAGCCGCCGCACGATTTCCGCGAGCCGCTGATCATCTGATGATTCGGAAACCGAAGTGTTGCGCGAACCTGGTGTGGGGGCGAAAATAGGGGGAGGTTCGCGCACCGCGAAGGGCTGGAAGGTGGGTGCTGGTGGCGAATGTGGGGTGTGTGGCGGGGTGGCGCAGCCGCCGCGCGGCCGGAAAGGAGGGGAAATTACCCAGAATTGCCAAGGATTTGCGCCGTTGCACTCTGCTTTTGAGCAGGGTGGGGATTGAAACAGGTGGAGAGCTGATGCCCACCGCTCCTGCCGTCATCACGTTGCACTCTGCTTTTGAGCAGGGTGGGGATTGAAACTCGTGCTGCACCGGGAACCGATCGCGGTCACGGGCAATCTGGCAGCGAGTTGCACTCTGCTTTTGAGCAGGGTGGGGATTGAAACTCCTGGAGGCCCTGGATCAGCACCACGGCCCATTGATGTTGCACTCTGCTTTTGAGCAGGGTGGGGATTGAAACCGCCGTCGGTGGTGCCGGTGACGCCGCCCTTGAC
>JBHOQQ010000161.1:0-17176 GCA_042408955.1 Thermomicrobiales bacterium
GACCGACCAAAAGGCATAGACAAGCAGAATCCCCAGCGGGATCACGTAGAAAAACGTCATCCACGCCAGCGGTGGGGTGATCAAAAGGACCGGCGCAAGGCCAACCCGCGTCGCGTCCTCCGCTCGGCGCACCCGGCGACGAGCTGGAACAAGTGTCGACATAAAACAACCCTATCTGGCGAGCCGGGCCACGGCTGTGCCGCGCCTGCAATGCTCCTTGCAGGCGCGGCACTGTAGCTCGCTGACTGCTCTTACCCGGCTGTGGCTTCCTGCCAGACTTGAAGCCACTTGTCAATGTTCGGCACGTTCTTCCACATCAAGATCCGGCTGTACCCCTCTTCGATGTTGTCCATGTAGAGGGCCTTCCGAATCTCGGGGTCGAGCGTTTCGATCACCTTCTTATTGGTGATCGCGTAATTGTTGTTCTTGAGTACGCCAAGCTGGCCATCCGGACCAAGCATGTAGTCGATCCATTTATAGGCAAGATCAACGTTCTTGGCCTTGGCGGTGATCATCCAAGAGTCAGACCACCCCGTCACGCCTTCCTTCGGCCAAACTTCGGCAACCGGAGCGCCGCCCTCCTTTGCACCAAGCGTGACATACGGCCAGGCATCGGAAATGATGACTTCGCCGTTCACGAAGAGCTCGGCAAGCTCGCCACCGAAGTTCCAGTATGCCCGGACCAGCGGGCGCTGCTTGACCAAGATGTCTTTGACCTGAGCAAGCTGCTCGTCCGTGAGCACATATGGGTCTTCCGGCTTGGGATCGAGCAGCAACGCGTACTGGGCAATTTGGATCGGCGCGTTCCATGTCGCGATCTTGCCCTTGTACCGCTCATCGAGCAGCGCGCTCCAAGAATCGGGCGGCGTTGTGATCTCCTCGGTGTTGTAGAGCATCAGCGTCGGTCCCCAGGCAAAATTACCGCCGTAAACTTGATCATTGAAGGTGATATAAGGCGGCCGCTTAAATTGCTCGTAAAGGTCTTCGTAGTTCTTCAGGCGGGATGTGTCGAGCGGCTGGACCAACCCTGCATCAACGAGCCGTTGGGTGAGATCGTTCGACGCCGAGACGAGATCGAAATTTGCGCCGCCTCCAGCTTGGAGCTGCGCAAACGCATCGTCAGATGACGACATGAACGTCGAATTGATTTTGGCGTCGTTCTCTTCTTCGAATTTCTTTGCGAAGGACTCGTCCGTGTAACCTTCCCAGACGATGGCATTGAGCTCGGTCGCCGCGCTTGCGTCCTTCCCGAAAAGATGCGTTCCGAGCGAGACGAGCCCAATCGCCCCGAGCAGCTTCGTGACGTCGCGGCGAGTAAGAAGCCCTGCCCGGTACCGATCCATAACCTCCGCGGGTTCCAGCCGCATCAGCTCCTTCGTCCGGTCATCCGGTGACTTCGTTTGGTCATCGCTATTCATGCTCTGCTCCTCATCGACATGAATTTTGGCGACACACCAGCGTGCCGCGTTGCCACACTCCTGTACCACCAACGGTGTGACGCGGAACGTAACGAAAAACCAGTCACCTCGTCAAGGTATCATCGGTCGCGGCCGGCCTCACGCAGCAAGGGACGGGTGAGACACGTTGGACCGCCAGCCCGGTTGAGCGAGATTTCGTCTCCTTTGTACAAACGCACCTCACAGCCAGCCTCAACCAAGCGGCGCTGGGTGATTGGATTTCCTTCGCGAAGCACGCAGTGCCCAGGTGCCAAGGCGAGCACATTGCAGCCGAGTGAATCAAACTCCTCCTCGGGCACCTCGACGAGCCGCCAGGATCGCTCGATGAGCTCGTGCATGAGCGCCACCGGCAGCAGCGGCGGAAAGATAACCGCCATTTTCGGTGCGACAGGGCTGACAAGCGACATCAGGTGCAGACACTCGGACGCACCGCGCCAGTGTGGCAAGTCGTACGCCAGCACCTCAATACCGTCGGGAGCCAGAAGCGCGCGCAGCTGACCAATTCCGTGCTGGTTCGTTCGGTAGCCCCGGCCAACCGCGAGCGTCCGCTCATCGAGCCAGAAACAATCACCCCCTTCCACCGTGCCAGGCTCAACAATCTGGCCCACGATCGGGATGCCAAGCTCGCGGTAGGTTTCCGCATGGAACGCGGTCTCCTGCCGCCGAAGCTCCTTGCCCATGCGCAGCAAGATCGCACCATGGTCGGTGATCAGCGAAGGGTCGTAGGCGAAAATCGCGTCGAGCTGGCCAGGTGCGTCCGGTCCGGCCTCGATGACCTCGACTCCCTCGTCGGCCAGAATCGAGCGAAAGGCCGCATGCTCGCGCTCCGCCACGTCATGGTCAACCGGATGGAGAAACCCAAAGGCTCGCCAGTCATCCGAAGTTGCCGGCGGGGCTGGACGGCGGACCATCACCCGGCGCAACGGCGCCCACATCGACTGGCCACCGAACGCGCGCGCTGGTGCCTCCGCTGATTCCTTCGCGATTGTCCTCGCAGACATGATAAAGCTCCTCGCCCTCCCGTTGCGGTCGAAGTTCTCCGGTGCGACGTGATAGTAACAGAGTCAGCGCGAGCGTTCGATGCATTCGGGCCAGCGAGCTTGCATCGAACGTTGCGCCCCGAGCGACGGCGCACCTCACGGCCGATGGCAGCAGTGTCATTGCCACGAAAGGACAAGATGCGATGGCGATCGCCTATTTCGATCCATTCTCCGGGGCCAGCGGGGATATGATCCTCGGAGCCCTTTTGGATGCCGGCCTCTCCATCGATGCCGTAAGCCAGGAGCTGACAAAGCTCGGCATCACCGGCTTTGCCCTCCAGGCAGAGCCGGCGCAGCAGCATGGAATCACTGGGACCCGGATTCAGGTCAAGGTGACGGACGACCAGCCGGCGCGCACCTGGCCGGTGATTCGCTCCCTCATCCAGCTGTCCGGGCTCGACAGCCAGGTGAAGCAACAAGCACTGGCCATCTTCGAGCGCCTTGCCCACGCCGAGGCTTCCGTGCACGGCATCGCGCCGGAGGAGGTGCACTTCCATGAGGTTGGGGCTGTCGATGCGATTGTTGACATCTGCGGCGCGTGTATTGGCCTGGCGCTTCTTGGAATCGAGCATGTGTATTGCGGTCCGTTTCGGCTCGGCTCCGGCTTCGTGAGGGCCGCGCACGGCATCCTCCCTGTGCCGGCGCCTGCGACAGCTCAGCTCCTTGAGCTCGCCCATGCGCCGACCCTCGGCCCAGTCCCAGGTTACGAGCATGTCGAAGCCGAACTGCTAACACCCACCGGGGCTGCAATCCTGACCACCGTCGCACTGTTTGCGCGTCCCCCATTCGCGCCCACCCGCGTCGGCTACGGATTTGGCACACGGGAGCTGCCATGGCCCAACGCCCTCCGGCTCTGGATTGGCGAGCCCATCGCTGGTGGTATGAGCGGCGACGAGCAAGAAATCCTGCTGGAGACCAACATCGACGACATGAACCCGCAAGCGTACGAGCTGCTAGCCGAACGGCTCTTCGAGAATGGTGCGCTCGACGTCTGGCTCACCCCTGTGGTCATGAAGAAGGGACGGCCCGGAATCGTCGTCAGTGTTCTTGGCCCGGCTTCTCGCCGGTCCGAACTTGCCGAGACGCTCATCCTACATAGCACCACCCTCGGCGTTCGCACCATTGCGATTGACCGGACCAAAGCCGATCGGCACATCGAAACCGTGGTCACCCGCTGGGGCGACGTACGGGTCAAGCTCCGGGTTTGGCATGGACGAATCATCGACGTCATGCCGGAATACGACGATTGCGCACGGATCGCCCGAGACACCGGAGTTCCGCTACGTGAGGTACAGGACGAAGCGCGGCGGATCGCGGAAGCCTATATCGGCCGGCGTGTCGGTAACCTGCTCAAGTCAGACCGGAGGTAGATCTCGTCGCCCAACGTGATTTGCTCGCCGATCGCACATTTCCTAAACAACACGACGCTGAGAGATCCCTCGTTTCGTTGCACAGGACCAATGGCATGATGTACGGCATGCTTGCGCTGGGGATCGGTGGGACAACGGGTTATCATCACGCACGAAATCTTCGGCAGGTTTGGGCATGGAAACCGGGAAGGGATAGGCCATGGATCAACCAGGGTACCCCGTTCGCTTCGCTGTCGATTATCCCGACCGTCCGCTGAACCGTTTGACAACCATCTTCCGTATCTTTGTCGCCATTCCGATCCTCATTGTTCTCGGCACGGTATCAGGCTCAACCTGGCAATCCACTACCGATGGTGATCGTCTCACGATCGCCGGTGCAGGGGGCATCCTCTTCGCTGGGCCACTCCTGATGATCCTTTTCCGGCAGAAATATCCGCGCTGGTGGTTCGACTGGAACTTAGAACTCATGCGCTTTTCCAACCGCGTGATCGCGTATCTTGCCCTGATGGACGACCGTTATCCCTCGACTGATGAATACCAATCCGTTCACCTCGATTACGACTATCCCCACGTCGAGCAAGACCTGAACCGCTGGCTACCGCTGGTGAAATGGCTGCTTGCCCTGCCTCACTACGTCGTGCTCTTCGTGTTAGGCTGGCTCGCACTGGCCGCGGTCGTCATCGCCTGGTTCGCCATTCTGTTCACAGCACGCTACCCCCGCGAACTCTTCACCTTCGTCGAAGGCACGCTTCGTTGGAACAACCGCGTCATCGGCTACGCGCTGACCCTGGTCACCGACCGTTATCCCCCGTTTCGCCTTGGGGAGTAAAGACCAGACTGGCACGCTCAGCCACGGGAAGCTCTCGCGAGGAGCGCGCGGCGGAGCGTGCCAATCTCCTCGACACGCAGCAGATGAAGCGCCCCACCATACCATGCCGCGCCGGCCGCGACCGGCGCTGCGACCAACAAAAGCTCCCGGCCGACTTGGAGCCACGCCGACGTCCCCGTGAGTAGAACGGCGTCGAGCGCTTTCCACATCAGCAATACCATGCCAGCCATCGTCAGCGCCGCGCCGAGGCACCGCCGCAGAGTCGCCCATAGCTCTGGTGTTCCGAGTTGCCCGAGCGCCCGCCGCGCGAGGATCCACATGACAAACGCGTGGGCAGCAAATTGCGCCGAGTTCGCCAGGACCAGGCCAAGCATGCCGAGGCGGCCAACGAGGGTGAGAGCGACGAGGAAATACACACCAATGGCAAGCACGCCCACGATCACAGGAGTCCTCGTGTTTTGCCGGGCATAAAACGCGAAGATGAGAATCTGATCGTAGGCAGCGAAGAGGGTGCCCGGCAAGTAACCGAGAAGCGCGGTGACGATCAACCGCGCCCCAGCCTCGTCCGTGGCACCATGCCGAAAGAGGAGATCAACGGTCGGCCGGGATATGGCGGCCAGTCCGAGCACTGCCGGCAAGATGAGCACCGTGGTCATCGCCAGCGCTTTCCCAAGCGTTGCCTGGAAGCGCTCGTCATCCCCGGACGTGAAATGCCGGGAGAGCGTGGGCAAGGCCGCGAGAGAGATCGCCGCCGCAACCAACCCGAGCACAAGCTGCACGAGTGTTGTCGCGTAGCGCATGGCTCCCAGGGCGTCGCGCTCGGCTCCCCATGCCAAGTTCCGGTCAACCACCACCGCTACCGTGTTCCCGAGCAGGCCGACGAAGATCGGCACATAGAGCCGCAAGATGCGCCGCACCGCCGGGTGCCAGATCTGGAGATTAGGGCGTGGCAAGGCACCCGCTCGAGCCAGAGGCGGGATTTGCATGATGGCAATCGCCATCGCCCCGGCAACCACGCCGATCGCCATGCTCTTGACGCCCATCTGACCAGCAAGGAGGAGCATGGCGATGACAATGGCCGCGTTGCGCACCGCAACCGACAGCGCAGGCGCTGTCACTCGCTCAAGCGCGTAGAGCGTCCCCATCAGGACAGTACCCAACGCGAGGAAGACCACGGCCGGCAGAATGAGGCGAACAAGAGAGATAGTGAGCGTTGTCGTCGCCGGATCGTGAGCATGCTCGCCGCTCAGCGCCGTCATGAGTCGAACGACGGCCGGAGCGAAGAGGATGCCTACGGCGGAGACGCCACCAGCAACGAGAGCGGCCAGGGTGACCAAAGCTCCCGCGATGCGGCGAAATTCATGGCGTGTTTCCGGATCAGGAGCAGACCATTGCGCGAGGACCGGTACCAGCGCGGCCTGGAGCATGCCACTGATCAGAAGATCAAACAGGAGGGTATGAACATTGTCGGCGATAGTGAACGCGGCGATGGCATCGCCAGTGCCAAACAGCCCAGCGGCAAGCTGCTCCCGCGCCATGCCGAGCACGCGGCTGAGGATGTTGCCCAGCATGATGATGATTGCCGCGCCCGCGATTGCTCCGCCTGCGCCAGCCGCGATCCGATCCGCTCGGTCGCCGTCCGGCACGTCCGACGAGTTTGGCGCCATCACTGGAAGCCCAACCGGCACCGTTCCTACCTGAACCGGTACCAAACGATCAGCAGCGCAAGCGCCGCGAACAATCCATCGGGGAAAATGGTGAGGTAGAGCGCATCCTCAACGCCCGGTGCAAGGTCGTTGATGAGCTCCCAGGAAATTCCCAGACGCCAGGCGAGAATGACCCGTCCAACTACCAGCGAGGTGATGATGGCGGCAAATCCGACCAGTTGAAGGTCACGGCCTCGTTTGCCGCGCACGGCCCAGGCCATCGCTTCAGCCACACCGAAGCCAAGCAGCAGCATGAGATAAAAATTCCACTCGGGAATGAGTCCCCAGAGGACCCCGACCACGATCGCCACGCCAACCCCTGCCGCTGCTGCCCGCGCCAGCGATGTAGCGCTCGTCCGGTAGGTCGGTAGGCCGCGTACACCCGCGCAATCCGGACAGCGTAAGCCGACTGGTGTGCGCACGCCGCACCGTGGGCAAATCGGCTTGCCACACCGGGAGCAGCGCAACCGCGTCATGACCCCTGGGTGGTAGCTACATTGCACCTCGCCTGTGACGGCCGGGGAATCCTCTGTCGTCTCCATTGGTTCCAACACTTCTCAGCGCACCCAGCGTCGCCCACGCTTGGCCTCACACGCTTGGCCTCAAAGGATACGCCATTCCTCGCGCTAGCTCGGAGAGAGGAGTGGCAGGCGCACCAGAATGGTTCATGAGCGGGCTGACAGGCGGCCAGCATCGCGGGTGTCGGCTACTTGGGGCGCGCATACTTTCCAGGCCGGTTCCCGCGACGCCACTGGCGAGCAAGCCACTCGCGCAGTACGGCCAGCGCAAACATCGGGAGCGCCAACTGCCTCCTCCAGCGCCACGGTTGGCGCGCCAATCGGAACAACCATTCAAGCCCGGCCGCGCGCATCCACCTGGGAGCACGTGGCGTCACCCCAGCCACGAAATCGAGCGCGCCGCCGACTCCGACCACCACCCGAACTCCCATGTCGCCAAGTGCAGCCTGGTTGCGCAGAATCCAGAGTACCTGGCCCGGCGCTCCATAGGCGACAGCCACCGACCGCGCGCCACTTGCCGCGATACGCTCGAGGCTTGCCGCGTCATCCGCGGGCTTCGGTGTGCCTTCGGACCACCAGCCCGCGATTCTTGCGCCCGGATACCGCTCAGCCAGCTTTGCAGCCGCGCACGCTGCCACCCCAGGGCCAGCACCCAGCAAGAACAGGGGTGCATCAGTCACAGCACTCTCTGCAGCCAGCCATTCGAGAAGGTCAACCCCGGTAACGCGCTGCACGCGGCGAGCGCTCTCCCGTTCAAGCAGGCGCAGGGCAAGCACGATACCTACGCCATCGGCGGTGATGAGATCCGCGCGCTCGATCGCCTCGGCGAAGGCCGGCTCGCGCCGTGCCATCATGACGTATTCTGGATTCAGCGTGACCAGGTGCAGGCAGCGCGGCTGCTGGCTACCGCAGAGCGCCTGCTGGATGTGGTTACGAACGGTTTCCCGGTCAACGAGATCGACCGGTATCCCGAGTACCCGAGTCCGTACTGGCGACTCTGCTCCCACCCCAGCGACTCCAAGCGTGCGGTCAAAGCGAAGCGCAGCACTCGTCAAGGAATGGAAGCACTGCGGCCAAAAATGCTTCGGTGTGGTCACGGTGCAGAGAATGGCCGCCCTGAGGAATCTGGACCGCCTTGAAGCGCGGAGCGATCGCGCGAATCCGTTCCACGTCTCGCGGATGCGTTGCGCTTCCGGCCACCAGCTCACCGTGAACAAGTAGGATGGGAGACTGAACCGCGGAAAGCTGCTCGAACGGCACGAATGCCTCACCGCGCTCCGCCACCTCGCGCATCTCCGTAAATACCGCTGGCGCCGTGCCGGTGATACTCTGCGCCCGGCGTAAGCAAGCCTCGTCGCTCCAGTCAGGATGCTCCTGCTTGAAGCGCCGGGCGACCTCATCAACGGGAGTCTGCGCGAGAGCGAGCCAGCCATCTAGGCGCGCCGGCGCTTGTGGATCAGGTCGGAGCGGCGGGTCTTCCAGCACGATCCCCGCTGCCTCCTCCGGATGGCGTGCTGCCCAAGCCAGGGCAATCAGTGCGCCAAGAGAATGCCCAACGATCACCGGGCGACGCAGGCGCAGCGCGGTGATGAGCGCGTTGAGATCGGCTACGTAGTCTGTGACAAGGTAGCCGGTGCTCGGCTTGTCCGAATCTCCATGACCCCGCAAGTCCGGCACGATGAGCTGGAACCGTGCGGAAAGCGGTTCGAGGATGGGCAACCAAGAAATACCGCGGGAGCCGATTCCGTGGAGCAGGATGAGTGGCTGGGCGTGATCGCCGTACACGGTGACCGCAAGTTCGACCGTTCCAGCCTGAATTCTGGACCGTTGGCCAAATTGTGGAACCACAGCCGCCACGTTTGTTTTCCTCCCGCGCTCGCTTGGTATCGCATCAGCGCATCACTCATGCCGCCGGATGAGATGGTCTCACAAACCTGCTACGCGTGCATGCGGGATTGGGGTCTCATCGTTCGAGCGCCGGGTGGTGCTGACCCCTGCTACAGCGTGCATGCGGGATTGGGGGTTTTCCTGACACGCACACCATGCGATTACCTGTACAATGCGCCCGGCAGGAAGGCCGCTTGAACCTTCGGCGGCGCGGGCATGTCTCTTGCGTGAGCAAGTATTTTAGGCGGTGCCGCGGATGGTCCGCGGGTGGCCAGGTGTTGCGCCGGTCGTAACGAGCGCCGGCGGCAAGGCGTACGGAGGATGACTCAGATGCTGAAACGCGGAATATCGTTGGTGATGGTCGCGCTCGTGGCGATCATCGCGCTGGCTGCTTGTGGAAAGGAAGAGAAGAAAGCTCCAACACCTACTCCAACCCAGGCGGCGCAGCCGACGCCAACGACGGGCGCGGCCGTGGGCACACCAGCCGCTTCACCGGCGGCGTCTCCCGCGGCGTCACCTGCCGCATCGCCCGCTGCCTCACCCGCCGCCGCAGCCTCTCCCGAGGTCGTGGCGTCGCCCGCTGCCTCTCCGGCCGCCTCGCCAGCCGCATCACCGGCAGGCGGAGCCGCCGCGGCAACCGAGATCACCGTGACTGCTGGCAAGCCGACCGAGCTGCAGTTTGACCCGGCGCAGATCACGATCCCGGCCGGTACGGATGTGAAGGTCATTCTTCACAACCAGGGAGCTCTGCCGCATAACTTCTCGATCGACGCTCTGAACATCAGTGTCAATGTCAATCCTGGCGAAACCAAGGAATTCACAATCAACGCTAGCGCTGGCAGCTACGAGTTTTATTGCAACGTGCCAGGCCATAAAGAAGCAGGTATGGTCGGTACCCTAATCGCACAGTAGCAATTTGCGATCTCCGCGCTCTATGGTGGCCACGGTGTGAGAGCCGTGGCCACGCCGTTTCTTTCGCTCCCGTATCATTCCGATGAGCCCGGCAAGACCAGCAGCCGGTCGCTGTGACACGACGCGCTATGCGTCTATCGCGATGATGAACAAAGGAGGCATGAGCGATGGCTCGCTTGCCCTATGCAGACCTCGCTGAGCTTCACCGAGCGATTGAGGGCGTGCTCACCGTCCATGAAAGCTCTGTGGCCATTGAAGACGCAACAACCTTCCGGTCTCGTCTACTCGACCGGCTTGTCGCAACCGCCACATTTGCCGACGGGGATCTCCGTGAAGCCGCCCGGTGGCTGATCCGCGCCGCCGCGGTACGGCTCGGCGCCATTCCGGCATCCATCCACGATCTCTATATGGCGGCCGGGAAGAACGCGTACAGCCATGCGACAACCCCAGCGATCAATATCCGTGGTCTGACCTACGACACGGCCCAAATGGTCTTCCAAGCCGCGATGAAGAACGAGACGAAGATCGTCATCTTCGAAATCGCTCGGTCCGAGATGGGCTACACCTGGCAGCGTCCCGCCGAATATGCCTCGGCCGTGCTTGCCGCGGCCATCAAGACCGGGTACACCGGACCGGTCTTCGTCCAAGGCGATCACTTCCAAGCCATCGCCAAGAACTACGCCAAGGATCCCGCTGGAGAGATCCAAAAGGTCAAGGACCTCTCCAAAGAAGCGATCGACGCTGGCTTCTTCAATATCGACATTGATGCCTCGACGTTAGTTGATCTCTCCCGGCCCACGGTCCGCGAACAGCAAGAGCGCAACTATGTCCACACGGCGGAGCTGACCGAGTACATTCGCTCGATTGAGCCCAAGGGAGTAACCATCTCAATCGGTGGCGAAATCGGAGAAGTGGGCGGCCGCAACAGCACGGTTGACGATCTCCACGGCTTCATGGAGGGATATCGCGACGAGCTGAGCCGCCGCAGCGCTGCCGCTGGACGTCCGCTTCCTGGAATCAGCAAGATCAGTGTTCAGACTGGGACGAGCCACGGCGGTGTCGTCCTACCGGATGGCTCGATTGCCCAAGTCAGCGTTGATTTCGATACGCTAGCTGCGTTGTCCAAAGCGGCCCGCGAAGAATACGGGTTAGGCGGCGCCGTTCAGCACGGCGCTTCAACGTTGCCGGAGTGGGCGTTCAATAAGTTCGCCGAGGCCAACGCCATCGAAGTGCATCTCGCCACGGCGTTTCAGAACCAGCTCTTCGATAGCCCTGCCTTCCCTGCCGAGCTGCGAGAGCGCATGTACGCGTATCTTGCCGAGCATCACGCCGACGAGCGCAAGCCAGGTCAGACCGATGCCCAGTTCTTCTACACGACGCGCAAGCGCGCGTTCGGCCCGTTCAAGCGCGAGCTGTGGGATTTGCCGGAAGACACCCGCAACCACCTGATGTCTAGCCTCTTCGCCACATTCGACCTCATCATGCAACGGCTGGGCGTGGCCGGAAAGGCGGATCTGGTCGATCGTTACGTCAAGCCCGTCGAAGTGCCGGTGGCCGCTCCGGAATCCCTGAGGGCGACTCCCGTTCGCTCGTGACAGCGCGCTCGGCGACGATCGTGACCACGGTGCTGAACCGCCCGAGCCGGAGGGCGCCCTCGGCTCGCTCAACCGCTCGGATGAACGGCAAGCACCGGTGATAAAGATCATCACGCTGGAGCAGCCAGCGGAACACCAGCAGGGCAACGAAGCGGCAACCTTCACCGATCCCAGCCCGCGACAGCGAGACTGCCCGCACGCAAAAAGCCGGTGAAAAAAGGCTCGTGAGGTCGGCCAGCGCATAATGACGGCGCCAGCCGACCTCATCGGTTTCTCGCGGAAGGCTTCCTCGCCGGCTAACCTCGACAAGATAATGGTAAAGGTTGAACGCATCGAGCCAGGCAAGCGGCCCAGCAAAGGGGACTTGGATTTCGACATGACCACCTGGCCGGACGACTCGTGCCAGCTCGGCAACAAATGCTTCGTCGTCTCGGATGTTTTCCAGCACTCCCGCGCAGGAGATCCGTGTACAAGCGCCTGTCCTGAATGGCAAAGCCCAGCTATTGCCGACGATTTGGTGCTGGCTAATCTGGCACAGGATCGGCCGTGGCGTCGCTACCGTCCCGTGCTGCGTCGGCGTCCATTGGCGCCGCAACGCGGCAATGGGATGCCGAGGTCCCGGCCGCCGAATTTTCACGGACAGCGCCCGGCACGAGCAGGTGGCTGAGGAAGACTGAGGCTGATCAGGGTCCAAAGTTCGCTGTGGGCAGTCCTCACGTGATGAATCGATCTTCATGGAGCAAGCTTAGCGGAATGAGCGGCGTCGGCGAGGCATCACCGCGTATACTTCGTGATGTTGTGCCGCGGAGGCGCCGCGAAGCCCCAATGAGCTTGTGATATATCCCCATGGAACTCTGCTCCTTGCACCCATTCGATCTTGAAACAGTTCACCAGTACGTATTGTCAGTAACGGGGAAGGACGGCTTAGCGGCTCCCTCGCCTCATCAGGAAACCTGGTGGAGGTGGGTGATCGGGGAAGCACGCCGCGGTTACGACCGGGCCGTCGCTGGTGACGGCGACGGCGCAAGCGCACTGACATATGGGTTGGCTCAGGTGCTCGCAACCCAGCAACCGAGCTTCTTCTGCGCGGGCATGAGCCTGACGGCCTGGGAGGCTCGCATTGATCGCGGCATCGGGATGCTCATGCGTCCTCCTTCGCGGCTATTCATCGACGCCGGACTTGACATCGCCCCTGCCCGCGTGTTGCCGATCCGGCTCGATCTCGCCCGCGGCATGAAGGGCGGCGCGTTTATCCCGGCGCGCCTCGTGCCAGACTTAGAGCGCTTGCTGGACGCGCGCATCGAGCGCGTGGTGCGCCGGCTCATTGACTCGGATCTCGATGGCGTCGCCGTCATGGGCTTGATGATCGAGGCTGCGCGATACGCGCGCGAGCGCGGTCTTGGATTGTATGAGGCGATGGACGTCATCACTCCGAGCGCGCCGGAGGCATTGCCGCCAGGGGCACAGGTGGTGATTGCTGATCGCAAGCGCATCGAGCCTTCCCTGCGCAAACGGCTGGAGCAAGCCGCCAAGCCTCCGAAAAAACCGGGTCTACTCGCGAGGGTGTTCGGCAAGCCAGCCACGAGCAATGGCGGCGCCTCGCGGACGGAGGAACGCGGCCTATGACGCAGAACGCACCCGGCAGCGGCAATCAGCCGCGTCTCTTCACTATCGAGGAAGCGAATGCTCTGCTCCCACGGATCGCGCCCATACTCGAAAGCCTGCAATCCCTGAAAGCGGAGCTCGATACCGCCCGCCTCGCACTTGCCAAATTCACTCCAGCCATGCGCGCGAATGGTCATGGCATCGAGGTATTGACGTACGAGCGACAGATCGTTGAACTAGTGACTCGCCTAACTCAGGGTGTCCGCGAAATCGCCGGCTATGGCGTGGAAGTCAAAGACCTCGACCATGGCATCGTTGATTTCCCATCGCGACGCGGCGAGCGTATCGTCTATCTCTGCTGGCGGCTTGGTGAGGAGCGGATCATGTACTGGCACGAGATAGACTCCGGATTTGCGGGTCGCCAGCCCTTGGAATGATGCGCGCCTTCGAGTGATTCGTCCCTTGCACTGCGACGCTCTGGCCTCCCAAGGTCAACCGGCCACTCTCGCGATCTTCGCCCCGCTTGACGTTGCCTCCGCATCATTGCTATCCTGTCGGCGTTAGCACTCATCACTTGAGAGTGCTAATCAACGGAGCAACCGATGACGCAGCGCAGCGAGACCCGCGCTCGGGCCGCTGGTGACCCAAAGGCAGGCGATCTCACGCCACGGCAGCGAGCGATTCTCAAGTTGATCGTTCACGAATACGTCGCCTCAGGCCGCCCTGTCGGCTCAAAGACGCTGACTGAACGGTATCCGGTCGGTGTCTCTCCAGCGACGATTCGGAACGAGATGGCCGAGCTGGAGGCTGCTGGCTACATCCAGCATCTCCACACGTCGGGTGGCCGTGTCCCAACCGGGGAGGGATATCGCTACTTCATCCAACATTTGATGGGCAACGTCGAGCTCTCGCCTGGCGAGCAGATCATGATCCGGCATCAATTCCGCCAGGCCGAGGGCCAGCTTGAGGGTTGGATGGAGCTCGCAGCAACGACGCTCGCCGAGATCGCGGGCAACGTCTCGGTCGTCACCGCGCCGCGCACTCCTGTTGCCCGCTTGCGCCACCTTGAGTTGATCTCGTTGCAGCCGCGGCTCGTCTTGCTCATCCTGGTCGCCTACGAAGGCACGGTCCGCCAGGTAATGATCCACCTGCCGGAGCCGGCTGACCAGCGGCAACTGAGCCAGCTCGCCGATGCCTTGGCTGGCGATTTGCGCGGCCTTTCCGCTGATGAGGTCGCGGGCCGGAGCCGCGGAGGTGATCCGCTGACTCGGCTTGTAATGGACCATGTCGAGTCAACGTTACGCACGCTCGATTCTGCTGAGCAAACGGCGGTGCGGCATTCTGGCCTCGAACACCTCGTGGGATTGCCAGATCTCACTGAGGCAGACTTGCAGTGCCTGTTTGCACTTGTCCGCGGAGGCGGCTTCTTGGCAGCCGTGCTGCCGCGCTTGGCGCCAAAGGTCGATGTGCAAGTCTTTATCGGCGATGCCTCGCTGCCGGATGAGCTACGGCGCTTCGGCATCGTCGTCTCAACCTATGGCGTGGAAGATGTTGTCACTGGCATCCTTGGCGTCCTGGGGCCGACGCGGATGCCGTACGACCGGGCAATTTCAACCGTGCGGTATATGGCCCGCTTGATGAGCGATCTGGTCTCTGATCTTTATCCAGCGCTTGACTAGCGTCCGAGGATCTGGTCAGGAGCGAGCGACGAAAAGGACATGATGGTGACAGACGACAAGGAACACGTAAGCGAGGCGGCTGAGCAGGCCGTGACACCAGAAGCGGCCGGACAAGCCAATGGTGCGGTGTCCCCCGAGGCTGCCGAGACTCCCGATCTGGCGACCCTGACCGCTGAGCGGGACAGCTACCTCGATCAGCTCAAGCGGAGCTTGGCCGAGTTCGCCAACTATCGCCGCCGCGTGGATCAGGAGCGCGCCCAAGCTCGGGAGCTGGCGACGCGGGATCTCCTGCGGGCACTGGTGCCGATCGTCGATGACTTCCAGCGCGCCTTGACGGCCGTTCCAGACGAGCTTCGCAATCACCCGTGGGTCCAGGGCGTGCACCTCATCGAGCGCAAGCTGGTCGCGCTTCTGGAGCGGGAAGGTGTGACCCCAATTGAGGCGCTGGGCAAGCCGTTTGATCCCGGCCTCCACGAAGCGGTCGCTACCGAGCCGGGCAGCACCCAAAACATCGTGGTCGAGGTGTATCAGAAGGGGTATCGGCACGGGCAGCATTTGCTCCGGCCGGCCATGGTCAAGGTCGGCGACAAGGTCGAGGAGCCAGCCCCCGGAACGGAGAGCGCCACAACTGAAACAACGACGACTGAGCAACCGGCTAGTGATTAATAAAAGGAGCCTGCAAGCATGGGAAGAATGATTGGTATTGACCTGGGGACGACGAACTCGGTGATGGCCACCATCGAAGGTGGCGAGCCGGTCGTGATCCCAAACGCTGAGGGCGAACGCCTGACCCCCTCGGTGGTCGCCGTGACGGCGAGTGGTGAGCGGTTGGTCGGCCGGTTTGCCCGGCGGCAAGCCGTGACGAATCCGGAGAACACGATCTTCTCCATCAAGCGCTTCATGGGCCGCAAGTACAGTGACCCATCGGTCCAGCGCGATAAGGACCTCGTGCCGTACAAGATCCGGGAGGCCGCGAACGGCGGCGTCGAGGTCAAGATGGGCGACCGCTGGTATAGCCCGCCCGAGATCTCGGCGATGATCCTGCAAAAACTGAAGACCGACGCGGAGGCCTACCTCGGAGAGAAGGTAGACCGGGCCGTCATTACGGTTCCTGCCTACTTCGACGACTCGCAGCGCCAGGCAACCAAGGATGCTGGGCGCATCGCTGGGCTCAACGTTGAGCGCATCATCAACGAGCCCACCGCTTCCGCGCTCGCCTATGGCCTGGACAAGAAGGGCGACGAGAAGATCGCGGTCTATGACCTTGGTGGTGGTACTTACGATATCTCGATCCTTGATCTCTCCGAGGGCGTCTTCCAGGTTTTGGCGACCAACGGCGACACACACCTCGGCGGCGACGACTTCGACCAGGTCATCATCGACTGGCTAGCCGAGGAGTTCAAGCGGCAGGAAGGTATCGATCTTCGCAAGGACCGCATGGCGCTGCAACGCCTAAAGGAGGCGGCAGAAAAGGCGAAGATCGAGCTGTCTAGCACCCAGCAGACGGAGATCAATCTGCCGTTCATCACCGCGGACGCGAGCGGCCCCAAGCACCTCAACATCACGTTGACCCGCTCCAAGCTTGAGCAGCTCGTCAATCACCTGGTCGAGCGGACCGTGCCGCCGATGGACGCTGCGCTTCGGGATGCTGGCCTGACGAAGGCGCAGATTGATGAGGCGATCCTGGTCGGTGGCCAGACGCGCATGCCGCTCGTCCAGCGCAAGGTGCAGTCGTATTTCGGGAAGGAGCCGCACAAGGGCATTAACCCGGATGAGGTTGTGGCGATCGGCGCCGCGATTCAGGGTGGTGTCCTCGGTGGCGAGGTCAAGGATATCCTGCTGCTAGACGTGACGCCGCTGACGCTGTCCATCGAGACACTCGGAGGCGTAGCGACGCCGCTCATTGAGCGCAACACCACCATCCCAACCCGCAAGAGCCAGGTCTTTACGACCGCGGCCGACAACCAGCCACAGGTCGAAATTCACGTCTTGCAAGGCGAGCGGCCCATGGCAGCGGATAACAAGAGCCTCGGGAAGTTCATTCTCGATGGCATTCTGCCGGCTCCACGGGGCGTGCCAAAGATCGAAGTGACGTTCGACATTGACGCCAACGGCATCCTTAATGTGACGGCTAAGGACCTGGCGACGGGCAAGGAGCAGAAGATCACAATCACTGGCTCGTCAGGTCTGACCGAAGCGGAAGTTCAGCGGATGATCAAGGAGGCTGAGGAGCACGCCGAGGAGGACCGCCGGCGCCGGGAGGCGATCAGCCTGCGGAACGACGCCGAGAGCATGGTCTACCAGGCTGAGCAAGTGCTGCGCGAGCACGGTGAGCGCATCCCGTCAGACATCAAGGCCGAGCTCGACCAGAAGGTTGCCACGGTCAAGGAGATCCTCGACAAGGACCGGGAGAACGTGGGGCGGCTCAAGCCAGCCTCGAAGAGCTGGTTCAGACGCTGTCCAAGGTCGGCACGGCGATGTACCAGCAGGCTGGCGCAGCGGGCACGGCAGGCGGCACGACGGGCAGTGCCAATGGCGCGACCGACGATGAGGCGACCGTCGAGGGCGAGTTCCGCGA
>JBHOQQ010000089.1:0-6701 GCA_042408955.1 Thermomicrobiales bacterium
CGGCCCGGCCGAGCGCGGCGCGGGTCGCGGCCGCGATGCGCTCGGTGAACGGTGTCTGATACGGGGAGGCACTTGGCGCGGCGGTCGTGGTGATCTCATAGCGGACGTTATCGAGGCCATCAAGCATCTTGTCTAACTCGCGTGCGACGTACGCCTCGTCTTGCCACGGCAGGGTGCGCACATCACAGACAATGACGCACGACTCGGCGATGCTGTTGCTCTTCACGCCGCCGTGAATCATCGTCGCCGCGATCGTCATGCGCGACGCTGCCCGCAGCCAAGAGGCGGCCATCGGATCCCGCGCGCTGACGTCGGTGAGGATGCGATCAAGCGATTGTGACGTGATCGGCTCATCGATGCCCAGGGCTGGCCCTATGTGCCGGAACAGCAAGGCATCCACCGAAACTTCGGGCCGGTTATGACTGATGCGCTCCAGCACCAACCGGGCGCCATAGATCGCGTTGTCCGCCATCCACGGGGCCGACGCGTGATAACCACGTCCGGAAACAGTGATCGTAACTTCGAGGCGCCCCTTTTCTCCCGAGGGAATTGGATAGGTGATCCGCCCATCGTGGATGATCGGATGACCACCACCTTCGTTAATGGCAAAATCGGCGCGCAAAAGATCCGGATGATGGTGTGCCAGCCAGCCGAGGCCATAGGCACCGCCAGCCTCTTCGTCGGCGGCAGCCACGAGGACGAAGTCGCCAAGGGGTGTGACGTTGCGGCGCTTGAGTAGCAAGAGGGCCATCACCTCGGCTGCCACGGTGCCTTTCATATCCGCAGTGCCGCGCCCCCAAATCCGGCCCTGAGCAACCTCTGCGGCGAAGGGCGGGTAGGTCCAAAGCGACTCATCCTCGACCGGCACCACATCGAGATGACCCAGAAACATGAGGCTCGGTCCCGTGCCCTCCCCGTGCCAGCGAGCAACCAGATTCCCCCGGCCAGGCGCCGATTCGATCACGTCGGCGGGTATGCCCTCTGCCTCCAGCGCGGCGCGCACGATTTCGGCCGCTTCGGTCTCGTGTCCCGTTGGCATGAAGCCCGTGTTCACCGTCGGGATGCGCACGAGCGACTGCGCGAGCGCAATCAGTTCATCGCGAGCATCGTCAACGTCTGCCAAGAGTTCTTGAAGCGTGGGCATACCGGCAGTCCTTCCCGCGTTCGCCTTAACCATTCCCTCGACTGGGCTCGGGACAGGGGTGGAGCCACCTGAGCGCCGGCCGTGTTTGGTAGCCGACTATACTGCATGGTGTGATCGGGTGTTGTGGAGGATCGAACCGGAGTGCACGTTTCTGGCAAGATGGCAAGCAATGCATGAGGCGCTGATCGTTGAGGCGGTGCGGACACCAATAGGCCGGTATGCCGGGGCGCTGCGTTCCGTGCGACCGGACGACTTGGCCGCGTGCGTCATTCGGGCCATCGTCGATCGCACTGGCATCGAGGCTCGTTTAATCGACGATGTCATCCTTGGCTGCGCCAATCAAGCCGGGGAGGACAATCGCAATGTGGCCCGCATGGCCGCCTTACTGGCGGGCTTGCCGGTCGATGTGCCTGGCCAGACGGTCAATCGGCTTTGCGGCTCCGGCTTGCAAGCCGCGGTGACCGCCTTCCACGCGATTCGCGCTGGTGAAGGCACGGTCTTCATCGCCGGTGGCGTGGAAAGCATGACCCGAGCGCCGTATGTCATGCTCAAGCCCGAGGATGCTTTTGCCCGTGGTCTGCACGCGTTGTGCGACACGACGATTGGCTGGCGATTTGTGAATCCGGCGCTCGCGGCGCGCTTCCCTCCACTGTCGATGGGTGAGACCGCGGAGAACGTGGCGGAGCGATATGGAATCACGCGGGCGGAGCAGGACGCATTTGCTTGCGAAAGCCAGCGCCGGGCAGCCCTGGCCATGGCGGAGGGACGATTCGCGCGGGAGATCGTCCCCGTGGCGATTCCCCAGCCCAATGGTGAGCCGGTAATGTTCGACCGCGATGAGCATCCGCGGCCGGAAACGACACTCCCGGCCTTGGCGCGGCTACGGCCAGCGTTCCGCGACGGTGGGACGGTCACGGCGGGCAATGCCAGCGGGATTAACGATGGGGCTGCGGCCGTCCTGGTCGTCGAGCGGCAGACTGCCGAGCGCTTGGGGCTCCGGCCACTGGCGCGGATTCTGGCAAGTGGCATTGCGGGCGTCGATCCTGCCTACATGGGCATGGGGCCGGTGCCGGCGACGCGTACGGCTCTCGCCCGCGCGGGGATTTCCCTTGCCGATCTCGACGTCATCGAACTCAATGAGGCATTTGCCGCTCAGGCCATCGCGTGCATCCGCGAGCTCGGACTCGATCCAGCGAAGGTCAATCCCAATGGCGGCGCGATCGCACTCGGCCACCCCCTCGGCGCCAGCGGTGCTCGCATCCTGACCACACTGGTCCACGAACTTCAGCGGTCGGGGGGACGCTTTGGGCTCGCGACGATGTGCATCGGTGTGGGGCAGGGGATCGCGATGGTCGTCGAGCGGCTCGGTGCGTGACCAGCCAGGCGCGGCTGATGTGTGCCCTGGTAGGCCAGGCCTGGCGACAACCTGGAAAGGAACTGATTCATGCGCGTTCAGATACGGTATTTCGCATCAGTGCGGGAGCTTTTGGGCCGGGCGGCCGAAACGCGAGAGGTCGCGCCAGGGACCACGGCTGGCGAGCTGTTCGACCAGATCATCGCGGAAATGCCACGTTTGGCTAATCTCCGGCGAGCGGTGATGCTGATGGTGAACCAAGAGTATGTGCCGGGCGACCATCCGCTGGCCGAGGGCGACGAACTGGCGATCATCCCTCCGGTGAGCGGCGGCGAGCATGCTCCAGGTGACGAGCTTTTCCGCGTCACGGCGGAGCCGCTCGATCCGCAAGCAGTTGAAGCCAGCGTTGCAGATCCAAGCTGTGGCGCAATCGTCACGTTTATCGGCACCGTGAGGGACACCGCGCGCGGCAAGGCGGTTACCGCGCTTGAGTACGAAGCGTATGCCCCGGCGGCGGAGAAAATGCTCCGCCGGATTGGTGATGAGATGCGCGCGCGCTGGGCGATTCGCCGGGTTGCGATGGTGCACCGCACCGGGTCGCTCCGGGTCGGTGAGGCCAGCGTCGTGATTGCCGTCTCGGCGCCGCACCGTGAGGACGCGTTCGACGCGTGCCGGTACGCGATCGCTCGCATCAAGGAGATTGTTCCGATCTGGAAAAAGGAGCATTATGCCGATGGAGCAACGTGGATTGGCAGCGAGGCGGAGTATCAGCAGGAGCTTGGCCGCGTTGCCGTGGCGGCCGGGGGCGTGGAGCCTGCTAGCCAGGACAACCTAAAATGCGATTGACGGGAGAAGTTGCCGGGTAGCAGTCGTCAGCCGTCAGGTATCAGCAATCAGCGATCAGCAGCGCTGGCATAACGCGGCCGGCAATCGGCCTATTCTTCATAGCGCGGCAGGACGCACATCCTCGTGAATGATTCCTCACGGCCCGTGCTCGACAACTGTGTGCTGACGGCTGATACAGGACCACGGACGTGGTGTTGTGCAGGAAGGACGATCACTACATGACGGATACGCTTTCGCGGGATGAGCTTACAGCCGGGGCGGGGGTTTCAGAGACGCTCGTGCGTCGCCAGCGCCCGAAGATCGCCGAGGATGCGACGCGGTTGATCGGCAATACCCCACTGGTGCGGCTGGCGCGGTTCGCGCCCAGCACGCCAGGGCTGCTGGTCGGAAAGATCGAGGCGTTTAGTCCCGGCTATTCCGTGAAGGACCGGATCGGCGTCGCGATGATTGATGACGCCGAGCGCCGGGGCATCATCCGTCCTGGCGTGACGACGATCATCGAGCCCACCAGCGGCAACACCGGCATTGCCCTGGCTTGGGTCTCGGCAGCACGCGGGTACCGCCTGATCCTGACGATGCCGGAGAGCTTCAGCATGGAGCGGCGCGTGTTGCTGCTCGGCTATGGCGCGGAGCTTGTCCTCACTCCCGCGTCGGAGGGAATGATCGGGGCGATACGCAAAGCCGAGGAGCTTCTGGCGCAGATTCCGAACTCCTGGATGCCGCAACAGTTCAAGAATCCGGCCAATCCGGAAATTCACCGCCAGACGACCGCGATTGAGATTTGGGAGGACACCGAGGGCAAGGTGGATGTGCTGGTGGCGGGCGTTGGAACGGGCGGCACGATCACCGGGTGTGGCCAGGTGCTGAAGCGGCTCAAGCCAAGCGTGCGCGTTGTCGCGGTTGAGCCGAAGGAATCGCCAGTTCTTGCCGGCGGGCAGCCAGCGCCGCACCGTATTCAAGGCATTGGTGCAAACTTTGTGCCAGACGTGCTCGACCGCTCGGTGATCGATGAGATCGTCCACGTCAGCGCCGATGAGGCATTCGCCACCGCGCGCGAGCTGATGCGGACGGAGGGACTGCTAGTGGGTATCTCAAGTGGCGCGGCGGCGCACGCCGCCCGGCAGCTGGCCCAGCGTGAGGAATACCAGGACAAGCTGATCGTTGTCGTACTGCCTGACACCGGCGAGCGCTATCTGAGCACGGCGCTCTTCGCCGATTTGCGCGAAGAAGCGGCGGAAATGACAGCTGCTACTACCAGCTAGAGGCCAGCGGCGCTTGGGAGTGACTGGGCACGTTCCATCGCACCCATCCACGAGTCGGGGGTGGAGAGGCGCGATGCACAGCGTTCGATCAGGCGGCCGAGTAGGGGTGAGCATTGGTCACGGTGTTTCAGATCGTTGAAGCTGCGTATTCCCACCGAGTCATCTGTTCGTGATGAGCTGCCACATCACTCTCGAGCATTCTCGGTACACTTCCTCGTGGATGTTGTAAGGGCGTAACGCCGCGGGCGTTACGCGATGCACGGAAGGCGAGGCGCAGGATGCGCAATCCAGGGCAAAAGGCGGTCATTGCCTACGCAGAGCGGCACGGGCTGCGGCCAGGCGAGCAGGTGCTGCATCTCTACGGGCGAGGCGAGCGGCTCTCCGCGCCTCGGCAGAAGAAGCCGGAGTGGCTGAAGGTCCGGCTGCACCACGGGCCGCATTACCAGGAGTTGAAGGGGCTGGTGGGCACGCTGGGCCTGCACACCGTCTGCGAGGAGGCGCGTTGCCCGAACATCTACGAGTGTTGGAACCAGCGCACTGCGACCTTCATGATCCTGGGAGATACCTGCACCCGCGCCTGCCGCTTCTGCGCGGTCAAGTGGGGGCGGCCGACGCACCTGGACCGCGAGGAGCCGCGCCGCGTTGCTGAGGCGGTGAAGGCGATGGGGCTGCGCTACGCCGTCGTCACCTCGGTCAACCGCGACGACCTGAGTGACGGCGGGGCGAGCATCTTCGCCGAGACGATCCGGGCGATCCAGGAGGCGGTGCCGGGCTGCGGGGTGGAGGTGCTGATCCCAGACTTCGAAGGGAACTGGGAGGCGCTGAAGATGGTGCTGGAGGCCCGGCCGGACGTGCTGAATCACAACCTCGAGACGGTGCCGCGGCTCTTCCGGCAAATTCAGCCCTGGGATTCGTATGAGCTGAGCCTGGAGCTGCTGCGCCGCGCCAAAGAAATGGACCCGTACGTCCTCACAAAATCTGGCCTGATGGTGGGGCTGGGCGAGCGGATGGACGAGCTCGTCGATGTGATGCGCGATCTCGTCGCGGTGCACGTGGATATCGTGACGATCGGGCAGTATCTGCCGCCGTCGCAGCGACACGCGCCGCTCGACCGCTACTACACGCCGGAGGAGTTTGCCGAGCTGAAGCGGATCGGCGAAGAGCTCGGCATCCGACACGTGGAGTCGGGGCCGCTGGTGCGCTCCTCCTACCACGCGGGCGACCAACTCGCGCAACTGCGGCGGCGGGATACGGCGGCCTAGCCGGAGCGCGGGGAGTGCAACCATGGTGGCGCTACCCGTTCAACCTGGCTGGCAGTCGATCCGGTCCCTGGCGGAGGTGGCCCGTCCAGGTGTGCTCACGGTCGTCCGGCTGCCAGGGCTGACACCATATCTGCCGATGTGGGAGCGGCAGCAGGAGCTGGCGGCGGCGCGGGCGCGCGGGGAGATCGGAGATGTGCTGCTGCTGCTGGAGCACCCGCACGTCTTTACCAATGGCCGGCGAGGCGACCGCGCACACCTGCTGGCCGATGAGGCGGAGCTGGTGCGGATCGGGGCGGTCTATCTTCCCGTTGATCGCGGCGGGGATATCACCTATCACGGGCCGGGTCAGCTCGTGGGATACGGGATCATCCACCTGGAGGAGCGGCGGCTCGGGGTGCGGGAGTACGTGCGGGGGCTGGAGCGGGCGCTGATCCAGACGGCGGCTCACTTTGGCGTGGCCGCGAGCGCCGTGCCGGGCTACACCGGGGTCTGGGTTGGGAACGAGAAGATCGTCGCGATCGGAGTGCGGGTGGCGCGCGGTGTGGCCTACCACGGCTTCGCGCTGAACGTCGATCCGGACCTCTCGTACTTCTCGCGGATCGTTCCGTGCGGTATCCCCGACCGTGGCGTGACGTCGCTGGCTCGGCTGACCGGGAAAGCGCTGACGGTTGATGCGGTGGCGCCGGTCTGCGCGCGGGAGCTGGCCGTGGTGCTGGGCTTGCCGATGCACTGGATGGCGGGCTCGCTCGATCTGCTCGCACTGCGTAGCGCATGATTCAGGGGTCAGGGGTCAGTCGAGGGGCTAGGGGTTGGGGGCTGGGGGCTGGGGAAGC
>JBHOQQ010000164.1:0-66288 GCA_042408955.1 Thermomicrobiales bacterium
GACAAAGGGGTCAGGGGTCGGTTTTTAGGGGTTAGGGGCTGGGGGCTAGGGGCTGGGGAGGGGTCAGGAGTCAGGGGTCGGGGGTCAGGGAAGCTTCGAGTTTTGAGCTTCGACGTGCGAGCTTTCAGCCGTCAGGTGTCAGCTTTCAGCCGATAGCCGATAGCCGGTAGCCGATAGAGGCACCATGTATCGCGCCCCTACGCTGCGAAAAACCTGATCGCTGACGGCACGGGAGGCCACCGGTGCCTCCCCTACCACCTACCGGCTATCGGCTACCGGCTATCGGCTGATGGCTGACGGCTCGCATCGAGCGCCGAGTTCCGGTTGTGAGGCAAAAAGGAGCTAGCGATGGCAGAAATTGGAGTCGGGATGGTCGGCTACAAGTTCATGGGACGCGCGCACTCGAATGCTTACCGCCAGGTCAAGCATTTCTTCGATGTTGACCCGGTGCCGCGGATGCGCGCGATCTGCGGGCGGGATGAATCCGCCGTTCGCGAGGCCGCGGCAAAATTGGGCTGGGAGTCCTATGAGACCGACTTCCGCAAGCTGGTCAAGCGCGACGACATCGGCCTGGTCGATGTATCGTCGCCGGGCTATACGCACTATGAGGTCGTGATGGCCGCGCTGGAGGCGGGCAAGCATGTTTTCTGCGAGAAGCCACTGGCCAACACGCTCGAGGAAGCTCGGGAGATGACGCTTGCCGCGCGACGCGCCGGCGTCATCAACATGATCAACTTCAACTACCGGCGCGTGCCCGCCGTCTGGTTCGCCCGGCAGATCATCGAGGAGGGCCGGCTTGGGGAGATCCGGCACTGGCGCGCGGTGTACCTGCAGGACTGGATCCTCGATCCGAACTTCCCGCTCGTCTGGCGGTTGCGCAAAGAAACCGCCGGCTCCGGCGCCCTCGGCGACATCGCGGCCCACATCGTCGACCTCGCGCACTTCCTGGTTGGCCCAATCACTGAAGTCATCGGCACGCTCCAGACCTTCATCAAGGAGCGGCCGCTGGAGGTGACGAGCGGCGGCGGAGCCGGCTTGGAAGCAACCGGCGCCGCCGAGAAGGGCCCAGTCACGGTTGACGATTCGACGACCTTCCTTGCCCGGTTCGAGAACGGCGTCACCGGGACGTTCGAGGCGACTCGCCTTGCCCCCGGACGGCGCAACTACAACTCCTTCGAGATCAACGGCTCAAACGGTAGCATCGTCTTCAACCTGGAGCGGATGAACGAGCTCCAAGTCTACTTTGCCGACGATCCGAAGGGATTGCAGGGCTTCCGCACCATCAACGTCACCGATCCCGTCCATCCCTATGCCGTCTGGTGGCCGGCAGGGCACATCATCGGCTACGAGCATACGTTCACGCACGCGGTCAAAGACGTGCTGGACGGAATCAAAGCCGGGGTGAGCCCCGCGCCGACATTCGAGGATGGATATCGCTGCCAAGCGGTCCTCGATGCTGTCGAGCGCAGCGTCGTCTCTGGCACGTGGGAGCGGCCGAAGCCCCTTGAGGGCTAGGCCCTCCCCCATCAGTCCTGGATCGCCATCCCAAAGCCCTACTGCGGTCAAGATTACCCGGACCCGATAGTACAATCTCACTGGCTCAAGGGCGACTGAAGTCCTCGTATGTGCTGACAAGGGGGATATCCGATGGGCGCGTATTGGATCCTTGGCGCGCGTCGAGTGCTGGCACTGCTGTTGGTACTCAGCGCGGTGGCACCGCTGGCAGCAGCCGCGCAAGACGCGACGCCCAGCCCAGATGGCGTGATTCGTAGCAAAACCCGCCAAGAATTCCAAGCCGAGCTTCAGGCTGCATTTGCCGACACGGATGAACCAGCACAGAACACTGACGGCGTCTACGTCACCGGCGTGACGAGCGATTTGCAATCAGTCAATCCATTCCTCGTCGAATCCAGCCCGTCCCTGGATGTCGTCACCCTGATCTATGAGGGCCTGTTCGGCAGCGATCCGCGCACGGGTGAGCCCGCGCCGGGCGGTCTGAGCGACTATTGGGAGATCTCACCAGACCGCTTGACGTATACCTTCCACCTGAACAAAGAAGCGCGCTGGCACGATGGGGTTGATGTGACAGCCGACGACGTTGCCTTCAGCCTGGAGGCACTTGCCGACCCAGCTACCGCCAGCGCCTACACCGGGGCGTTCAACGATGCTGTCGCCGGCTGGCAGGTGATCGATCCCGACACGATCCAAATCACGGCCAAAGAGCCACGCTTCAGCTTCTTGTATGACATCCAGGGACTCTTCATCGTCCCCAAGCACATTTGGGAGAGCGTGCCACACGATCAGTGGGCCACCGATCCCGGCAGCACCGGACAGGATCCTGCGCGCATCGTCGGCACCGGACCTTACAAGTTCAACCGGTGGGTACAGGGACAGGAAATCTCGCTCATCCGCAACGAGGACTACTACGACATCAAGCCCAACTTCAAAGAGTATCTGATTCGCATCTATCCTGACGCAGAAGCGCAGTTCAACGCCTTCCTTAACGGAGACATTGACACGATCGGTCTGGAGCCGGAGCAGGTGGAGACGGTCGAGGCAACCGAAGGGCTCTCCTGGCAGTCCTGGCCAGAACGCGGCTTCACCTATTACGAATTCAACCTGGATCCGAGCGTGCCGCTGTTCCAAGACAAGCGGGTCCGCCAGGCGTTCATGTGGGCGCTCGACCGGGAGTCGATCGTCAACGACATCTTCCGTGGGTTCGGCGAGGTGGCGAACGGCACGCAGCCCTCGATTTCTCCCGGCTACGCTCCCGACCGCATCACCACGAAGTACACCTACAATCCCGAGAAGGCTAAAGCGCTGCTCGCTGAGGCTGGCTGGACGGATACGAACGGCAACGGCGTCGTGGACAAAGACGGACAGGAGATGTCGTTTGAGCTGCTGTATGCGGCAGGCTCACCGACCAACGACACGCTCGTCGCCTATCTGCAAGATGCGTGGCGCCAGGTTGGCATTGATGCTCAACCGCGGGCAATGGATTTCCCTGCCTTGATCGAGGCGACGACCTCGAATGCCGAGTGGCGCATGGCGTTGTATGGCTTTAGCTGGGATGCGACGTTCATTCAGGACGTGATGTTCGGCTGCGACCAGGTGCCTCCGGTCGGGTTCAACGATATGAAGTATTGCAATCCTGAGCTCGACGCGATCAACGACCAGATCAAACGCGAGTTTGACGCTGAAAAGCGGCGCGAGCTGCTGATCCAAGCCGCGGACATCGTCAACGAAGATCAACCGGTTGGCATCCTCACCTTCTCGGTGGGAATCGGCGCGTATAACGATCGTGTTCATAACTACCACGGCAGCGCGTGGGGCAACCAAAGCTTTGTCGGGTTGTGGATCGAGGAATAGGTAGCGGGCAACAGGCGGCAGGAGGTTCATAGACCACGGTCCTTCTGCTGCCTGTCGCTGCGTGTCTGCCTCCTAACCGGCCATGGGAAGCTACATCATCCGCCGCCTCCTCCTGATGATCCCCTTGATTCTTGGGGTCACGTTTTTGACGTTCGGGCTGATGAATCTCATCCCTGGCAGTCCCTATACGAACCTGCGAAGCAACCCGAAGATCCGCCCAAGCGATGTCGCCCGCCTGGAGGCGCAACTTGGCCTGGACCGCCCGTGGCCGGTGCGCTACGTCGAGTGGCTCGGTGACCTCCTCCGTGGAGACTTGGGCCGCTCGATGCACAATCAGGTACCGGTCATGGACCGGATCTGGGCGGTGATGCCCAACACCCTGCTGCTCACCACGAGCTCGCTCATCTTCGCGCTAGCGCTGGCCATTCCGATCGGGGTGTACGCGGCCGCGCGGCACCGCAGTTGGTTTGACCGCGGCACCAATCTCGCTACCGTTGCCCTATGGGCGATCCCGAATGCCTGGCTTGCCATCATGCTGGTGATCCTGTTCTCGTTCAAATTCCGGGAATGGGGCTTGCCATCACTCCCGGCGACCGGCATCACCAGTCCACGCGGGGGCGGCGATCTGGCCGACCGGCTCAAGCATCTCATTCTCCCGACCGTGTCGCTGGGGTTGATTCAGATCGGTGTCTGGTCCGCGTATATCCGCTCCTCCATGCTGGAAGCGTTGCAGTCCGACTTCATTCGCACCGCGCGCGCGAAGGGGTTGTCGAACCGGGCCGTGCTCTTCGCGCACGCCCTTCGCAACGCCTTCTTACCGCTCGTGACCCTTGTCGGACTCTCCATCCCGTCTCTGTTTGGCGGTTCGATCTTGATCGAGTCGGTTTTCGCCTGGAATGGGATGGGATTGCTGTCGCTGCAAGCTGTCAGCCAGCGAGACTACACGCTGGTGATGGGCACGACGTTGATGTTTGCCGTCTTGACGATGGTGGCGAATCTGATCGCGGATGTCCTCTACGGGATTCTGGACCCGCGGATCCGGGTCGAATGAGAGAGCATGAGCGCCCACCAGACGGCCGAGACCGCTAGCCCTGCCCTAACGCGCCTCTCTCAGGAGGTGCGTATCCGCGAGGCGCCAGGATTTTACCGGCGGGGCTGGCTGCGGTTTCGCCGGGACCATGTGGCCATGGCGGCGCTGATCATAGTCCTCGTGATCGTCGCCTTCGCACTTGCCGCGCCGCTCGTCTCCCGCCTGACCGGGTTCACCTATTACGAGAATCACCTGAAGACGAAACTGTCCGCACCGGGAGAGAACGGCTATCTGCTTGGCAGCGACGCGAATGGCCGTGACATTCTCACGCGGCTGGCCTATGGCGGCCGCATCTCGCTGCTCGTGGCGCTGTTCGGCACCCTTGCGGAGCTTGGCTTCGGCCTCGGCCTTGGCGTGATCGCTGGGTATTACGGGAAATGGATAGACGCGCTGGTCATGCGCTTGGTTGATGTCTTGATCTCGATCCCGACGATCGCTCTGTTGATCTTGATCTCGTCGCTCTACCAACCAGGCGTGGTCATGCTCGCGCTTATCATCGGTGCCATCTACTGGCCAGGAGATGCGCGCCTAATCCGGGGTGAGGTGCTCTCGCTCCGCCACCGGGAATACATTCAGGCAGCGCACGTTGTCGGCACGCCCTCCTGGCTCATCATCCTGCGCCACATCCTGCCAAATGTCACGCCGATCCTCCTCATTCAGGCATCATTGACCATCCCGTCCGTCATCATTCTCGAATCCGTCATCAGCTTTTTGGGACTTGGGGTCCAGGTGCCGACGCCATCCTGGGGAAACATGCTTGAAGAGGCAGCCCGGTTTTACCGAACGAATTGGACCAATGTCTTCATTCCCGGTCTGATGATTTATGTTACTTCGCTGAGCCTCTACCTGGTCGGCATTGGCCTGCGGGATGCGCTCGATCCACGCCTTGGGGATTAGCCCGGATGATGATCTGCTCGGTGCGATGCTGTCTGCTGGGACGTCGCGCGGGATGAGATCCGAAGTGTGGCAGCTACGGTGGCCTGCCGCACAGGTCGTGAGCTTCATTGCCTGGCTGCCCTCCGGATAAGGCTCAACCCGTGCGCGCGGTCCTAGAGATCCGCGATCAACCTACAACGCCTCCTAAAGAGGGCTGGAAGCGATGCGACATCCCGAATACCAGAGCCGGCTTTGTTAGGTCAGCGCGGGGACTTTAGCACCCCGCTCAAAGGCAACCCTGTTATGCTTCTGATGCTCCCGCGCTGCCGGCAGTGACGTCCTCTCAACGCGCGGCATTCTATCCTGCGTCCCATAACGCGCCTGCCGCCCGTGCGTCGTTCCGGCAGGCGCACTCGTGGGAGCGAGTCACGTGAATCCGTGGCTGACGTTCATCGCTAGTGGCGCAGTGGTTGTTGCGGCCGGGATCGCCCTCTCCCGCTATGGCGATGCGATCGCCGAGCGGACCGGGCTTGGTGGTGCCTGGGTCGGTGCGATTCTGGTCGCGGCAGCCACGTCGTTGCCAGAGCTAACCACTGATATCTATGCGGTCCGCCAGGGCACACCCACGCTAGCAATCGGCGATCTTTTCGGATCCAGCATGGCAAACATGGCGATCCTAGCACTTGCCGACCTCCTTGCGCGCCGCCATCGCATCCTCACGCGCATCGCGATCAACCAAGCGCTCGTTGGGGTACTGGCGATCTCCCTCACCGCGATCGCCGCGGCAGGCGTCTTGACCGGCACCCTTCTGATCATCGGCCCGTTCGGCTGGGCGACCATCCTGATCGGCATCGGCTACGTGACCGGCATGCAGCTTCTCCATGCCAACCGGCCAGAGCCGCCATTTGCCACGAAAGCCGAGGCGGAAGCCGCTGTGCGCACCGCTCCCAGCCTACAACGCGCTTCGATCGGATTTGCACTGGGAGCTATCGCCATCCTGATTGCGGGGCGCCCCCTCGCACACTCGTCCGCAGACCTCGCCGACCGGCTTGGACTCACCGTCGGCGTCATTGGCGTAGCCCTGCTCGCGGTCACCACCACTCTACCCGAGCTAACTGTTACGCTCGCGAGCGTGCGAATGGGCGCCTACGACCTGGCCGTGGGCAACATGCTGGGCAGCAACAGCTTCAACATGGTGATACTGCTGGTCCTCGATGCTGTGCATGGCCAAGGATCACTACTCGCTCAAGCCGGATCAGACGTCCTACTCGCGGCGATGTTCGCGATTCTGCTGACCGGACTGACGACGATTGAGGTGCTCAACAAGGCCGAGCGCCGCACCTGGCTCCTTGAGCCAGATGCGGCCATCCGCCTAGCTCTCTACCTGCTCGGCCTTTACCTCGTCGTGCGGGCAGGAGGAGGCTGATGGCAATCTCAGCAGCCCGCGAGACGAGCGTGGCGGAAGCACGATCCACGCCCTGGCATGCCCTGCCGATCGACGAGGTCGAGCGCTTGCTGGGCACGAGCAGCGCAGGACTCACCCAGCGCGAAGCGGCAGTCCGGCTCGCTCGCTATGGCCCCAATCAGATCGAAGAGGAAGCTCCGCCGAGCGACCTTGCCATCCTCTTCAATCAGGTGCGCAGTCCGCTGGTCATCACTTTGATTGCGGCTGCCGCAATCACCACCGCGCTCGGCGAAGCGGTCGATACGCTGGCGATCGCGCTGGTAGTGATCATCAACACGGTCATCGGCTTTGTTCAGGAGCGCCAGGCAGAACGAGCAGTTCATGCATTGCTGCAACTTGTTACGCCACGCGCCCGCGTCGTGCGCGAGCATCAAGACTGGGAGATCGACAGCCGCGAGGTGGTGCCAGGCGATCTGGTGCTGCTTGAATCCGGCTCCCGCGTTCCGGCCGATCTCCGCCTCGTCGCGACTACCGCCTTGCAGATCGATGAGTCCACGCTGACCGGTGAGTCGCTCCCCGTCGTCAAACGACCAGACCCGCTGCCGGAAGACACTCCGCTTGCAGACCGGACGAATCTTGCCTTTGCGGGCACGATTGTCGTCAGTGGGCGCGGGCGTGGCTATGTCGTCGCCACCGGGCGAAACACCGAGCTCGGCGCGATCGCCGGTCAGATGCGCTCTGTCGCTCGCGTGACAACCCCTCTTCAAGAGCGCATGGCTCGCCTGGCCCGCGTCGTTGGCGCGGGCGTCGCCGCTTGTGCGGCGCTCGCCTTCGCGGTTGGCATCGCGGCTGGTAGACCCGTCGCTGAGATGTTCCTCATCGCCGTCGCGCTCGCCGTCTCCGCCGTCCCCGAAGGCTTGCCAATCGCCTTTACGATCACGCTGGCGATGGGCGTGCGCCGGATGGCCCGCCGCAACGCGATCGTTCGTCACCTCCCCTCCGTGGAAACGCTTGGCAGCACGACAGTGATCGGCTCAGACAAGACCGGCACCCTGACCGAGAACCTGATGACCGTTCGTCAGATCTGGTCCGCAGGCATGCGCATCGCGGCAGAGAATCCGGACCGGGAGCTTCTCATCAGCCAGCCAGCACGCGACGCCCTGGCGCACCTGGATACGGCTGACTCGCTGCTGTTGACGCTGCTGACAGGCATCCTGACGAACGAAGCCACGGTGTCCCGCACGGCCGGCGGCTTCGACATCAAAGGCGATCCGACCGAAGCCGCCCTGCTCATTGCGGCCTTCCGCTTTGGCCTGGAGCCGGATGAGATTCAGGAGGCCCTGCCGGTCTTCGCCGAAATCCCCTTCGAGCCAGAGCGCCAGTATTCCGCCAGCTTCCGTCTCTGGAATGGTCGTCTTGTTAGCTTCGTCAAGGGAGCGCCGGAGCGCGTGCTTGCCATGAGCAGCACGATGCTAACTGCACATGGCCGAGAGCCACTCGATCCGGCCCTCATCCAGGATACGGCTCATGCGCTCGCGTCCGAGGGTCTGCGCGTCCTGGCCATGGCCTACGCCATTCTGCCTCCCGGTTCGCATGATCCCGAAGGGCTTGGAGAACCCCGGAATCTCACCTTCGTTGGACTGCAGGGCTTGGCAGACCCGCCAAGAACGGGAGCCCGTGAGGCGATTGCTCAATGCCGGGACGCGGGCATCCGTGTCATCATGATCACCGGCGACCATGCCGCAACGGCCCGGGCGATCGCCCGCGAGCTTGGCATCGCCGGATCCGATGCGCCGGTGCTAACCGGGGTAGATCTGCAAGGCTTGGACGACGAGCACCTCTGCGAAGCGGTGCGCCACGTGGATGTCTACGCCCGTGTCACTCCCGAGCACAAGCTGCGCATCGTCAAGGCGCTGCAGCGCCATGATGAGGTCGTCGCGGTGACTGGTGACGGCGTCAATGACGCTCCGGCCTTGCGAGCCGCCGACATTGGCGTCGCCATGGGGAAGCGAGGCACAGATGTGGCCAAGGAAGCCTCGGACATCGTCTTGGCCGACGACAATTTCGTCACCATAGTCTCGGCGGTCGAAGAGGGTCGCATTACCTTTGACAATGTACGCAAAGCGGCCTCGTACTTGTTCGCAACGAACGTGGCCGAGGTGCTCACCATTCTTGTCGCGCTCGCCCTGAACTGGCCGCTTCCGCTCATCGCGGTGCAGATCCTCTGGCTTAATTTGGTGACCGACTCGGCACAAGTCTTGGCGCTCGCGGTCGAGCCCGGAGAGCCTGATGTCATGCGCCGCCCGCCACGTGGCCGGGGAGCCGGCGTGTTATCTCGCCGGCTGTGGGAGCGGGTCGTGCTCAGCGGCGTGGTGATGACGATCGGGACGCTCGTCCTGTACCGGTGGGATCTCAGCGCCACCGGCTCGGAGACGCACGCACGGACAATGGCGCTCACCACGATGGTTATGTTCCAGATGTACCAAGCGGCGAACATGCGCTTAGAGACACGCTCGCTGCTCCAGATTCCGCCGTTGTCCAATCCGTACCTGTTCGCCGCGATCGCCGCCTCGCTCGCGATTCACCTATCCGCGCTCTACATTGGCGTCACGCAGACGCTGCTCCGGGTCGAGCCCATTGATCTGATGACCTGGGCGCGCATCATCCTTGTCGCGGCTACGATTCTGATCACGGTCGAAATCCACAAGCGGATCCGCCGCGCCGATCCCGAGCTTGCGCCGCGCAGGTACGCGGCAGCGCCGGAGAAGCGGGTAGGGGCTAGGGGCTAGAGAAGGTGCCAGCTACGAGCGACGAGCGATCAGCGGTCAGGAGTCGCAGGAGGGTGATGCATCGCCCCCTGCCCGCTCACATCCGTCAGACGGCATCGCACGGGGCCAACTCCCTCCCTCGCTGCGCTTGGGAGCAGGCTCAGCAAAGGAAGCCGGCGAATGCCGGCTGTACCGGCGGGATATGAGACTCCTCGGCCGCGCCTCGGAATGACGGTGATGGGAACGCTTGCGGCAGGGGTGATGCCGACCGGGAAAACGTCAGGCGGGTGCCGAGCGATGATGTTGGTCGAGTACAGGCATGACCAGATGCCGCGTCGCCTGGGCTGATCGCGGTGGAGTCTGGACGCCGCGCGGACACGATCCGGAGACGGTGTGACCGTCAACAGAGCATAATCGCCAGGCCGCACCAGCACGGACGGGGTCACGATGCGGGGCACGATTCCATGAGGACGGACACGGCGCGACGCAGTTTTGCTGTGCCGCTCACGTTACACGTTGTAAACTTCGTTCTGAGCTTGGCTGACGTGCCACATGCTGGCTCAACCGTATCATCGAACTCGTTGTGTCTGAGGTTGGTGGCCGACTGAACGTCGAAACGGTCAGTTCTTCACGCGCCCAGGAGACTGCGCGGCGCCGCGGCGGCCGACACCGCGCCCTGCGCCCAGAGAGGACCGAAGGTGCCGCAGGGCGTAGCGGTGCGTTGTCGCGCACGAGTGCTGTGGGTGCGCTGCTGACCATCGTCGCTCTTGGCTTAGGCGCCGCGGCGATCGTGATGATGATTCGTGAGCGACCGCCAGATCATGATTCGCCGGAAGTTGGATTCGCCCGCGACATGATCTTGCATCACGAGCAAGCGGTTCGGATGTCGCTGCTCCTGCTCGATCGTACCGAAGATCCCGCGATCCGCGGTCTTGCAAAGGACATTCTGCTCAGCCAGCAGAACCAGATCGGACTGATGACCGGCTGGCTCGATGCATGGGACGTGCCGCTGATTGGTGACGATGCGCCGATGGTCTGGATGGGACACGCTGGGCCGATGCCAGGGATGGCGACACGCGAGGAGCTGGCGACCCTGTCGACGCTCCCACTGCCTGAGGCCGAGATCCAGTTCCTCCGCCTCATGATTCGCCATCACCAGGGTGCTATCCCGATGGCCGAGGCGATCCTCTCGCGGACTGACCGGGAGCAGGTGCGCCGCCTGGCCAAAGGCGTCATTGCCGCGCAGCGCACGGAGATCGCATACATGCAGGAGCTTCTTGCGCAACGGGGAGTCACCGAGGGCAGCGCCGCTACCCCCACTGCCCACGATCACTAGGCAGGCGTGGCACCACGTGCGACCTCATCCCCTGTGAGCACCCCTAACGGAGCATCGTCTGTGCCTCGCCTTTGCATGATCCTGTTTGCCGCGCTCCTTGGAGCCGCCTTCGGATGGTTGATCGCCGTTCCTGACCAACGGGCGATGGCCCACGCCGAGCTTGACCGAGCCGAGCCACCGCCCGACGCGCTTCTGGCGGTGCCGCCGCGCGTGCTCGACCTTTGGTTCACCGAGCCAGTCGTTGGTGATACTAATTCACCGTCTCTACGTGTGCTCGACGAGGCTGGCCGCGAGCTAGCCATGACTGACGTCCGCGTCGATGGCGAGCATCCTCGCCATGTCACGGCGCGCGTGAGCGGGATCAGCGGTGGCACCTATACCGTCGTGTGGTCCGTCCGATCGGGCGGTGATGGTCACACGCTGACGGGATCCTTCGCCTTTCGCGTGGGCGGTGGCCGCGTTCCCGGTGCTGCGGCGGTGCAAGGTGAGACACCGCGCGGGTGGGCGGTTGCGACGCGGTGGCTCACGTTCATTGGCGCGGCGCTCGTGGCCGCGGGCTTCGCGGCTGGTCAACTCCTCTTTGGAGCTGCCGAGGTTGCTGCCTCGAAGCGCCGCCTCTGGGTCAGTATGGCTGGAGCGAGCGCGGCGCTGACCGCGACGCTCGCTGAGCCAGCACTCCAAGCACGTTGGCCACCTGCAGGAGCGATCGCGCCGCGATTGGGTGACGCAATTGCTGGCTTACCGTGGGCGTGGTGGATCCGGCCCACGGCGTTGCTGGTGGCACTAGGGCTCACGGCCGTGGCTCTCCTCACCTCGGCTCGGCGACAACGGATACCAGCCTATCTCGCTTGGGCTGGCACGGGTGCAGGGCTGGCGGCAATTGTCGGGCTGAGCCTGACCAGCCACGCGGCAGCGCGCTCTGGCTGGCGCGACGTTGCCGTCGGCGCGAACGTCCTTCATCAATGGGCAGTTGCGTGCTGGGCCGGCGGGCTGATTCATCTCGCCGTCTGGTGGCCGGCACGGCGCGCCATGCCCGAGGCGCCTGCTCTGCCTGTGCGCCGGTTCTCGCGGCTCGCGCTCGGTCTGGCAGTCATCGGCCTCAGCACCGGGCTCGTCAACGCCGGCTTCGTTCTGCCAGCCTTGCCTTCACTCTGGTCCACACGGTACGGCGGTCTGCTCCTCGTCAAGCTCGCCGTGCTTGCGCTCGTTTTCATGCTTGCGGCCTTTCATCGCGCTGTGCTGCGGGGTGCCGGGAAACGAGTCAGAGCGGTGCTTCGCTATTCGGTTCGCGCTGAGGCAGCGCTGGCTGCGCTCGTGGTGCTGGCTGGCGCCGGCCTTGCGCTCCTGGCTCCCCCGCAGGCACGGTCTGAACGCCCGATGGTGCTCGACCTGGCCCAGCCCGTAGAGGATGCGCCGGAAAGCAACGTGCTCGTGCATCTCCGATTGACACCGGCAAAGCCAGGACCAGGCACGGCGGCGGTGCAGCTTGCCCTCCCTGGCGGCACTCCAGCACCGATTGAGCCGCCAGCGTTGGTGAGATTGCGTTTTGTCAGCTTGGAGCAGCCGATCACCAGCGCACCGGTCGAGGCGCGGCCGGCCGCCGATGGGAGCTTCGTGGCCAAGGGCGTGGTGTTGGGCATCGAGGGCTGGTGGCGGGTGGAAGTGACGCTGCGCTGGCTCGGTCAGCCAGATATTGTAGTGCCGTATTACATCCTTTTGCCCGATCCCAACCTGCATGGCATGGATGCTGTCCGCGAATGGCCCAGCGACAGCGGAGCGGCAGCCGTCTATGCGCGAGGTTCAGCCGCCGTCGCGGCGCTCCATCGCGTTCGCTACCAGCAATTGACGTCCGACGGCAACGGGCTTGGGGTGGTTATGCTGCACGAGGTCAATGACGGCACCGATGGCAGCCCACCAGGGTACCGCCTGCTGATTCCGGGCCGGTCCGAGTCGATCGTTCTTGGAGAGCGTGGCTGGACCTGGCGCGCCGGGGAAGGGTGGACCACGTTCGACGCCTTTCCAATGATCCCACCGTCTCGTTGGGGCGAGGAATACGCGGGGGCCACCGGATTTCGGCTCGGCCGCGTCGAAGAGGTTGATGGCGAGCCGTGCCAGATCGTGACCTTCGTCGTGCCGGCCACAGCGACGCGCGCTGTCGCCTGGTATGCATGGTGGGTTGGCGTGGAAACGGGCCAGGTGCGCCGAGACGTGATGGTCTCCCGTCTCCATTACATGGTTAGTGACTTCTTTGACTTCGATGCCCCAATTGCGCTGCGACCCCCGGCGGGCACCGAGATCCAAGCCGCGGCTGACAATGATGCTGAGGCGCAGTGAGTCACGGCTGAGGGTGATCCCGTTTCATACGTGGATTCTCGTGCGCCGAACATGGCCGCGGTGAGAACGCCATGCCCACTGAGGCCGGTTCCTCGGTGATGACAATCGTCCATCGCTGCCCGTTTATAGTAGTGGTACCTCCGAACGTGGGGACCTGAGCGATCGTTTGGTTGCCGTCTCGGCAACAGATGTAAGGCGTCGGAATCGCCATCCTCTGGCTGCCCCGCGTCGCCAGTCAAGAGTTAGTCTAGTCTATCTTGACAATTAGTCTAAGATAATATAATATGTTTCTATTAGAAATTTCCAGCGAGGGGATGACGATGAGGCCGCTCCAACCACGCGTAGACCGCCGTACCCTCCTCCGTTTCGGCGCTGGGAGTGGTGCCGCCGCCGGCGCTGCTGCCGCGCTGCCGCTCATCCTGCCAAAGGGAGGCGCCGCAACCGGCGGAATTCCCTCTGTGCCCTCCCACGCTCGTCACCAGGAGGACGACCCGCACGGCGGTCCGGGGCAGGGACATGGCCCGAGCATGACCGTCGGTGACGTCGATGTCACGCGGATGCGCTACGACCCGTCCGTCTTTGTCACGACCTTCGACTACGGCGAAGTGACCACCTTGGCCGATGGCACGGTGGTCCGGGAATGGCAAATCGTCGCGATTGATAAAGAGATCGAGATCGCCCCGGGCGTCTTCTTCCCCGCTTGGACGTACAACGGCCAGGTGCCGGGACCGACACTCCGGTGCAACGAGGGTGACCGCCTCCGGATCCACTTCGTCAACAATGGCTCCATGCCGCATACCATCCACTTCCACGGCATCCATAGCGCGTACATGGATGGCGTTCCCGGCATCGGCCGCGGCGACATCCAGCCGGGCGAGTACTTCGTCTATGAGTTCGAAGCCAAGCCCTTCGGCTGCCACCTCTATCACTGTCACACCAATCCGCTTAAGCGCCACATCCACAAGGGGCTCTACGGGGCATTCATCATCAATCCGGACCCTCGCAAGCACGGCGACTTGGCCAGGACGCGCCATCCCGACTATTCCGAGTCTGCTGAATGGCAAGAATTCGTCATGATCATGAATGCGTTCGATACGACGTTCGATTTTGAAAACGAGGTTTATGCAGTCAATTCCGTGGCGTTCCACTATGTGAAGCACCCGATCCGTGTTGATAAGCGTCGTCCTATTCGCATCTACCTGATCAACATGACGGAGTTCGACCCGATCAATTCATTCCACCTTCATGCCAATTTCTTTGACTATTACGACACCGGGACGACCCTGGAGCCGACCTTGCGCCGCGTCGATACGATCATGCAGGCGCAAGGGCAGCGGGGCATCCTGGAATTCAGCTACCGCGACCACGAGCCCGGGCTGTACATGTTCCACGCTCACGTCTCGGAGTTTGCCGAGCTTGGCTGGATGAGCCTTTTCGACGTCAGGGGCTAGGACAAGGAAGGTTTCTGCCATGTCCGAAGGGACGGCCTCTTCAGCGACGATTGCCGCGCAATCCGCCCGGTGGAAGCTGGCGCGCTCCCCGGTCCTTCTGGCGCTTGGGCCACTCGCTCTCCTCCTTGGCGTGCTGGCGCTGATCGTCGCCACCGACGCTGGACTCGGCGATCGGGCCGCCCCACCGATCGAGGCGCTCAGCATCCAGCGGGTCCGTCTCCCCGCGCCCGGAGTCATTGAGCTGCGCGTCGTCAATGATGGCCCTGATCCGGTCACCATCGCCCAAGTGCTTGTTGATGAAGCGTATTGGCAATTCACCATGGATCCGCCAGGCAAGCTCGACCGCCTTGCGGCGGCGACGATCCGAATTCCCTACCCGTGGGTCGAGGGCGAGGCGCATGGCATTGCGCTCATCAGCTCGACGGGCGTTGTATTCGAGACGGAGGTGCCGGTCGCGCTGGAGAGTCCGCGTGCTGATCGGGAGAGTGTGCTGCGCTTTGGCCTGGTTGGGCTCTACGTCGGGATCGTGCCGGTCGCGCTCGGGTTGCTCTGGTATCCGCTGCTTCGCCGGCTCGGGCGGCATGGCATGCATTTCATCCTGGCGCTGACCGCCGGTCTCCTTCTCTTCCTCGCGGTGGACATGTGGGAAGAGGCGCGGGAGGTGGCGCTGGTCGCTCCGGCCGCCCTTGACGCCGTCGTGTTGATCCCGCTGCTGGCGCTCCTTGCTGCTGGGTTTCTGGCCGTGATCGGGCGCTCGCTGCAGCGGCGAGGCGAAGAGGCGGGTGGGCTAGCGCTGGCCTACCAGATCGCGATCGGCATCGGGCTGCACAATCTCGGCGAGGGACTGGCGATCGGCAGCGCCTTCGCGATTGGCGAGGCCGCGCTTGGTGTCTTCTTGATCGCCGGCTTTACGCTCCACAACGTCACGGAAGGTGTCGGGATCGCCGCGCCATTGGTTCGACAGCGACCGCCGTTCTGGCATTTTGTCGCTCTCGTCGCGGTCGCTGGTGGCCCCGCCATCGCTGGTACCTGGATTGGGGCGTACACCTTCTCGGCCTTCTGGACGGCGGTCTTTCTCGCCGTGGGTCTCGGCGCGATTCTCCAGGTCATCATCGAGGTCGGCCGCCTCATATGGCGCAGCCAGCGCCGGCACGCTGAGCCCGGGCTGACATGGGCGACCTTCGGAGGCGTCGCGGCCGGCGTTGCGGTCATGTATCTGACCGCGCTCCTGATCGCCGCATAGCTTCCTGTTGTGGCGGTGGTAAGGTGAGCTCCGCGACGACCGGCTTGTGATCCGACGTCCAGACATCAGGGATGCGCGTCGCTCGCACCGTGATATCTGGCGTCACAAAGATGTAGTCAATGCGCTGACCTCGTTCGGACGTTGTTACTTCCGGCCCCAGGTCAGATCCGGTATCCACTAGCCCGGCCGCGGTGATGCGAACAACGACGTCAGAATCCGGTGGCGCATTGAAATCCCCGCCGATGACCGCTGGGGCCTTGCCGTCCCAAAGCGCTAGGAGCTGCTCAACCTGTTCGAGCCGGACTGCTCCGGCCTCGTCTGGGTTGTCCAGATGCGTCGCAAACACCCAAATGGAGCCAGATTCCGTTTCAATTTGCGCTCCAACGGCGCTGCGGTGAAGGTTGACGGTCGAAGTGAACTGGCGGATCAGGGTCGAGGAGACTGGGGCGCGCGTGAGAATGGCATTACCCCAAAGGCCATCGCGCGAAGCCGCGCCGAAGATCAGCGGCATGTCGAGCCGCTGGCTCAGCCAGCGCGCTTGGTCGATCCCGGTGAGGATGAACCAGCCCCGGCTCACTTCCTGCAAGATGACGATGTCAGGCTGTTGTGCCTCGATCGTCCGCGCGATGCGTTCGAGACTCCAGCGATTGTCGCGAGAGAAACCCGCCTGGATGTTGTAGGTGACAACGGTCATCTCGCGTGCGAGTGGAATGGAAATAGCGGGCTCCTCGTCTCGAAGCATGGATCTGAGGGCGACTACCACAGCGAGAATCAAGACGATAGCGGAGAGCGCCGCGAAGCGCCGGATATGCGGCGTCGTCGCGACTGGCCGAGGAGCGCCGGCTAGCAATGCTCCAGCGATCAATCCACCGACCACTACCGTCATGAGGCGTGGTTGCCCGGTTTCGCTGTAGTAGAGGAACACCGTTGCGGCCTGCAGGGCAAGACCGGCTGTGACCCAGACGGCGGTCGTGATGAGACCCGGGCGCCCGGCAGGGCGGGCGGGACCGCGCAAGGCGTGGACAAACAGGGTGGCCGCACCGAAGGCGCCCAGCATGCCAGTAGCTTGAGCAAGGTCTGGCGAGCGCCAGATGAGCCACGCGCCGAGCGCTGTGAGCCCAATAACACAGGCCAGAAGCGTCCACCGGGATCGTGGCTGCCGCTCGTCGAACCGTCGCACACCGAGCAGCAAGCCTGTGCCAGCGGCAACACCGACAATCTGGGCCAAGGAGAGGCGCAACCCGACAATCCCAAGTGATTGATCAAAGCGTACCTCGGCGAGACCGAGGTTTCCCGTGACGAGGTGATACAGCGCCAAGCCCGGCCCGAGGGCAAGCAGTGAGCTATTGGCCTGCCAGCCTGCCTCACTGAATGGGCTCCGGGGCCGGTCGCGCAGGAGAGGAAGCGTGGCCAAGAGCATGCCTGCAATGAGGATCACGCTCAGCAGATGCTGCGAGGCAGTTGGCATCCAGGGCAAATCGACCGTGGTGTACGCGAGCCGGATGGTGAGGTCGAGCGCGAGCCCCAAGCCGATTCCAAATGCGGCCGGATCGCGCCAGCGGTTGAGCAGCGCAATGACCAGCCATCCCCAGACGACAACGGCTGCAGCGCCAAGATACATGCGCGCCACCGGGTCCTCCCAAAACTGGAGGATGGCGCGGCTGGTCGCCAGCACCATGACGGTGCCGGAAATCAGCCACCGAGGTAGGAGCCATCGCGCGGCAACGGCCATGAGGAGCGGAGAGCAATAGACGATGGCAGCATTGCGGGCGATCGTCAAGCGTTCGCTCTGATCGACGACGACGATCATGTAGGCGAGGAACACGCGGGTCGCCTCCAGCATCAGGGTGGTCGCGAGTGCCGCCACCAGCACGGCTGGCAGCGTTAGATCCACGCTGAAGCGTCGCCACCACAGTCGCCACGACCATCTCGCACGCATCCGGCTGACTCCGTTCGTGTCGCACCCAGGGGGAGGCGCTGCCCACCCATGGCAACGAGCATCCCATATCTCGCGAAGACGGACAATCCGCGAAGGCTTGGGCGTGCGGTGATGGAGAACGTTGTGACACGGTGTGCTCGCTCTGTCGTTGTCTGCTATACTCGTGAGCACCCGCACGGACGTTCGACTTGTACGGACACCAAGGAGCGGGCCAGCAGTGACGTTTGCAGCCAGCGTCGCGCGGCTCCACGCCGAATTGAAGCGCCAGGGAATCGACCTCCAGGATATGCGCGCCGAGCGCCATCTGGAGGTTACGCTGGTCGCGAATCCGGACCTCGATCTTGAGGTGGATGGAGCCACCTCGCCGCGATCGGAATTTCGGTGGTTGGAGCCGGAAGGCGACTTCTTCCGGAGCGTGCCCGCTGGCATCCCGTCGGGATTTCGCTACTTCCTCGACGGGACGCAACGAACGCTGCCCGCTTTTTTCTCAGCATTCGTGCCGATTATCGCTACCATCAACGCGGCCGCCATTCTTGTCCGGAATGACGAGGGGGATTGCGCGATCATGCCGGGAATGCTCCGGCTGCGCCACCACTGGCTCGCGCCGCGCCGCTCTGGCGATCCAGCGGTGGACCGCTTTATCGCCACTGTCGAGCGCCAGCCGTATGCGGCAGGAGGCAGCGCGGAGCCGCCGATGGTTTCCTGCGTGATCGACCCGATCCACCATCTTGACGATCCAGCTTACAAGGCGGTATTAGAAGATTTCAGCCGCCTGATCTATTTAGCGTATGACAAGGCGCGCAAGCTCCGGCAGGAGCTTGAAGAGGACCTGCTACGCGATTGGTGGAATGCCACGGCCGGCACGCCCGATTGGATTTTGGTAGATGGCGCCTTGCGCATCGCCCAGCCGCGCATGGTGGGCCTCGTTAAATCGTTCACCCGCCACTATTTGACCGGCGAGGCGGCATCCGCGCTGCTTCGCCTGCCGCGTGGACACCGCTCGCCGGCGTTCGAAGTCTTTGATCGCTGGTGGCGCGGCACACCGGTCACGGCATGGTATCTCCGCTTGCGCGACGCCACCGGCCGCGATCCGCGATATGGCCTCGTCCGCGTTGAGACATCGCCGGAGGTGCGCGACACTGCCCAGATCGATGAGTTGTCGTCCTGGATCCTCGCGGAGCGTATCCCGAGCGCAACAGCGGACGCTCGTTGGGCGACGCTCCTCTATCCGGTGCATTTCTTGGAGCAGATTCTCAAGCGGTACTTGGAAGCGGAAACGCGCGGTTGGCCGTCTCCCCGCTAGCAGGCTGGCCCGACGTTGCACGAGGGAAAGGCGATGGATCTCGAAGCGCGCGATGCACTCGGGGTAAATGGGCACGAAACCGGTGTCCGGCATGAGCCGGATGCAAAAGGTCGAGCGGCGCTCGCGTGGCTCAACGCAGAGCTTCGCCAAGCCTTCGCCGCGCTCGTTGACACCGCGACTGGGGCAATCGGGCGGGTTGTCGGGAGCGAGCGGGAGCCAGCCGGATCGCACCGGTTCTGTATCTGGGCGGCGGATCACGCCCGGACACTCGATGTCGGCCATATTGTCGTTGCCTTTTCGGAAGAGGCCGCGGTCATCGGCGTGGTGGACGAGCCTCGCCGGTATTCGGACTTGCGAAGCTTCCTTGATGATTATTTCGATCGCCATCTCGAAGCGGCACTGGCGGAGTCGCTGGAGCACGAGCCGCCGACCAGACGTCCGGAGATCCTCGTCTTTACGGTCAACGTGCTGGCGACGAAGCACCTGCGGGAGGATGTGACATCGCACCGGCCGCCAGTCGCCGGCCCAGTCTACTTCGCTACACCTCAGGCCATCGAATACGCACTCGGCTGCCAGAACTTCAGCGGCACTCCGATTCCAGCCTTGCTGCACACGAACGGCAATGCTGAGCGCCTGCCAAATGGTTCGGAACGGCGCGATGCACAAGGGCGGGTGGTGTTTCAGCGCTCGCCGATTTTGCTGGACGAGGACTACTTGCTGGGGCCGGAGGCAGGGCATGCAAACTGGACCGGCCAATCAGGCCTGGCGACGAAGACAAGCCACGCCCTGTTCCTCATCAGCGCGATCTTTCAGCGGCTCAAGGGTGAGGGGACGACGGTCGCAGCTTTGATGTTCAACGTCAAGGGGCCGGACCTGCTCTGGCTCGACAAGCCAGCGGTTCCCGAGGAGGGGATGGCGGATGCCTACGCGGCCGCGGGCTTCGCCGGCCTGAGCCCTGCCCAGCTTGAAGCTTACGCTGCCCTCGGGTTGCGGCCGGAGCCATTCCGTAACCTGCGCATCTTCGCGCCGTTCAAGCCGGGATTCGTTCCGCCCGACCCGGTCGTGCATCTCCCGACTGTTGATCGGGCGTGCCTCAATACGTTGCGCAACGCCCCGGCCGAGGCGCAGTGCGTCTATCCCATCCTCTGGAATCTGAGCCCATTTCTCTGGCGGCCTCACAAGATCTTCGAGCGCGAGGATCTCGATGATAAGCTCTTTGGCTTGATCGCTGAGATTCGCGATCTGCGCGGCATCGAGACCCTTGCCCAGTTGAACGAGCTTTTTGAGGAGATCGAGGCGTCATTCAGGGAGGCCGAGGAAGCTGGGGACCGAGAGGGGGCAACGAGCTGGCGCGGTCATCATAAGTTCACCGTGCGCAAGGCGCGCAACCGGTTCAAGAATCTCACCAGCAAATTTGCCGGGCTCCTGGCCGAGGGCGCGGTTGATTACGGTCAACTGCCCCGAGTGGATGGGCCATTTGAGGATCAGGAGGTGCGGATCGTCGATATTGCCCATTGCAATACCAACGTCCAAGAATTGCTCGTCGATGTCATTATTGATCGGATCTGGAAGCTTGCTGAGCAAGGTGAGCGCGCGGCAAAAGACAATCCCGACCGCAAAGATAAGGTGCTCGGCGTGGACAAGGTGATCGTCTTCGTTGATGAACTGAACAAATATGCCCCTGGCGGAGCGCAAGGTGGATTGCGCGACACCCTCGTCGATATCGCCGCACGCGGGCGCCACCTGAATGTGGTGCTCTTCGGCGCGCAGCAGTTTCGCTCCAAGGTCGAGAGCGAGATTCTCGGCAACTGCGGCACATCGTTTTACGGGCGGATTGGGGACGAGGAGATCATCAGCCCGTCGTACCGCTCGCTGAGCGACACGCAGAAGGCTGAGCTCCTCGGTTTGCCGAAGGGGCGGTTACTAGTTCGGCATGCGCATTTCCGCACTCCTTTGTTCGGCACGTTCCCCCGCCCACCGGTCATTCCTGGCATGGCCGGGCAAAGCGTGTTCAACGACGGCAGCGCAGCCGGACGGGCAGATACGCACCCTGGTGATGCGCTCTACCATCTGCTCAAGCGGTTCGGTGTGGAGGAGCGCAATCTGAAGGGGCTCGTGCGTACCGAAACCGATGGGCTGACCGCAGCGGCGATCGAGCGCATTTGCCGGCAGGTTGAGGTGACCGTCAACAAGCACCGGGGCTCCACTGCCGCCAGCCGGTTCGATCCCTGGACGGTGGCAAGGCGGGCGATCGCGGACGCGCGGCGGCAAGGCTGGCGCTAGCGCCGCGCAAGATTCCGGTCTCGCCGCCTATCTTTGCTCGCCGCGCCTGTGGTACGCTTGCCATAACTGATCTTCCCGCGGTGTCCGCGGCGCCAGCTCCAGCGACGTGAGGAGGCGCCGGTGAGCATTTCGATCAAGACCTGCCCTACCTGCGGACAGGCAAACCCAGCAACCAACGGATTCTGCCCCAACTGTGGCGAGGTGATCACCGGTGTGACGCCGGTTGTCCGGCCTGGCCAAGCCGCCCATGGGTTTTTCGCTATCCCTGCCTATCTGCGGATGCCTCCCCGCCGCCGGCGGCCTGTCGACAATGTTGGGGGCGGTGGCTTCATCTGGCTGGGTTTTTTGCTCATTAGCATTCCCATTCTTCTGTCGCATGCGTCGCCACTCGCGTTTGGGCTCTGGATTTTCGGGATTCTGCTGGTTATCACCGGCTTCTGGCGCTTGCGGATCGATCCTCATGCCTTTGGCCGGGCCGGATTGACCACCAACGCCATCGGGTTGCTCGCGCTGGCGGGAGTTGTCGCGCAAGTGGCACGGACGGCGGGTGAGCCCGCTGGGCGAGCCATGGTGGCCCCGGTTTCACCCCCAACGGTAACGGCAACGCCGGATTGGATGGTCACGGCAGGGAGCAGCCCTACCCCAGTCGCTAAGCGCTGGGGAGCGGTGCCGATGTTTCGTGGTGAGCCATCTCACTCGGGACTGCACCCTGGACCAGGGCCAGCGGGCAATCCGTATCGCAAGTGGCGCTATGACACGGGCGGCGAGGTGCGGTCCTCCCCTGCTGTTGCCGACGGCACGGTGTTCGTTGGCAGCCATGGAGGTCTGTTATACGCCTTCGATGCGGCGTCTGGTCAGTTGCGGTGGTATTTCGATCTTGGTGGCTACCCCGTGCGCTCCTCACCTGCTGTCGTTGATGGACAAGTGTTCATCGGCGGTGGCTACGCGCTGTACGCGCTCGACGCAGCAACCGGCCAAGTGCGCTGGCGATTTGCCATGCGCTATGCTGGCGAATCCTCCCCAACCGTTGCCGATGGCGTGGTCTACACCGCGAGCAAGGAGTCGCTGGTCTACGCTGTCGATGCGGCGACCGGCGCGGAAAAATGGCATTTCCAAACGGAAGGGCTCATCTTCTCCTCGCCGGCTGTCGCTCAGGGGCTCGTGCTGATTGGCAGCGACGACGGCAATCTCTATGCGATTGATGCCAAGTCCGGACAGAGCCGCTGGCGATTTGCCGTCGGTGGTGAGGTGTATTCCTCTCCGGCGGTTGCTGGCGACCGGGTCTTCGTGGTTGGCAAGAATCACTCCACCTTTGCAGTCGATCTGCGAACCGGCAAGCCGGTCTGGCATTATCCGGTCGGTGGAGATTCATCTCCAGCGATCGCTGGTGGCATCCTCTACGTTGGTGCCGAGGATGGTGGTGTCTACGCGCTTGACGCGGCCACAGGCACATTGCGGTGGCTCTATCCGACGGGGCGCCCAATCCGCGGCTCACCAGTGGTGGCTGACGGGGTGCTGTACGTGCCAAGCGGCCTGACGCTCTTCGCCCTCGATGCTATCAATGGTCAAGAACGGTGGAAATATCCCGTCGGTGACACCATCGGCGGTTCGCCAGCGGTTGTCGATGGCGTCGTCTACGTGGGCGATGCGAGCGGCTATCTCTATGCACTCGCCGGTGACGGCGATGTGACCGGCGCCTCGTTGCGTGGGCCTGAAGACTCGCGCTGACCGCACAAACCCAACAGCAGCCGTCTCTTTCTCGCACCGATCTCCATTCGTTGCCCTGCCCCCGCCGGCAGAGGGCGGGGGGCAGGAGTCAGGGGTTGATGTGGGGGCTGGGGGTTGGGGAAGCTCGAAGCTCGGAACTTGAAGCTCCCTCCAGCCCGATTCCTCAATAATGAATCACGACTGGCGTGCCAATCGGCGTCCACCAAAAGAGCCATTCGGCGAAGCTGACCGGCAGATTGACGCAGCCGTGGCTCATCACGTGTCCGAAGTTGTTATGCCAGTAGGCCCCGTGAATCGCGTGCCCCCAATTCGTGAAATACATCACCCATGGCACATTCGGCACGTAGTAACACTCACCTTGGATGCAACCGGACATCGTCTGGCTCACGAGCTTCGTGTTGATGTACCAGGTGCCGGTTGGCGTATCGAACCCAGGCCGGCCTGTGCTCACATACGAGCCGGCGATCCAGGTATTTCCTTGCCAGACGTTCATGTATTGCGTGCTGAGATTAACCTCGATCCACTTACCGCCGCCGAACGGCTCGGGTGGCGCCGCTGGGCAGCGCTTCGTGATCGTGCCGGCGGATGTGACAACCCTGACCCCCTCGTCATCATAGGCGGAGTTCGTCAGGATGTAATCGTGAGTCAGCACATACGAGCCTGTTGCGCCAGCCCCAGCCTGCCACAGGCGCGTACCCCCGGCTTTCAGTGTCGCGTTGACGGGGAATGGCTCGGCGGAAGTTGGCGCATACAGCGTGCCGATCGAGATGACGACGACAGGCCCTTGGCCGTTGTTTGTGACACGGATCCGCTCCGGCTCAGAGGTGCAATTGATCGTAACCTTGATGTCGCTCAGCGAGACGGGCGGAGGCGGAGGTGGCGCCGCTGGGCAGCGCGTTTCGAGCGTGCCCACCGACGTCACGACGCGAACACCCTCCGCGTCATATGCCGAGTTGGTAAGCATGAGCTTGGGGCTCAACACGAAGCTGCCGGTTGCGGCTGAGCCTGCTTGCCAGAGGCGCGTTCCTCCGGCGGGCAGCCGGTAATCCACCTGGAAGAACTCGGTCGGGGCGTATAAGGTCTCGATGGACTGCACGATGACCGCCACGGCCCCGTTATTGGTCACCCGGATGCGCTCCGGGTTCGAAGTACAGTTGATCGTCAATGCCAACTGGTCGATGGTCACGGCCGGGGTGGCTGTTGCCGCCGGCGTGTCCGTTGGAGTTGCGGCTGGCGTCTCCGTCGGTGTCTCGGTTGGCGATTCGGTCGGGGTTTCGACCGTCGCGGAAGGCGACGCTTCGGTTGAGGGCGTAGCGTCCGCAGCATTGGTTGAAGATGGGGAAGCCTCGGCGCCCACCGGAGTTGCGTCATCGGCGGCGCTCACCTCGGCGGCGGGTGAGCCGCTCTCCGTGGGCGTGGCGTCTTGATCGTCCGGCGCAAGCCATGCTTGGTCGGGATCCTGCGCGAAGGCAGGTGGAACCACCCGCACGCTTCCGAGAAGCGGTGCTAGCACCAGCACCGCGACCACCGCCCAGACGATATGGCGCCGCATCGCCCTTGCCCCTATCACACTCACGCCCAGCCCGTTCCCGCAGCGTGATGTCCCGATCACGCCGCTCCTTGAGAGCATTCTACACGCCCCATCCACTGCAACGCGCGGCGTGACCAGGGCGTTTCGTCATGATCCTAGCAGATGCGAAGCGATGACGTCGGCATTCAAGCGCCAGTGGATCAACGCGCTGTGGATCGCTCAGCTTGTTCTCCATCAAGGCAGGACGGCGACCGTGCCGCCGGTCCTCGGCGGCGAAACGAAGGCGGCGATCGCCAAGCGGTGCCAGGCTGCGCTGTGGATCGCCGCCAGGATGCTCACGGGCAGCGCATCTGCCCTCTTCTCACGGATGCGCCGGTCAACGACGTCGGAACGCGCCTAGGATGCTTGGAAAAGCCCAACAGCGCCGTGACTTGCGTGGCCGAAGGCGTGATTTACGAAGGGGTAGGTGCCTGGCTCGTCCAGGGTAAACTCCACAACGGCGCCGTCACCAGGGCCGATCGTTACCGACTGCAGACCGACGAGCTTGTTGGCCCGGTTGCCATTGACATAGACCGCATCAAACACTGTGCCGACCACATGGAAGCTTGACCAGACGTTGGGACCGGCATTGACGACAAAGACGCGGATCGGCGCCTTGACCTCCACCGCGATTGGGTTCTCGACGTACTGGTTCGCGTAGCCATTGAAAACGCAGTAGTCCATGGTGCCGTTGCCGACCATCTTCGTGTAATCAGGCACCATCACCCCGTTGCCGGCGTCCTTCACGTAGTACTCACTCTGAACGAAGGCGAATTCCTGAGCTGGAGACCAGCCTTCCTTGGGATCAACGATCATCGCGCCATACATGCCAGCGCCGATATGCATGAGGATGGGCGGCGTGCCGCAATGGTACATGAAGGTTCCAGGATACTTGGCCTCAAAGGTGAAGCTTAGTTCCTCACCTGGCATGATGGTGCGGTAATTCTTGTCCGGCGCGGTCTTGGCTGAATGGAAGTCGAGCGAGTGAGCCGTGGTGGCAGAAGGATCGACTTTAAAGGTGAAGTTGATCGTGTCCCCTTCGACCACACGGAGCATGCGGCCAGGAATGGTGCCGTCAAACGTCCACGCGGAGTAAGCGACATCCTTGGCGATATAGCGAACGACGTCCTTCGCAACGACGGTAATCTCTTTTGACCCTGCTTGAACGGGTGGCAAGACCGGATCATAGAGGGTAAAAGGCTCCACGGCCTGTGCAGATGGAGCAGCCATTGCCATATCATGCCCGTCGTCAGCAGCCGCTTGCTGTGTGATCCCCACGACGCCGAGGGCAGGCAACGCGAGCCCCACCCCCGCGATATGCCGGAAGAGCGACCGCCGGTCGGCCCGCAGTCCCGGCACACCAGCCAGCAATTGATCAATCGTGTCTCCGGTTACCACCCGTGTCTTCATTGAGCCCTCCATAAACCTGCACAAAACCACGCCACATCGGAGCGGCGCTCTTCCTATCGTTGAAGCCATGGTGCCAGGGCAGGCGTTGCAGTCGCATTGCTGAGTGGCAAGATCGGAATTGCAAAAACGTGACAAAGTCGCCCGCGAGATGCATGACCGTTCGATGTGCTCAGTGGATTCGGCTCGTGGACAGGGCTGCCGCGCTGGCTACGCTGCCGGCGTCATTGCCGCCTATTTGATGGCCACGACCGGTGGAGGCGCGTAGGCGCAGGCAGGGTCAGCTTCAAGGAAATCGCCGGTGTGCACGTATGCGCGCGAACGAGAGCCGCCGCAAAGGCGCTTGTAGGGGCAGCGTCCACATTTGCCTTTGAGCTGGTCAGGGGCTCGGAGCGCCAGGAAGACCGGGTGGTTCCGGTAGAGATCGACCACCGAGGCGGTGCGAACGTTGCCAGTCACGATTGGCAGGAAGCCGCTTGGGCACACATCTCCGGTGTGAGACACAAAGCAGAAGCCGTTGCCAGCGTTCACTGCCTTTGGTGCACGGCCGATGCCATCACCAGCCGCGTAGCCCAGCCCGCGTGTCGCCGTGCTGTCATGTTGGAGTGCAACGCGCCGGTAGTGGTAGCCCTCCGTCAATTTGAGCTCCCAGCGAGCGGTCTTTTGCCGCTCTGCGAGCCAGTGAAAGACGGCTTCGTACTCGTCCGGGCTCAGCTCATCGGCAATGCGCCCCCGGCCTGTGGGGACCAGGCAGAAGACAGCCCAAACGACAGCACCAAGCTCTTCAACGAGACTGGCGATCGCCGGAAGGTCATCACGTGTCTGACGCGCGAGCGTCGTGTGGATTTGCACCGGCAGGTCGAGCTTCCATGCCGTGCGGAGAATTGCCTGAGTCCAAGCGAAGGACCCTGCCACGCGCCGGAAGCCGTCGTGACGCTCTGGCGTCGAGCCATCAAGACTGACCGCGATGCGCTGGACACCGGCGTCGCGGGCGGCAGCGAGACGGGCTGGGCTGGCCAGCGGTGTACCGGCTGGCGTGAGGGTGCAGCGTATGCCGCGATCCGTGGCGTAGCGGATCAGATTGATCAGGTCCGGCCGGCGCATTGGGTCGCCGCCGGTCAGGATGAGCACTGGTGGAGTGTCAAACGATGCGATGTCATCAATCAGGCGCATCGCTTCGTTTGTAGAGAGCTCGGCAGGATCGCGCCTGAGCTGGGCTTCGGCCCGGCAGTGAACGCACGCAAGATTGCAGGCGCGGGTCAGCTCCCAGGCCAATACAAAGGGTTGCCGCGAGAAATTAAAGCTTGTCAACGCCGGACGAGTTGGTGCGCCGGCCTTGCTCACCATGGATGGAGATCCTCCACATGATCGATTGCCACGTTCGAGAGTACCAATACCCCACCGGGCAGCAAGCTGTCTGCCCGGCTACCCGGCCATGGTGAGCGAGGTCGTGTTACAAGAGCATGACGCGAGGTGCCTGAGCATCGCAAATCCGTGTCAGTGGGTAGGGAGATGGAAGCGGTGCCGGCCAGCGTGTGGCAGACCGCTCCGGTCGCGGCTCTCGGCTGCTCCAGCGTTGCACGCCGTCTCGAGATGGAGTCTCATCCCTTGATGCCAGCGCTGACCTGCCCTTCGACAAACCAGCGTTGGAAGATAAGGTAAAAGATCGCGATGGGCACCGTGGTGATCACGGCGATGGCCATCATGGTGGGCCATTCCGTGTAGTTGGCCTGGCGGAAGTAGGCCAACCCAAGGGGGAGGGTATAGAGCGCCGGCTTGCTGATGAAGATCAAGGGCTCCAGGAAGGCGTTCCAGCTTCCCTGGAAGGAGAAGATGGCAAGTGCGGTAAGGGCTGGCGCCGCGTTCGGCAAGATGATCTCGGCGAACATGCGATACCGACTCGCGCCGTCAACTCGCGCCGCCTCCTCCAACTCGCTGGGGATCGACTCAAAGAACTGCTTCATCAGAAAGATGCCAAAGGCATCGGCAAGAAAAGGCAACGTGAGTGCACCGTAGGTATTGATGAGTCGCAGCTCATTAAGGATAAGAAACTTCGGAACGATCGTGACCATACCTGGAATCATGATCGTGCTGAGCACAAGAACGAACAAGAGATTCTTGCCAGGAAACTCCATGCGGGCGAAGGCATAGCCTGCTGTCGTGGCGGTAAAGGCCCGGCCAATGATCCAGATCGCGGCGACGAAGGCGCTATTGAAGAACCAGCGATCGATGTTGGCATCGAGCACTTTTTGATATGCCTCGAAGGTGATGTGCTCGGGCCAAAACAGGCCACGCAGTGAGAGCAGCCGATTCGCTTCAGCCTGGGTTTTGAGCGATGTCGTGATGGAAAAGACAAAGGGAACGAACATCGTGAGGGCAACCAGCGTCAGCACGACGTAGGCGATCACCTGGAGCACGAGATCAACGAAGCCCTGGTGCTCCTCAATGCGTGCCTGGGGCTTGGCAAGCTGTCGTGTCACAACGGCCATCGATGATCCCTTCTTGCAGGCTAGCCGCCTGATCTAGCTACTGCCGCTCGTACCCGAAGGTGAGCCGGCGCTGCACAAAGTAGAGACCAAGGATGATGAAAAACAGGATGACAGCGATGGCCGAAGCATAGCCAAAGCCGCGTCCTTGCCTGAATCCCTCGACGTACACCAGATAGGCGATGGTGGTCGTCTTCTTTGCGGGACCACCTTCGCTCATCACCCAAATCTGGTCGAACACTTGGAACGTGCCGATCAAGCCAATCGTTACCACGAACGCGGTGACCGGGCGAAGGAGCGGAACGGTGATGTCACGAAACATCTGGAAGCGGCTTGCGCCATCAATTGCTGCTGCCTCGTACACATCGCCAGGAATCGCCTGCAAACCGGCGAGGTAGATCACCATCATCGTCCCGGTCGTCGTCCAAATATTGAGCAACATGATCGAAAGGAGGGCAACGCTTGGTCCTTCGAGCCAGACGGAGATGTGCTCGATGCCGAAATGCTTTGCCAGCAGGGCGAAGATGCCGTTCGGATTGGCCAGCCAGACCGGTCTGGGTGTGGGGAACCCAAGCTCACGCAAAACGTAGTTGATTGGGCCGCGTGCAGAATACATCCAGAGGAAGATGATCGAAATCACGACCGAGGAGCTAATCGAGGGGAAGTAGAACGCGGTTCGGAAGAATGTTCGACCACGTATTTTGCGATTGGCGAGGACGGCTAACACCAGTCCGCTCGCCGTTTGGGCGGGCACCACGCCGAGCGCATACCAGGCCGTATTCCGGAAGGCGAGCCAAAAATCATCGCTGTGCAGGATCTCACGATAGTTGTCCAACCCGACCCAGGTCCGTCTGGGATGAGCAATGACTTGCCATGCTCCGCCTTTGCTCAACAGCGAGTAATTGTGCAAGCTCACATAGAAGGCAAAGACAATCGCGCCGAAGATAAAGATGAGGAATATCATCATGGCTGGCGCGACAAACACCCATCCTGCCCGCCGATCTTCACGAATAATCGGGTTGCGGCTTCGGCGCTGGCGAGACCACGCAATCGCCATACGCTTCTCCTTCGCAGGTGGCCCGTCTGTGCGGCGAGGCTACAGCAACCGGGTGCGGGGCGCCTCTGCTGGGCGCCCCGTTTTCGATTGTCACGCCGCTGGTGTGGCGACCGGCGTGGCTTGGAGCCGGATGCGCCGTTGCGCTGCCTCCTCCATTCGTTGCAGCGTCGTTGCAACATCCTGCGAGCCAGCAAAGAGCGCTTGCAATTCGGCTGTTGCGTCATTGTAGAACGCTTGGCCGCCGACGCCGAGCTGCCAGGCTCGCGCGTACTCGCCGCTCTTGAGATATGGCTCCCGCTCGGGGTACTGCTTGAGCCACTCTTCCGCCAGGCCGGGACGCGAAGGCATTGCCAACCCAAGTGACGTCCACTTGAGCATGCCCTCGGGTCCGGTCAGATAGTTGATGACCGTCCAAGCTGCTTCGGGCACCTTGGTTCCCACGAACGCGGAGAAGGAGACCGTGAACCCGAGGGTCGCTTTCCCGGCTGGCCCGGCGGGCATCTCAGCAATGCCGTATTGGAGATCAGGGGCGCTATCCTTGAGGAACGGGAAGATCCAGTTGCCTTCGAAGACGAGATCTGCCAGATCCTTGGCCAGGCCATCCCCTGGCCATTGCGCGCCAGCGTCCGCCGGAGTGGTGGCAATGCCGTCGCGGTACAGGCCGTAATAGAACTCGAGCGCCTGCTGTGCTTCCGGGCTATTGATGATGATTTGCGTACCGTCGGCGCTGATGATCTCCGCGCCTGTCGCGTAATGGAACGCAAGGTAGCGAGCAAAGTCGGGTGGAATCATGATCCGAGGCTCACCGAGCGTATCGAGCAGGGCTTTGCCAGCGACCGAAAGCTCGTCCCACGTTGCCGGAGCAGCACTGACCCCAGCGTCGGTCAGGGCCTTGGTGTCATAGACGGTGCCGAGCGGCGACCAGTCCTTCGGTAGGCCGTATGTCTTGCCCTCCCATTGGAAAGCCTTGATCAGGCCTGGATAGAAGTCCTCTGCCTTGACTCCGCTTTGAGCCATGAAATCGTCGAGAGGGAGAAGCTGGCCCGCTGCCATCAAATCCGGAGAGAGCATGCTGTCGACGTAGAAGACGTCGGCAACGGTACCTGCGGCAATATCCGTCTGGAGCTTGGTCGGGTAATCGGAGGGCACTGGCTCATAGGAAATTTTGATCTCGGGATGTGCAGCTTCCAAGTCCTTCAGAACTTGGGAAAAGAGATCAAACTCGGCACCGGATGACGTCCAGCCGGTGACGCGCACGGTCGTTTGATTTTGGGCGCTCGATCGCCGGATGAATGGGCCGGTGCTCACAGTGGCGAGAGCCACGGGGCCAGCCAGGACTCGCGCTCGTGTTGAAATTTGGCGGCTGAACACGCTGGACGATGTTGGATTGGTCATCGCATCCCTCCTCACAGCGATGCAGAACGGGCGTCACGGCATTCATGGATCATTCATGGGCGATGAACGCCGTGTACCATGATCTTACGCAGATCTCCCCCGGTTGGAAGACCTGGCCACGAGCCGAACTGGGCCACGCCTCATATCATACGTTGCCCACCTCTACGTGCGAAGCGGCCACGAGGATGCTCCTTGCCCCGCGTGCGCGTGTGCAGGGCTTCAGCGTAGCGATCATCTCCCGAGTGGAAGCTGATCATTGGACCAGCAGTGCCGGTTAGGCCGGCATTGACCCGATCGGCAGTCCGGTGCTTGCCGCTCCCTATGCAAGAAACGTGCCATGCGCGGGTGGGGAGGCGCCAGCGTCTGACCCCTCGGCCGGAGCCGCCCATCCCGCAGCGCCGACCAGCGGCACAAAACGAACGGGACCAAGCGTCTGTTCGAGAAACTGGTCATGGTGCCGCTCAATCACGAGGAGGGTTTGGTCGCTCGTCTCCCCGACCGGGATGACCATGCGGCCACCGTGGGGATGCAGCTGCTCGAGCAGCGGCCTGGGCACCCGCGGTGCGCCAGCGGTGACAATAATCCGGTCATACGGTGCGGCGGCTGGCCAGCCGGTTGTGCCATCGCCGACGATGACCTGCACGCTGGCATAGCCAAGGTGCCGGAGCAAGCTCAGCGCCGCTGCCGCGAGCTCAGGGTGTCGCTCGATCGTGATGACCTGGCAGCCGAGCTCCGCCAAAATCGCGGCTTGGTAACCAGATCCCGTGCCAATCTCCAAGACCTGCTCACCGCCTCGCAGCAGCAGCGCCGCTGTCATCAGCGCGACAATGTAGGGTTGCGAAATCGTTTGGCCGCTCGCGATCGGCAAGGCAACGTTGTCCCAAGCTTGCGTTTTCCATGGCTCTGGCACGAAGTGTTCTCGCGGGACCCTGGCCATCGCGCTAAGCACCCGCTCATCGCGGATACCCTGCCGGCGGAGCTCTGCGATGAGGGCGGCGATCCGACAGGAGCGATCCTGAGCGCCTGTCTCAGATCCCGTCATGGCGGAGTCCTTTCCCGGAGCCGGTTCGAAGGAGCGTGGCCGTGGCGGTGTCGCTCGGGGCATGGTCGCACGCCTTTGTTGCCTTGTGCAAACTGATTGCCAAGATGCGAGCCTATTACCCGAGTCGGGGAGTAGTACCAGCATTGGTTGCCGATAGGAACGCATCCCTTCCATGATACCGTTGACGTGAGTGAGGCAATGGGAAAGGACACTTTGCCTCATCACGTGTGTTGGGGCGCCGGCAGCGATGCCGGTGCAGTGGGAATCAATGATGACGCACGAGCGTAGTGGTGTCGGCGGCCGGATTGCCGTCATTGGTCTTGGCCGGTTTGGGCGCAGCGTCGCCAAGACGTTGCACGATCTTGGTTACGAAGTTACTGCCATCGATTTGGATGAGCGGCGCGTTGAGGAGGCAAGCAACTTTGTCGCCTTGGCAGCTCAGGGCGATGGAGCCGATGAGGATTTGCTACGCTCACTCCAAATCGATCGCTCGGCGGTCGCGATCGTCGCCCAAGGGAGCAATCTGGAAAAGAGTATCCTTTCCACGCTTATTCTCAAGCGGCTTGGCGTGAAGTCGGTCATCGCCAAGGCGAATAATGAGCTGCACGGGGAAGTGTTGCGTAGGATCGGCGCCGATCGCATCATCTTCCCGGAGCGGGACGCAGGTGTTCGCCTGGCGCACACACTGGCAGTTCCTCGCATTGATGACTATATTTCACTCTCTCCGACGAGCGGAGTCGCCAAATTCGCCGCTCCGCCCCATTTTCAAGGCCGCACGCTGAGCGATGTTTACGCGGCCTGCGGAGCGAACCTGAGTGTGTTGGCCATCAAGCGTGGGCAGCATCTCATCACTACCCCGTCGTTCTCCGAGCGCATCCAGCGCGGTGATGAGCTGATCGTTGCCGGGCCAGATGCGGCGATCGAAGCCTTCGTTGAGTCAGGAGCGCCTGAGGGGACGACGTGAGCGACGCCGCATCTCGGCACCGCCCGCCGGAAACCGTGCTGCGCCGGCGCATTCGGGAGCCGGTCATCATCGAGCTGCCGCCGCCCCCCCAGCCCCCAGAGCTTCCTCATCCCCGCCGCCACGCGCGGACATTCATCTTATCCCTGGCCGCCATCGTCGCAATTGGCGCGGCCTTGCTCGCAACGCCATGGACAACGCGCAGTGGCACGGCAACGCATCCCGTGGATGCGCTCTTTACCGCTGTCTCCGCGACGGCGGTCACCGGGCTGGTGACGGTTGACACCGCCACTCACTGGAATGCCTTCGGGCAGGCAATCATCCTCTTGCTGATTCAGGTGGGTGGCCTGGGCTTCATGGTAGGCGCCAGCATCGTGTTGCAGGCGCTTCGGAGAGGAACGACGCGCCTCAGCGATCTGCTCCTCGTCAAAGAGGGGGGGCCGGAGCTTTCGCTAAGGGAAGCGGTGGTGTTGTCGCGCCAGATCGTGATTTTCACCCTGGTCACGGAGAGCGTGGGCGCGCTGGCGCTCTCGCTGGCATTTTGGGGTGAGATGCCATTCCCCCAGGCACTGTGGCACGGCGTCTTCCATGCTGTATCAGCGTTTTGCAATGCCGGCTTCGACCTGCAAGGCAATTTCGCCTCGCTTGCACCCTATCAGACCTCGCTCGTCGTCAATCTCGTGATTATGGCGCTGATCCAAGCGGGATCGTTGTCCTATATGGTGCTCGCGGACGTGGTCAGAACCCGCCGCTGGGCCGATTTCGCGCTGGATACCAAGCTCGTCTTGATCCTCAATGCCATGCTCGTCGCCGGAGCGGCAGGCGCCTTTCTATTGGCCGAGTGGCGACGCGCTCTAGCGGATGTCCCGCCCGCCTACCGGCCCTTGGCTGCGCTATTTCAGAGTATCTCGGCCCGGACGGCGGGCTTCGCGACGGTCGATTTCAGCAACTTACACCTCGTGACGCTCTTCGTCTGGATCGGGGTGATGCTCGTTGGAGGAGCGTCCGGCTCGACCGCAGGTGGGGTGAAACTGACGACCCTCGGCGTGATTGCCATCGCGGTGGTGTCTAGCTTGCGCGGGCAGGAGGAGCCTCAGATTTTTGGCCGCAGGATTCCGACGGCGATGATCTTCCGCGCCATGGCCGTGGTCACGTTGATGATGACGGTGCACTTCGTGGCAACCGCGTTGCTCGCGGTCACCGAGGATGTGTGGGGGCGGGAGGATCTGAGCTTTATCGCGATGATGTTCGAGACGATGAGCGCACTCGCAACGGTCGGCCTGTCGACCGGTATCACTCCCTCCCTCACCGACCCAGGCAAGCTGGTGCTGTGCGTCGTGATGTTCTTCGGACGCCTTGGCCCACTCACCGCGGCCTATGCGCTGCAACGGCGCCAGCGCGCTGCGCGGTCCCGGTTCCCGGTCGCGCAATTGCGGATTGGTTAACCGTGATGAGACATCATGGGTGGGGCATTGCTAGCGGTTCTGCCCGCCGAGGGGCGGGAGAGCGGGCCGAAAGACCTTCCCTCGCGTTGCTCGGGACGAGGCTCATCCCCATTGCAAGGGGTGAGAGCGCGGGCCTCAAGACCCGCGCCGAGATCGCAAAGTCGGCTGAAGCCGGCTGCGTTGTCATGGGCACGTTCGTGCTTAGCCCCCTGGAGGGGGCTTTGTCTGCTTGGTGAGCCGTGTCCCGAGCGGAGCGAGGGAGCGGGGACGTTAGCCAAGCGCGATGCCGGCGCAACGCAGCACTTCATGCACCCGTGCTGAAGATGCCCCGCCCTCCTGCGAATTTGCTTCTAGGGAGCTTCGTCTCGAGGGAGCGGGGACTTTAGGACGCGCCTAAAGGGAGCGCGACACGATTCCTCGTCGCGCTCAAACCGGCTGGTGGAGTGGCGGCGAACGCGCCTGAATCAGTACCGCTGGTTGCGCGCGTCACCCATCCTGCCGGGCGCGCTGTCGCGCTGCCTGAATCGCCAGGAGCTCTGCTTTGCCGCGTGCTTCGAGCTCGTTCAACCATTCGGTGCGGAGCGGGCGCAAGCGCGATACGATTGCCTGTGCCACGGCGAGGTTGCGAAACCACTTTTGATCGGCAGGGACGACATACCAGGGTGCCCACGAGGTCGAGCAGCGTGTCAGCGCGTCCTCATACGCTGTGCGGTAGGCATCCCAGGAGCGACGCTCGATCCAATCGGATGCAGAAAGTTTCCATGCCTTCTCGACATCTCGCTCGCGCGCCAGCAGCCGTGCCTCCTGTTCTTCTTTGCTGATGTGCAAATAGAACTTCAGGATGACGGTGCCGCTTTCGGTAAGCAGGCGCTCGAAGGCATTGATGTGATCGTACCGGGTGCGCCAGACCGCCTCTGGCACGAGCCCATGGACGCGGGCGACGAGCACGTCCTCGTAATGCGAGCGGTTGAAGATCACGAGCTCCCCTTTGGCCGGCGTTTGCTTGTGGACTCGCCAAAGGAAATCATGTGCAAGCTCAGCAGCGGTCGGTACTTTGAAGGATATGGCGCGGCAGCCGAGAGGGTCAATTTCGCGAAACACCTTGCGAATCGTGCCATCTTTGCCACTGGTATCGACACCCTGGAGCACCACCAGCACAGCGCGGCTCTGGGCCCCGTACAGCAGATCCTGCAAGTCGGCAAGCTCAGCCGCCAATTTGGCAAAGAGCTGCTCCGCCTCGTCACGCGCAAGGTGATGCGGAGCGCGCGTGTCGATCGCTTGGAGATCCAGCGTCGAGCCCGGCTCCACCTTGATGACGTACTCCATTGGGCAGTCTCCTTCCAGATGGGGCAAGCGGGAGCACCACGAACTTATCGTCCTGGCGAGGGATGGGCATGGGCCGTGGCCCGCTCATCCTCCGTGGCGTGTGCTAGCGTGGCAGAGCGCCTGGCAGCAGGGGCCGCTCGCTCGGCGCGCACCCCCGCGGTGCTTCCCCGGCGGGCCAGGCCGATCCCTGCAAAGACAAGCACAGTTCCCACGAGTTGGCTCAGGCTCGGTGTCTCATGCAGAAAAACCAACGCGAGGACGCCGGTGAAGACCGGAATGAGGTAGAGGTACGGCACGGTTCTACCAACGCCGCGCCGTTCGATTGCCCATCCCCAAAGTGTGTAGGCGACAAGCATAGAGATAACCCCGGCATAGGCGATGGCAACCCACCCCTTGAGGCCGACGTGCGCCCAATCTTGCCGCAGCAATGCCGGGAACGTTACGGGCAGAACCGCCGCAAGTCCAATGAGCACCGACCAGGCGGTCACGATCTGCGAGCCGTAGGTGCGCACGATTGGCCGGGTAGCGATCCCGTACACGGCAAAACAGATCGCGGCCAGCAGGTTGAGTGCATCGCCTGTGGCTGGCTTGCCCATGGCGAGCTTATTCCCGACGAAGACGGCGGTACCGAGCAATGCGCAGGCAACGCCGAGCCACTGGACCGGACGAATCCGTTCCAGCTTCATCGCCGAGGCAATCAGCAGCGTAAACACTGGACCCAGGGAGACGATGATAGCCGCGGAAAAGGCCGAGGTGTGCGCTAACCCGACGATGAAGAGCAAATTGTAGGCGGCATAGCCGGTCATGCCAGTAAGCACAAACTTCGGCACATCCTCCCGGCGGATGCGAAGCTGTGCCTTGCGCCAGCCCAACCACCCAAAGAGTACAACGGCTACGATGAGGAAGCGAAGCGCGACATAGCTAAAGGGACTGAGGCGCTGATTGAGAATGGATTTGGTCAGGACGTTGTTTCCGGCCCAAATGGTCGCGACGACCAGCATCGCACCATCGGCAATATCGACATTTGCCGGAATCGAACGGCGCTTCACGCGGGATTGCCTTGCCCAAGTATCTCGTGGATCACCGGTGCGGCAATGTGCTCCTCTTGCCAGGAGCGTGCCGTGTTCAGGGAAGGATAGTGGATCGAGGATCAGGATGTGGAGGGGAGATAAGGGCGGAGCGCGCCGCTCTGCGACGGTAGCAACACGCCTTCGTGCGCGAGGAGACGTTGCTTGATCTCGATGCCGCCAGTGTAGCCTCCCAACGACGCATCGGAACGCACAACCCGGTGGCAGGGAACGACGATCGGAATCGGATTGCGCCCGAGCGCGTTGCCGACTGCGCGCATCGCTTCCGGACGTCCAATACGGTGCGCAATGTCGCGGTAGGTGGCAAGATGGCCGAACGGGACTTCGCTGGTTGCCGCGAGGACCGCGTGCGTGAAGGGGGAGACACCGGAAAGGTCGAGCGGAACCTCAAAACGGTTCCGCTCTCCCCGAAAATACTCTGAAAGCTGCCGGATAATCCCCTCGACGCCATGCCGATCAGCAGCAGGGAAAAACCCCCGGCGTTCCAGTTGGCGGCGGAATCCCTCCTCAGTCTCCTGCGTACCAAACCCGATCTCGCAGACACCGCGGTCACTGGCAGCCACGAATAACGGACCAATGGGACTCTCGATCCGCGCATAGCTGGCGCGACGTCCGCGCTTTGCCAGGAATCGGAGCGGAGGGGGAGAACATTGCTCACCTTCGACAACGCGCATGAGGCGATTAAGCGCGGCATCCACAAGCTGGTATTTGGTCAACATATCGTGGCAGTAGCCACAGTGACTCGCATGCTGCAAAATCCACTCTACGTCCCGCGGCTGCAAATCCTTCACGAGCAGGGCAGGCATGGCGTCGCAAGCAATATCGCAGACATCCATGCCCGGCTGGTTAGCAACACATGCGAGATCGGAAGAAGGAACCACTGCAACTGTCTTTCGCTTCCGGGACATCGCCTGAGATTTGTGCGGATTCCGGCTCGTGACAAGGTGCGTGGTCATGGCTAATTCCATCCTGCTCATCGCTGCGGGTCGGTGCGGATGGACGCCCCGTGACGCCCATTCCGTTTAGAGACGGTCACCAAAGCGCTCCCGTAATTTCCGCAATGCTTCATGAACGTTAGCACGGGCAGCCGCCTCACTGCATTTGAGTGTGGCTGCAATTTCGTCATACCCCATATCGTGATATTTGCGCAAGATTAATGCCACACGCTGCTTGGCTGGCAAGCCCAGAATAAATTCCCGGATCTCCATCAACGTGTCTCTCGCATCCAAGCTCGCCGCTTGGTCGAGCTCACCAGCTGGCACATTGGCCTCAACGTCCGCATCGAGCGGGCCTTCACGGCTCGCCTTGCGCCGGTTGCTCAGGAATGTGTTGGTCACGATCCGGTAGAGCCATGCCCGGTGGTTTGCTGCGCCATCAAGCCGGTCAAATGCTCGGTAGGCTTTCAGCATCGTATCTTGATAGAGATCGTCCGCGTCGGCCCGGTTCCGCGTGAGATGGAGCGCAAACCGGTAGATCTCGGCCTGATATCGCTCAACCAGGTCCGCGAAGGAGAGAATGAGCGCACCCGCCGCGTCCGGGCGCGCCGCGCTTGCATCCGCAACTGGATTGCTGACCGTGAGCTGCGTCATACCTGGCGGTGCTCCCTCGGTCTCCTGCCTCGGCCGTCCATCGTCCAGAGGCGTTGCTACCCTTATAACTCATGCAGACCGGATTGTGTGAGCCGGTAGGTGACATGACCGTTGCGTGCGCAGGCGCTCCTGGCGTTTGCTTGCCGTGTCGAAATCACTCTCTCATCCTGGTAAGATTCTCTCACATCGCTCGCTATCGTCTCGCATGGAGCCTGATACCACAATTACTGGTACCGAGGAGCACGTCCTGGCGCTCGCGCCGAACCGATCGTCGTGTGAGGAGACACTAGATGGGCGCAACGCACCGACACATCCAGCTACCTCATAGCCCTGCACGACACGCTGCGCTGTTGGTGCTGCTGGCGACGCTGTTTTTCGGTGGGGGATTCGCCGCGGGTCAGGCGCGGCCAGCTTCTCCTCAGCCAGGCCGCTTCGATCTGGAGCAAGTTGCCACCCCAGCCGCTGGCGGTATCGCCCTCGTCACTGCGGAGCAGGTGCTTGCGGCCGATCCGCGAAGCTACGTTCTCATTGATGTGCGCGGGAGAGACGCGTACAACTTCGCCCATGCCATCAGCGCGATCTCCATGCCCGAGGCAGAGATGACGAGTCAGGTCGCAAGCCTGCCGCGGGATCGAACATTAGTACTCTATTGCACCTGTCCCGATGATAAGACCAGCCTTCGCGCAGCCCGCACCCTGGTGAGTGTGTTTCATCTCGATCATCTCGTGGTGCTGACCGGTGGCCTACTCGCCTATCGCCATGCGGGCGGGGCGCTTTCCAGCGATGCGACCGACTCAGCCATTGAGCACCAAGGCTGCGGCTGCAATACGAATGCCCCGGCCTTCAAGCTCTGGGCGATCAATCAGGCGGAGGCGCGGCTCGAACAGCGTCAATCCCAAGGCACCAAGGAAGACACTCCATGATCCATGGAGCGGCTCACTGATCTGGTTGTATTGGAAACCTGTGGGCGAAATCGTGGCCGTGGGTTGATCGAAAGAAAGGGAGGACAGCGATGGTCAAATCTCACACGCCGGAATCTCCACCAGAGCGGCTGCCCGCGCCGGCGCCGGAGGCGGTAAGTGAGGAAGCTCAGAAGGCACGCCTGTCCCGGCGGACCGTCCTCCGCGCCGGTGCTACCGCTGGCGTCATTGCCGCTGGCGCCGCCGGGTTTGCCCTTGGCGCCCGTCAACGTCGCTCGGCGGCATCCGTCATCAAGGGGCCGCGAGCGCATGAGCTGCGCGCCGCCCGCCAGGCCGCAAACGTCCTCGTCGCCGGCTGGGAGGAGGACGCTGCCACGCTGGACCCTGCAAAGACGATCTGCGGGCATGAGGTGCGCATCGTTAATCAGTTCGCCAATACCCTCTGGGGCCTGGAAGGCAGTAGCACGGAAGTGACTCCGATGCTTGCCGAGAGCTGGCAAGCTTCCCCAGACGGGTTGGTGTGGGACGTCAAGCTCAAGCCCAACCTGATCTTCCAGGACAATACCCCGGTCGATGCCGCTGCCGTCAAGTGGAGCTTCGATCGCTTCCTAGACGAGAAGCATCCCTTCTACGATCCGCCATACAACCTGCTGAGCTACTACCTTGGTGGACCAGGTATCAACAAGGGCATTGCTACCGTCGAGGTGGTTGATTCCCTCGCGCTGCGGTTTACGCTCAAAGCGCAGGACCCGACCTTTCTGACCAGCATGTCCACAGGCTATGCGGCCGTCGTCTCGCCCACAGCGTTTCAGCAGCTTGGCAAGGAAGGTTTTGCCCAAAAGCCGGTCTGCACCGGGCCGTTCATGGTCACCAACTGGGAGAAGGGGGTCCGCATCGTCCTGGATCGCTTCGATGGGTTCTGGGGCGAAAAGGCCAAGGTCGATCAGCTCATCATCCGGCCGATCGTCGAAAATGCGGCCCGGCTCGCCGCGCTGCAGCAGGGCGAAGTCGACTTCATCGTCGCGATGAGCCCGGAGTTCATCCCGGTGATTAAGAGCGATCCGAACCTCCAGCTCCTCGAAGCACCGGGGTTTCACATCTGGTGGATTGCGCTCAACGTTCATGTTCCACCGCTTGATAACGTGAAAGTCCGGCAGGCGCTAAATTACGCAATCGACAAGCAGGCGATCATCGACACCATCCTTCAAGGCGCGGCAACCATTACGAACGGACCGATCATTGGCCATTCTTGGGCCAACGACCCAAATGTGCAGCCGTACCCGTACGACCCGGAGAAGGCCAAAGCGCTGCTCGCCGAAGCCGGATATCCCGATGGCTTCTCGACCAAGTTTTGGGTTCCGGAGTCGGGTTCTGGCATGATCGCGCCCAAGGAGATTGGCCAGGTCGTTCAAGCCCAGTTGGCTGAGATCGGCGTCAAGGCCGAAATCGTCACGCAAGAATGGACGAGCTACGTTGCCGACTGGCAAAACAAGGGGTTGGACGCTGGCCCCTACGGCATGGCGGAGATGAGCTGGAACTTTTCGTCGCCGGATCCTGCCGAATGGCTCAATCCCAACGTCCGCACGGACGCCCATCCACCGGGAGGTGGGTTCAACGGCGGCTTCTACTCCAATCCGCAGGTCGATGAGCTGCTGCAAAAGGCCATGGAGACGTTCAACCGCGACGAGCGGGCTGCGCTCTACAAGCAAGCGCAGGCAATCATGCGGGAGGATTGCCCTTGGATCTTCATGTTCAGCGCAAATAACATCGCGGCGGCGACGGCCCGCCTTAAAGGCATCACGCTCAACTCCGATCCGTCGGTGGTGAGCTTGAACTTGGCCTACTTCGAGTAGGTGTCAGGAGTAGGGAGTCAGGTGTTGGTTGTTCGGGGTTAGGGGCTAGGGGCTGGGGGCTGGGGGCTAGGGGAGCTTCGAGCTCCGAGCTTCGAGCCACGGGCTTTCGGCCGTCAGGTGTCAGCTTTCAGCCGATGGCCGATAGCCAAGAGGTGGTAGGGGCGCGATGAATCGCGCCCATCCATAATGGGGAAGGGGCAGGACCTGTGCCCTTGCGCAGGGGTCAGGAGTCAGGGGTCGGGGGCGGGGAGCACGGATGCCTCATGGCTGTCTGCTATCGGCTATTGGCTATCGGCCATCGGCTGATAGCGCAGGAGCGCACAGGTCGCTTCCCTGCCGCGCCGGCTCATCCCTAGACCCTCGATTGACTCCCCAACCGGAGTATCTGCATGACGATCGTTCTCCTTCGCCGCATCGTCTGGATGGTGCCGATCCTGCTTGGCGTGTCACTGATCGTGTTCTCGATGATGCACCTGGCACCTGGCGATCCGGCCGAGGCGATCCTTGGTCCGCGCGGAACCGAGGAGTTGCTTCGCCAGGCGCGTAAGGATCTGGGATTGGATCGCCCGCTGTATGAGCAATATGGCCGCTGGCTGCTCAACGCGGTCCAGGGAGACCTGGGAGAATCGTACCGGCTGAATCGTCCAGTTGCGGATGAGGTCCTTGCCCGGTTTAAGAATTCGGCCATCCTAGCTTCGGTCGCCTTTGTGGTGGCGGTCGCCCTGGGCATTCTGGTTGGTGCGCTCTCAGCGGTGCGCCGGGGCGGCGTCATCGACAACGCGCTGATGGCGATCACCCTCACCGGGATTTCCATGCCGCCTTTTTATCTCGGAATGCTGTTGATCATCCTGTTCTCCGTCAAGCTCGACCTGCTCCCCACGGGTGGCATGTACGATGTTCGGCAGGACCCATCCTTCCGCGGGCTTGTTATCCACCTGATTCTTCCCGCGTTCACCTTAGCGGCTGTGCCGATCGCGGTTATTGCCCGCATCATGCGGTCCTCTATGCTCGAAGTCGTTGGGCAGGACTACATTCGCACAGCGCGCGCGAAAGGGTTGGCCGACCGTGTGATCATCGCCCGCCATGCCCTGCGCAATGCGCTGATCCCGGTCGTGGCGGTGGTCGGGTTGCAAATCGGATATCTGCTGAGCGCCACGGCGCTGGTGGAGGTCGTCTTTTCCTGGCCGGGTCTTGGCTCGCTCTTGGTCCAGTCAATCGTTCAGCGCGACCTGCCGCTGGCGCAGGGAGCCGTCTTGCTGATTGCCGTGATTTATGTAATCGTCAACATCGCGACCGATCTCATCCAAGCGTTGCTCGATCCACGAATCCATTTTGCCTAATTCAGTCGCAAGGAGTGCTTGGCTCGCATGGTGGTGTCGCGGACAGGAACGTTTGCCGAGACTCGGGACGCAGCCGCCCTGCGGGAGCATATCCCGTTCAGCCGCCAGCACCCTGTGTTGTGGCGGCTCTGGCGGCGCAAGCTTGGGCTGGTAGGCCTTGCCATCGTGGTTTTGGTCACGCTGGCCGCGGTGTTTGCGCCCGTTATCGCGCCGCACGATCCACTCCAGCAATCGCTGACGAACCGCTTCGCTGGCCCCGGAAGCTCAGGTTACCTGCTTGGCGCGGACGCATTCGGCCGGGATATCTTGAGCCGCCTTATCTATGGTGGCCGGATCAGCCTCGCGGTTGGCTTTAGCGCCAGCGTCATCGCCCTTGGCTTTGGCGTTCCGCTCGGCATGCTCAGCGGCTATCGCGGTGGCTGGCTCGATTCACTGCTGATGCGGCTGGTGGATATGATGCTGGCCTTCCCGTACATCCTCTTGGCCATTGTGATTGTTGGGGCGCTCGGCCCAGGTTTGCGCAATACGCTGATTGCGATTTCGGTGACGAGCATCCCCTTTTACCTGCGCATCATGCGCAGCGCCGTGCTCTCGGTGAAGAGCTTGACCTTCGTTGACGCGGCCCGAGCGATCGGCGCTTCCGATGCGCACATCATGCGCACCGCGATCCTGCCAGCCATCCTTCCCTATGTCATCGTCGCCTTCACGATCAGCGTGGGATGGCTGATTCTGGAGGCGGCTGGGCTAAGCTTTCTTGGTCTGGGCGCGCAGCCGCCTGACCCTGAGTGGGGCGCGATGCTCTCGGAGCACCGTCAGTACATCACTATCCATCCGCATACGGTGTATATTCCCGGACTCCTCATCCTCATCGTTGTGATTGGGTTGAATCTATTCGGTGACGCATTACGTGATGCGCTCGACGTCACGTTGAAGGATTGAGGGTTCCCGCGCTCCCGCGCTGGCGCCCCGACGTGAAAGGATGGTCAACAGGATGCACTCCCGACAATCTCAGGCACTGGCTCGCGTTGAGATCGATTTTCGCGCCCGCCTGACGCGGCTTCGCGAGGCCATTGCCGGACAGGGACTCGATGCCGCCGTCTCGATGGCGCCCGCAACGATCGCCTATCTCAGCGGGTTTCAGGCGCTGATCTACTCCCGCCCGATCTACCTGATCGTCGATGCATCGCAGACGATGTTGATCGTGCCTGGCCTGGAAGAGGAGCACGCGTACCAGGCGAAGGGGATTGATGAAATCATCGTCTATTACGAGCATCCGGAGCGGGGTAAGCCGGGCGAGAACGCGCCCGATACCCTGGCAGCTACCCTCGCGCGCCACGGGCTGCGCCGGGTTGGCCTCGAGTACGCTTCCGCGCCGATTGCCCTCAGGGAGCGGCTCGAGCGCGACGGCATTGTCACTCAGGACGTGGCGCCAGCGATCATGCGGATGCGCCTGATCAAAGAGCCGGGCGAGATCGCGCTGATGCGCCAGGCGGCCGCGCTCGCTCGCATTGGCGTGATGGCGACGCTCGATGCCGCCGCGCCGGGGCAATCCCAGCTTGCGATCGAGTCCGTTGGAACGAACGCTATTCTTGAAGCCGCGCCGGACATCACGCCCGGCGCAACGATTCATCTCCTGCAGTTCACTACTTCCGGAACGGAAACGAGCTTGCCTCATCTGATCACTACCACCCGGCGTCTCACCCGCCCGGATCTGATCATTCACTCCCGGCAGGTTTCGGTGGATGGGGAGCGGGCTGAACTGGAGCGAACCTTTGCCATCGGCTCGATGGACCCTGAGGTACGCCGTGTCTTCGATGTCGCCGAGGAGGCGCAACTGGCCGCGATTGACGCGTGCCGTCCTGGCGTTCCGATGCGAGACGTTGACGCGGCTGCCCGCCGGATCATCCAGGCCGCCGGATACGGGGAATATGCGATCCATCGCACTGGGCATGGTCTTGGCATCGAAGCGCACGAACCTCCCTACATCCGGTGGGATGTGGATGACGTGCTTGAACCCGGGATGGTTGTGTCTATCGAGCCGGGCATCTACCTGCCAGGCCGCTGTGGCGCTCGCCACTCCGACACCGTGGTGATCACCGAGACGGGACACGAGACGATCACGGATGCGCCGCGCGGGGCAGAGCACTTGATTTTGGACCGATAATGCTGAGTGGAACGAACCCTTAGCATCCCGATCGTCGTGCCGCGGTTCGTCCCACTACCTCGGGAGGATGGCGCGATGGCAAAGAACGGTCGCCAGCAATCACCACGAAGGAGGCGTTCCATGATCGGCACAAATGGTCATCGCCGTGCACTTGGCGAAACGACACTGGGCGCGGTCTGCATGCACTGCGCTCATGACCCGGAGGCGAATTGGAAGAAATATCTGACGTTCATCGACGAGGCGGCCTCGCGGGGCGTGGAGTATCTCGTCTTCCCGGAGGTCTCCCTGCAGGGATACCTGATGGGAGCAGCACCCCTCGGCTCGCCGGAGATGGCCGAGCAATTGCGTTACTTCCGGCGCGTCGCCGAGCCGGTCCCTGGCCCCACGACCGAGAAGCTGACCGCCCTGGCCGCACGGCACACCATGTTGATCCAAGCGGGCATGGCAGAGCGAGCCATGGATGGCAACATCATCTACAACTCCGCCGTCCTCATCGGGCCCCAGGGGGTCATCGGCGTCTTCCGGAAACTCCATAACCAATTCGAATGGCCAGTCTTTTCTCCTGGCGATCATCTGTCCGTCTTCGAGACCCGCCTGGGCAAAATCGGCATGTTCATTTGCTACGACCTGGCATTCCCAGAGATCACCCGGGCGTTCGCGCTCCAGGGTGCGACGATCGCGGCGCTGACGACTGCCTGGCCGATGAAGGGCGACGACCCGGAAACGGACTACTACGGCTACACCTACGACCTGATGAGCCGGGCGATGGCCTTCGCCAATCAATTCTGGATGGTCTGCTCCAACCAGGTTATGCGCCCGCCCACGCCCGGCTGTGCCAACTATTACGGTCACAGCCGAATCATCGCGCCGACCGGCAAGATCGTCGCCGAAGTTGGGTATGAAGAGGGCCTAGCGGTTGCGACGGTGGATCTGCATGGCGCGATCGAGCGCGCCCGCACGGAGGACTGGTTCGGATTGAACCTGCTGGAAGACCGGCGGCCGGAGTTCTACGGGATCCTGGCGGACAAGCGGATCTACTACCAGCCGAGCGTGGCGCCGTTGCTCCCGCAGCTGGCCGGCGTGCGCTTCCCAGATGCAGAGGCGCAGGCGCTCCCAGCGCGGGAGGCCGCGGTTCGCGAATAGAAAATCACAGATCGGTTCCCTTTCTCCGCAGGACAGATGGTGCTGAACGGAGGGGACGGCCTATCGTCACGTCCTGTCATCGCTTCAGCAGGAGCCGCCTCTTGCCCTCACGTCATCCCGAGCAGAGCGAGGGATGACGCAAAGAGCAATGGCGCCCTAAAGCGGCGCATCCCGTGTGCGACGCACGTTCACATGCCGGCTTTGTGGGCCGCCTCTCGATCACTTCCAGGTCGTTCAACCCAGGGAGCGGTGGAAATGGTGTGTGCGGCTCGACGTCACGAGAGAGCGATCCGGCAGGTCAGCTCAGTGAAAAATACTGGGGAGAGCCTCAGGCCGCTTGTTCCCAATCACAGCGAACCCAGTCAGGCGCGCCGGGCGGCAACTACACTGAACCTCTGTCACTGTTGGTCCCGGGGCCGGATACCAGGACATGGTGGCGGTGCTGGCAAGACCAGTCCGATGGCGAGTCAATGAGGCTGTTTCGATCTGGCGTAGAAGATAGGAGTGACCGTTATTGTCGGTAAAGCGATCAAAACCCGGCCATGTCCAGCAGCCGGCTCCGTGGCCAGATACTGGAAGCGCCGCCACGGTAGTACGCGTGAGCCGAAGCGTTGCTGTCACGAGGATGCCCTCGTTGCCAAGAACGACTCGATCGACCAAGCAGCGCATGTCTGAGGAGTCGCACGTCGTACGCAGGGATAATGTTCTGAAAGAGTGACCTATCGTCTCAGCAATCTTTGGACTGCGCGGCGGGCAGCTTTGGACAATAACGCGCCGCAGCGCCCGAATGGCGGTCACCCAGCCCACCTCCGTGCGAAGCCAGGCGAGCGGATCGCGTGCCTCGCGTGAGCGAAGCACCGTCGCGACGAAGGCAAAATCATCCGTTGTCAGGTCTTGCGGCGGACGCGGATCTGGCGAAGGCAACGAGGGCAGGAGGCGCCGGAGCGAATCAACAGCTTCCCGGACGGTGTCTGGCTTGGCGACGTCGGCGGTGTTGAGCAGCGCCAACAATCGGGTCCCATCCACGTGGCGAGTGAGTGCCTGAACCCAGACCGCAATCTCTGGCCACGACTCTGAGATGAGCGGGACATCTGCCTGAGGTGATTGAGGCTCGTGCGTGATTGCTTGAAGGATGTTGATGAGTGCTTGCTGGAGAGCGATGCGTGCGACTAGGTCGCCATGCGCATCGAGGATCCAGGTAAGCGGATCGAGATCATCGCTAAGATGCAAGAGATTTCGGAGCAAGTTGCGCTCCCCGGGTCGCTCTGGCTCCCTCAGGATGGCATGAGGGGGAAGATGGCGCATCGCCCGCAACTGCTCTGACAGAAACATCCCCTCGTGTGTTTGCTCCTTCATCTGACAAACCCTAACGCTACCAGCAACGGTCTCCCGATTTCGCACGAGCGTGCTACGTGACGTATGCCTAATCTGAGGGGTTCAGAAACGTGCAGATAGCAATGGGTGTTACGACATAACCGGTCATGTATGCGTAAACCCAGCCGGTCCATGTGAATCGAGATGCCGTCCTCGACCAAGAGCTTGACCACGGCCACTCAGTGCCGCCGAAAGAATCGGAGATGCCTTTCGTCGTATTTTCCCAATGCACATCGTAGCGAACTCTCATGATCGTTCCTCTTGTGGATGTCGCAGCGAGATAAAATCCCGCGTAGCCACCTCCATTATTCCAAGCCCAAAGTGTCGAGGTCCCACAATTCCCGGGCACAGTTCCGGCCGGCTCGAAAACACTATCGTCGTCCGCATCCCCGGCAATGGTCTCGCTCACTCCTGATGGGCAATCGCCATGAAGCATTGCGTCCTCCAGATATGCTGGCGGCACCTCGGCGCACGTCGCTAAACGCATGGGCACCTGTATGACGCCGGCGTCATCCTCGCTTGTCGTAGCAGGTTTACAACAGCGGAGTGCAAGATCGTGGCCGAAACCAACGCGAAAGCGGCGGAAAGACGGAACTATGCATGCATCGCGATGCTCCATGTGTCTGGGCCGATTGATCATAGTTTGCTTCGAGAGTCGCTGAATGTCAAAGGTTCTTGAACAGCAACCGTCCATACAACGGTGTCAGTGATTCTCGCTGCCGCCGCAAGGGTGTTGCTTTGCGCGTAGCACGATCCCTTGCGTGTGACTCGTCCACGATCGCGGCCAGGTTCTCTTTCGACCTCGTCACTAGTTGGCCGTCGGAGCTCTGCTCAGTTTGTAGCAAGGGCACGTGCCGTCCTCGCCTGTCACTCGCGGCGCGGGCGCAGACTTGCAATCCCCGAAACGTTGGTGCCTGCTGAGTGTGCTGGCCTCGCTGGGCGCCGCGTGACAGGAGGGAGAATTGAATAATGGATAGGTGGCGAACGTGGTCAGATCACCTCCAGGTCGTTCAAGCCGGGCAGCTCGGGGAAGGGCGCGTGCGGCTCGGTTTGGTACCAAAACGCCGTCGAGGCGATGTCGTCGTGGCGTGGGTAATACCGTCGTTGCCCTTCAAGTGGCGACCGCCAGCCCAGGGCCTGGATTGTGACGCGCAAATCTTGCTTGAACCGGATCGGGTCCATGATATGCCACCGGTACATCCCAAACCGCTGCTGCGAACGATACAGCCCGTCGGGAACAATCACTTGGGGAAGGCCGAGGAAGGGCGTGGAGTAGATGCCATACTGCCCTTGCGGATGCTCGAAGTTCCAGGCACCGCCGAAATAGTCCTCCGTGCCGGTGCCGCAGATCGTCGGCCAGTCCGCATCTCCATCCAGGTAGAACTTGATCTCCCCCTCGCCCCACCAGCCGTTCGCGTTGACGCCCCACGCGAGGTAGGTGCCGACGTAATGGCCCTGGCCGCGCACGCCGTCCAGGATCGTGTGCACCTCCCCCCGCGGCAGCGGGTTGTTCCGGCGCCACTGCGCGTGCAGATAGGCGCGGTCCTCCGGCACCTCAGTGAGGGTGTAGGTGATCTGGTAGTAGAAGCCACGGATCTCATCCGGGCTCAGATTTTCCACCTCGATCCGCGCGTGTTGGCGGAACGGCATCTCCCAGTAGCAGTTGAACCCTCCCGCTGGATTGACTGCTACCGGCAGCGAAGCGATGTTGCACCGCTCGCACCAGCCATTGCAGAAGAAATCACCGAGAGGCGTCTCAATCGATGGTGTCGCCTCCCCGTCCCAGAAGGCTCGAAACACCAGCCGCCGCCAGGCGCTGGGGTGAACCGTCAGCCAGATGTGCTGGATCGCACCCGGACCGGCGATGTCCGCCAGCGTCGCGGTCTGGTGCCCGGCAATATCAATGCTTGGGGAGATCTTCCAGCCGCGGCCCAGTTCCCGCGCGGCAATCGCGCCCGTGCCCTCGGTCGCCATCCCACCCCGACCCCTCTCACCGGTCGGATTTTCCGCGCTAATTGAGCGCGTCTCTGCATCCGAAAGCCGAGACACGTTTCCCAGATGCATCCCAAGCCCATTGAATCCCGTGCTCACCTTGCTCCCTCCACTTCCGTTGCTCTTGCACGGCGCAGCAGCGTTGTCGCCGCCCGCCCGGTGGTGCTCCGAGATGGCCCATCAAGCCGGAGCACAGATTGCTTCAAGGAGCGCGTCAAGTTTCGCCGCGCCCTGATCGTAGATCTTCCCTCCCGAGCAGGTGCAACCCCAGCCCGCCCGCCAATGTCAGGAGCGTTCCGCCTGCCCAAAACAGCGGCCGGATGCCGACCGCGTCCACGGCCAGTGCGCCAGCGGCGAGCGAGATGAGGCGCATTATGCTCCAGTCGATGTCCAAAAGGGTGAAAACCCGGCCTCGCACATCCTCGGGAATGACGCTCTGCAGCGTCGAACTGAATACCACCATTCCTGTTGAAGTGTTGAGCCCGTAGACGAATAGGACCAGCAGGGCGACTGGCAGCGGCGTGAACACCGCCAGCAGTACGTCACCGACCCCGCGGATTACATACGGCACGAAGAGCCAGCGAGGGTCCCGATAGTCGCGGGCCAGCATGTTCGGTATCAGTGGCCCGACGAGTGCACCCACGCCGATCGCGCCGATGAGCCATGCGAAGCCGGCTGGCGGGAGCTTCAAGTGCCGCTCAGCCAAGACGACGAGCATGGCGCTTGTTGCACCCGTTGCAAGGGAGGCCAGCGATTGCACAATGAGCAAGCGGGAAACAAGGCGGTCGCGCAGGCCGTAGGTGAGACCCGCGCGAGCATCCGCGATGTAGCTTTGCATCCCGCGCTTTGTCCCTTGTGGAATTTGACCGGCGTGTGGCGGGATTGGGAGCCGGGCAATGAGGAGCGCCGAGATGGCGAAAGTCGATGCATTCATGGCAAAGGCGGCCTTCGTACCAATGAGGGCGATCAGGCCACCTGCCACCGCCGAGGCACCGATCTGCACCAAGCGTCCGGAAGACCACGCAACCGAATTGGCGGCTAGCCGCTGGTCCTCCGTTGTCAATGCAGGAATGACGGCTTGCACGGTTGGACTGAAGAGCGCATTGCCGGCGGCAAGGCCAGCGGCAACGGCATACGCGTGCCCCGTCCCTTGAGGCCAGACGAGCGAGAGCGCGAGCAACGCGCGAAACAGGTCTGCACCGATGAGAACCGATTTTCGGCTAAAGCGGTCAATCACGACACCTGCGATGGGGCCAAGGAGGAGGACCGGAACGATCTCGGCAGCGACGAGCAGGGCGACCGTCACCCCGCGGCCGGTGAGTTGAAAAACTAGGACAACGAGAGCGATATAGTGCAGGGTGTCGCCGAAAATTGAGATCAACTGCGCGAGCCAAAGCGGAAAGTAGGTTGGTGAGCGCGCCACGTGAGCGTAGGACCGCGCTACTGCACTGAAGCGCTTGATCACCGTGGTCACCCTGTGCTTCGCGGTCCACCTTGCCGATGGCCGCATCCGGTCACTCGCGTCGCACTCTTCCGGGATCGAGTGCCATCACGCCCAATAGCTCGAGTCCCAAACGGGCGGCGAGTAGGGCGGTGTTCCCCGCGTGGTCGTAGGCGGGCGCAACCTCGACAACGTCGGCACCGATCAACCGAATGCCGGCCAGTGCCTGAAGGAACATCGTCGCTTCGCGGCTGCTCGGGCCACCCACTTCCGGCGTGCCGGTGCCGGGCGCGTACGCCGGATCCACGCCGTCAATGTCGAACGTTAGGTAGACCGGCCGGTCGCCCGAGCGCTCCCGTACCCGGCGGGCAACCTCGCGTACCGTCATTGTCGCCATCTCCTCGGCGGTGATGGCCAGGAGTCCCCAGCGCTCGGAGCGCTCAATATCCTCCGGTCCGAACAGCATGCCTCGGATGGCGACCTGCGTCGAAGCTTGGGGATCAATCAATCCCTCGTCGATCGCGCGGACCACGAATGAGCCGTGGGTGTAGCTCATGCCGAAATAAGCGCCCCATGTATCCAAATGGGAGTCGAACTGGATCATGGCGAGCGGTCCGTACGTCTTCGCCGCCGCGCGCAGGATTGGCAGGGTGATCGAGTGATCGCCACCAAAAGTCAGTGGGGTGGCACCACGCGCAAAGACCGGCGCGTAATGGTCGCTGATCGCTGCAAACGCCGCGAGTGGGTCATAGGGCGTCACCGTGAGGTCACCCGCGTCATCAATCAGCAGCCGTTCATACGGATTGACACCGAGCACGCGGTTGTATGGCCGCAGCAGGCTGCTCGCCTCGCGGATGGCCCGCGGCCCGAAGCGGGCGCCGACCCGGTACGACGCGCCGGTATCGAACGGCACGCCAATGATCGGCGCGTCGAGCTCCTCCAGCGACGTTTTTGCCGGTAGCCGGTAGAAGGTGGTCGGGCCGGCAAAGCGCGGCGTGACTTGCGCATCAAGGGGCCGATTTACGGGCTGCACGCTTTCACTCATGCGTTTCCACTCCTCCATTTCATCCACGGCCGTGGGCGTGTCGAACGCTGATCCCCTCGTTCTCCCTCTGCCACCACTAGCGGGGCACAACTGGCAAAAGGATATGCGATGGGTACTCAGGGGATTGCAATACCGTCTGATGGGCGATGGCGATGCGGGTGCCGGTGGCAACATCCTCACCAGTATTGAGATTCAGGCCTGAGCGCTCAGCCGTCCGTACGGGCACGATGGGGTCCCGGATGTCTCATCGCGTCGGAACCCATCGCGCCCATTCGTGATGCGGCGGCGTACAGATGGAGTTTCCATGCGATCCCTGATCGCGTAGGGTCCTGTTGCCGGACGGCTGATGGCTGATGGCTTTTTATGAGAGATTCCTCGCTTCACTCGAAATGACGGGGTGTGCCTCGGCATGAAGAGGGGATGCGCGCGGAATGACGTGGGGTGCTGGCGCGGGGCGCTCGTCGGACTGGGAGAGGATCACCCCAGCACCGCGCCCCACACGGGAGTGACGCGGTACAAGGTCCCGTGCCTGTCTGATGTGGTGCCGCACCGCGCCCCGCATGGGTGACGCACGACGCGGGGTGACCGAATCCGCGCTCTCCCGTTGCGTTAGCGGTAAACTGTCTTTTGCCATGCAATCGCCACGGGTGGGTGACAGAGCGTTGCGGTCAGCGAAAACCGGATGGACGACGCATTGCATCGTGACCATGCTTGCCTCGTTTGAGAGGGTGGCGCAGGTTGGGGCGACTGCTGCATGCTGCGCGATCGTGAACGGAAGGGGCGTTCACACATCAATAAGGACAGCTACGGCGCGATACCAGGAACCGGGGATGGGCAGGTGTCAGCGTGGCGGATGGGAGGACTTGGAACCAGTGGAAAGCCCGAGCAGGCGTTCGAGAATGTGCGATCGCCAGGCCCACCGCGTGGCCACGGCCCAGGCCGCGCAGCCGGTGCCGATGACCGCCAGGTCTGCCACCGAGAGTCGCTGTAGCTCGAACATCTGGCGGAACCAGGCTGACTCAAGCCCGGCAACGTACAACGCGAGCAGAACCCCTGCCAGGATTGTTGGCCGCCAGTCGCCGCTCAGCTCATCGCCGCCGACCCACGCCGGTGTGGGAGGTTGGACAAAGGGGATCAGCAACAAGCCGGCGATGATCGCGGTGGATGTCAAGACTGTCCGGGCCAACGTGGCATCCCCGGTCACGCGCCACCAGGAGAGGTAGAGCGTGAGGGTGACCGGAGTCAGCATAACCACCGCGGGGAGGACAAATGGCATCACCCTACGCAACAGCTTGCCGCTGTCACGCGCCGGCTTTGCCCAGACGGCCAGCGCCAGGGTTGGTATGCCGACCGTGAGCAGTGCCAGGACAGAGTTGTGCTTTGGCGTGATGGGGAACGGTGCGCCAACGAGGCCGGCGCCGAGGATCATTGCCAGCACGGAGAGAGAGCGAGTGAGAAAGAGCGAAATGATGTCGCGCATCCCGCCCATGATCCGCTGCCCCTCCTGAAATGTTAGCGGCAGCACGGCAAACGAATCGGCCAGGAGGACGAGATCAGCGACGCCTCGGGTTGCGGCGCTCCCGCTGCGCATCGCAATGCCGACCTGAGCCTGCTTCAGAGCCAGGACATCGTTCACGCCGTCGCCGATCATCGCCACGTAGTGGCCTTGGCCGCGGAACGCGCGGATGAGGCGCTCCTTTTGCTCGGGCGTCGTCCGTCCGAAGATCGTGCCGCGCTGCGCAAGCTCCGCGAAGTCCTTTTCGCTGGCCCGTTCTAGCTCTTCACCAGATACCGTTTCGATCGCTTCTGGGAAGCCAGCCTGTCGAGCGAGCGCCGCGACGGTGTTTGGATTGTCGCCGGAGATTAGGCGCAGGTGGATGCCCAGGCTGGCAAAGTGGGCCATCACTTCTCGGGCTTCGGGCCGGAGTTCGTCGGCCAGCACGACCAACGCGAGTGGGTCGAGACCGGCGGGCAAGCGTGGCTGGTTAGCCGCGTCGCGTAGCTTCACCGGCTCATTTCGGCTGGCAAAGATCAGAACGCGCCGTCCCTGGCTTGTCCAGGCGGCAACGCGCGCTGTCAAGTCCCAGCCCGGCCGAAGCCCGGGAGCGAGTACCTCCGGCGCGCCGAGCACGAAGGTCCCTCTCAGCGCGGGGTCGTCGCAGGCGATGGCGCTCCACTTCCGCGCTGAGGAAAACGGTACGGCTTCAACTGCGGCGCGAGCTTGCCCGGGAAAGGACGCCACGAGCGCGACGCTGGTCCGGTTGAGGTCAGACTGTGTGGCCACGAAGTCTCCGAGTTGCCGCGCGATCACCTCATCAGCGCTGCTGAGTGGCTCAAGGGTCTCGACTACAAGCTGATTCGTGGTCAGCGTCCCGGTCTTATCAAGGCAGAGCAGATCGACGTGCGAGAGGGATTCGATGGCATTTGCAGCTTGCACTAGTGTTCCACGACCGGCGAGCCGTAGTGCCGCTGCCGCGTACGTCACGACGATCATCAGTGCTAACCCTTGCGGCACCAAGGCGACTATCACTGCCGCGGCCCGCACAATCTCGCGCGCGGAGTAGCCCTCATAGGCATGGTGCAGCGCCGCGGAGAGCGGCTCGTCGAGCGGACCCAGCCAACGCGTGACGACTTCAACCAGCCGAACGGCGAGATCGATGATCACCGGGCCCGCGACGAGCACGACGATGATGACCATGACGCGGATGACCAGCTCGATGTCATGCTGCAACGGAGTCTTTTCTTGCCGGAACGCACGCGCGCGGATGGTGAGCTGGTTGGCCCGGCTCTGGCGGCCGACGCGCTGTGCCTCGTAGAGTGCGCTGCCCGAGATGCAATAGCTGCCGGAAAAGACCAGATCCCCCACGCCCTTGGATATTGGTTCAGATTCGCCGGTGAGGAGCGACTCATCGACTTCCATGCTCCCCTGCCGGACCTGGCCATCCACAACGATCTGATCGCCTGGCATCACCTTAATGAGGTCTCCAACCACGATGCCAGCCGGATCGATCGCTTCCGGCGTCCCGTCGCGGATAACGGTAACCGTGGGTCTGGTCAGGAGCGCGATGCGGTCCAGTTTGTGTTTAGCCCGCCCCTCCTGTACGACTGCGATCGCCACATTCAGGATGACGAGGCCGGCGGTGACGAGGGCATCCCCATATAAGCCCATGGCGACGAGGACGCCGCTCGTGGCATAGAGCACGATGTTGATGAATGTGAACGCGTTTTGCCGCAGAATCTGGCGGTAGGACCGCGTAGTTTCGAGGCGGACGTCGTTGCCCAACCCGGCCGCGCGGCGCGAGAGCACCTCATCCCGGGATAAGCCGCGCATGGTCGGCTCGATGCGAAGCGCGGTGGACGCTTGTTGCAACGATGCGCTCACGGTGCGCGGCTCCCTCGCAGCCCGAGATGCCTGGATACGCGTGATGGCAGGGGTGCTCCTGCTCTCGCGGCTTCCATCATCCTATGTATGGTCGCATCTCCGCCACAAACGTAGGAGCGCCGGACGAGCTTCCGTGGCAGCCGCATGACATTCCTCCGTTTGACGCGAACCACCGGCGATTAGAGAATGTGCCGCCAGTCCGGAATCGTTCGACGGTGCGATGGAGGATGCCATGGTCACGACGCTCTTTTCGGCAGTTTCCGGGTCCGAGTTGGACCGGCATCTGCGCGCGATCGCCCGGCAGGTGCGCTTGTCAGGCACACCGGAGGAAGCCGCGGCGTTTGATTACATCGAGCAGCAGCTTCAGCGCCTTGGCTTTGCTGTCCAGCGCTACGAAAGCGATGCACTTATTGGCTACCCGAAACATGCCTCGCTGACGATCCTCGCTCCGGAATCGCTGACGCTCACGGCGAATGGGTATTCCCTCAGCCCGAGCACTGGTCCAGGTGGTATTGAAGCCGAGGTTGTCTCGGTCGGCGCAGGCATGCCGGCCGATTACGAGGGGCGGGACGTGCGGGGCAAGATCGTTCTCAGCGATGGGCTGGCTATGCCGGCCAAGGCGCTTGCGGCTCAGCGCGCTGGCGCGATCGGCCAGATCCACATCAATGACGAGCACATCCATGAGATGTGCATCTCCCCCATCTGGGGAACGCCGGTGCCGGAAACTGCCGAACTCCTCCCGGCCATCCCCGCCGTGGGCATTACCCGTGCCGGCGGAGATCGCCTAAAGGACCTGCTCAGCCGTGGCCCGGTCCGGGTGCGCCTGTGTAGTGAGACCTTCCGGCAATGGGTCAAGATCCCGACGCTGACCGCCGATCTGCCTGGCCAGGCCGAGGACAGCTTTGTCCTGTTCAGCGGCCATGTCGATTCCTGGCACTATGGCGCGATGGACAACGGCACCGCGAACGCCACGCAACTCGAAGTGGGGCGCCTGCTGGCCGAGCGGAAAGGCGCGCTGCGGCGTGGCATCCGGCTGGCGTTCTGGTCCGGACATTCCCATGGCCGATATGCTGGGTCAACCTGGTACGCCGACTATGCCTGGCAAGACCTGCATGACCGTTGCGTCTGCCACGTCAACGTCGATTCGGTTGGAGCAATCGGTGCGACCGTCCTCGAAGAAGCGCCGAGCATGGCGGAAACGTATGCATTCGCTCGCCAGGTGCTGGCCGACACCGTGGGCGTGCATCTCGACTATCGCCGGATCAGCCGGTCGAGCGACCAGTCGTTTTGGGGGCATGGCATCCCGTCGGTTTTTGCGGCCCTTTCCGAGCAAGCTCGCGATGCCTCTGGCGTTGGTGCGGCGCTGGCGCAGCTCGTGGGAGCGGGTGGCAAGGGCGGCGGACTTGGCTGGTGGTGGCACACCACCGAGGACACCCTGGACAAGATCGATCCGCAGCATCTCGTGCGCGACGCCGGCATCTATGCTGAAACGCTGTGGCGGCTCTGCACGCTCGACCAGTTGCCGTTCGATCCGGCGGCCGGAGCCGAGGAGATGGCAACGGCGATCGCGTCGTACCACGAGCAAGCCCAGGGAGCGTTCGACCTGAGTGAGACTGCCGAACTGGCGCGGGCGACCGCGCGGGCGATCCGTGGCGCGCCAGCGCCAGCGAGCAGCGAGGCCGCGAACCGGCGCATTCGCGATCTGTGCCACCTGCTGATCCCCGTCAATTACACGCGCTCGGGACTCTTCGGGCACGACCTCGCGCTCGGAACGAAGCCGGTGCCTGGTCTGGCCGATGCCGCGCAGCTTGCTGCCCTTCCCCAAGGGGCCGATGCGTATTACTTCCTGCGAACGCGGCTCGTGCGCGAGCGCAACCGCGTCGAGCACGCGCTGCGGGAAGCGATGCGCCGTGCAGCCATCGGGTAGTTATGGCCGGGAAGTCCCGGCCGCGGCAGGCGTCTACGCCAAGTACAGAGGGAAGCGGTGAAGAAGCGGCGAGCGCTGGGATGAATTGCGGCCGATGCCACGAATGCCATTCCTCCTCACATGAGCGTTGAGGGGAACCCGCCTGACCAAGCTGAGCGCGCCAGCGAGTCGCCGCGGGAGCGGATCGAACGTCTCGTTGCCGAGGGGAGAATGCCAGGCTCAGCGCTCGCGTTAGCCGAGGCGCTCTGGGAGGAGCGGTTGCGTGACGGCGTGCAGCTACCGAACGGGGACGTGGTGCGGGTGACGCGCGACGATCTGTACCACGTGCTGGTGGACGATCGCATCTGGCGGCACCCGGAGAGGATTGAGCTCGCCCTGACGCACGTCTTCGAAATGCGCGCACTGGAGCACGGCAATCGGCTGGCGTTCAGCCGGTGGATGGAGAATGATCGGGAGCGGCTCGCTGTCCTCGTTCTCTACCCCGACGAGACGCTTCGGATGCTGCATCTCATCGATGACCGGCGCTTGCGGCGGTATACTAGGAATGCAGGAGAGGTGCTATGGAGACGTTGAGGACGAGTGCGACCTGGAGTCGCGATGCGGATCGCTATTGCCTGTGGGTAGATGACCTCGCGGGTGGCGCGTTTGTGCCAGACCCGCTGGAGGGCTACCCGCTGGCGTCCTTGCTTATGGAGCTCGATGCCGCTGAGCGAGAGACCGGCCGTATCGCCGGCTTTGAAGTGCTCGGATTTTTGGAATTCGACCGCTGGGATGCCCTGCCGAAGCTCGATGTGCTTTGGCAGCTTCCAGGGCGGCAGCCGCTGCCGCTCGAGGAGCTCCTGAGGCGGGAACAGGAGCGGCTCCGCCAGGAGATGTCCGCGCAAGCACGCAACGCCAGCGCCGCTTGATAGACTCCGTTCGTCACACCCGGCGAGCAAAACGTTCCCCTGTGCTCGCAATCCGGCTCGGCAAGGCTGGTGCCTGGGTCCAAGCCATCTAGCCACCGAACGTCAACCCAAATCCAAACGCAGCAACACCTCTCCACTGCACGGACGGCATGCACGAACCACGGCTGCATGCCGCTGGCTTGCAGTTCGCAGCGGGAGCGCCTGCCGCCTTTGTGACTCGTTCCGGTTGCCTTACTTGGAGAGTTGGCCTCGTACCGCCCCGGTCGGAAAGTCGGTCGTATGAACGTTGACGTAGTACGCCGCGGGATCCTGCCGGATCGCTTTGATCAGATCCGGGTCGGCGCTCGCGCAGCCGCTGGAAATGCCGCTGGCGTCCGGAGCGGACAGAGGAACGACGACCGGTCCAGCAACGCCGGCCGGCGCAACATGAATGTGCGCGGCGATTGCAGGCAACGTAATGTCGCTGACCGAGATTTCCCAGCAGACCTCACCCTGACCCTGGTTGAGTGTGATCACCGCCGACCCGGTACCATCGGGATCGCCCGGTCCAGGCACCTCGGCAGCGCCGGTGAGGATCGCCGTCAGTGGCCGTCCGCCGTGGTCGGAGCCTGCCAGTCGCTCGGCGCCCGCGGAGTGCGCCATGATCGCAAATCCGCCGAGCGATAGGCTGAGCACGAGAGCAATAAGCACAGATCGCCGCTGGAACATGGGCCGACCTCCTGTGAAACTCCTGCCGGCCCACTGCCACGACAGCACGGCTTTCCGGCAAGCGTGTGACATGCCGCGTCCGCTGAGGCTTACTTTCCTTACGTGAAGCGCGGGGTTTTGGATGGTGGCCGAAGCCAGCGACTGACCCATGCTGGCCGCGTCCGTCCAGTTGGTGAGCAAAAGTGGACGGCTGGCCCCGTCGCCGAGACCAGCCGTTGCTAGAAGCTTCGTCGCGCGTATGACCCGGTGGCTCCAATTCGCCGCGCGCCGCCGGACACGGGCTTTATCGTGCGGCAGCCGCCTGCGCGGGCACGGGTAAGGGGGACATCACTGTGTTGGGATCGAGCCGGCGCAGCATGTCGAGCCCGATCTTCGCCCGGCGCAGTCGCTCCCGCGTGAGCGCCACCGCCGTTGCCTCCAAGTGTGTTCCGCTCGGGTAAATGTTTGGCGCGTTCCGGAGCCCGAACTTCAGATAGACCGGCGCGGCGACGCGGACGATTTCGGCAATTTCATAATGCCGCACGAAGCCGCCGACATCGTCGGGTACTTCCACATAGATGTCGAGCGGCATCGTCGTCGCCGCGCGAATGGCCGCGAGCTGTGCCAGCGACAGATCGGTGGGCACGTTGAACGTGGTCAGGCCGTTGCGCTCCAGCAGCGCGATCGAGGCGGGGTTGCTCGCGCCGAGCATCACCGAGCCTTTCAGGATGAGGTTTGCGGGTAGCTCCCCGGCGCGCTTCATCTCGTTCAGGACCCAGAGCAAGCCTTCGTCGGTGATGAGCACGCTGGTGATGCCATGCTCGCAAGCGCGCTTGACATCCTCGACGGCCTGAACGATCTGCTCCATGCCGCGCGCCTTCGGCGCCACGATTCGGCCCGCCGGCGAATAGGCCATCGCGCCCGTGTCCCAACCCGCCCGCGGACCGACAAAGAGGCTGATTTCGATACCGCGCTCCCGTCCCAAGGCCGCCATCTCATCGAGCTCACTATCGGTCAGCAGCATGACGCCACTGCCTTGGCTGACCCGATGCACCGGCACACCGAACTCATCGGCCGCGGCGTAGACCATCCGCAATGCGGCCGGTCCTTCCACCGACGGGATCTCGACGCGCCATTGTCCGCCATCCGGAAATCGTAAGGGAGACGACGGAAGTTCGTGCAAATCACCTTCCGGCAGACCCAGTCGCTTGACGAATTGCCGCGTGTCACTCATGCCGCTCATGCGTTACCTCCCGCTCGCTACCCATCGTTCGATCATGGAGTGGTGGCCTCACCGTGATTATTGCTGCCCAGCCCGCGAAGGATCGCTTTGGCCTCCCGTGCGATCTCTTCGACGATCGCCGCGGCAGGTTGCACGCGCCGCGCGAGCCCAACGCCCTGTCCGGCGTATAAACACATCGCCTCAATGTCGCCAGTGGCGCCCACGACTGGCGCGGTGGAGTCGTAACGCGGCACAGGCTGGCCAAGCTCGTTGTGCGCAATCGTCTCACCTTCACCTGGCCGGTGGCCGGGTGCTGGCCGCCCGGCGGCTTCCCAAGCCATGACGGTGGTGTTGCGCAGTGCGCGAAGCGGGGCATCTGGCCAGCCTCCGTCGAAAAGCGTGCCATAGACGGTGCTGGTCTCACCGGCGGCGATGAGCCGCTCCTGGTAGATGGGGTGGGTAGCTGCCTCCTCCGCTAGCAAAAAGCGTGTGCCGATCCAGGCCCCCGCTGCCCCGAGCGCGAGCGCGGCGGCCAGCCCGCGGCCATCGGCGATACCGCCCGCGGCAATCACGGGCACTGGCGCCACTGCGTCGACGACATGGGGAACAAGCGCCAGCGTGCCTACCTGTCCCCAAACATGACCGCCTGCCTCCCAACCCTGGGCGACGACGACGTCGACCCCGCTGTCCACCGCACGCCTGGCTTCGTCCGCGCTGCCCACCGTGTGGAAGACCAGCGCGCCGGCATCGTGCACGAGGCGCACATACGGTGCGGGATCGCCCCAGAAGAACGAGACGATGCGCACGCCCTCCTCCAAAGCGATCTCCAGTCGCTCTTGCGGATCCCAGGCCAGGACGAGATTGACTCCGAATGGCCGGCTGGTCAGGCCCCGCGTCTCGCGCAGGAGTGCCCGGAGCCGATCTAGATCCCGCCAGGTGATCGACAGCATGCCCAGTGCGCCCGCGTTGCTCACGGCCGCGGCAAGGGCCGGTGTCGAGATTCCGCCGATTGGTGCCTGCACAATGGGAACGGTCAGGCCAAGCAGGCGAGTGAAGGCCGTTTGGACGCTTTCCATGGGCGACTACCTACTGGGTCGATGTCGCTGGCATGCGCTGCCGCCACAACCATTGCACGTAGTCCCAGGCGACGAGATAGTGCAAGCCCCACAATACCAGCAGCACCATGGCGTTGAGCCAGGAGCCTGCGGCCCAAAGTCCGAGTATTCCGAGTCCGATGAGCAACCATTCGATGAGCAAGCGAATTGGGCCTGGCGCGGGAGCGATGGCTCTTGGGCCAGCGCCGTCGCTTGGGGTGCGGAACACGGCCCAGGCGGCGCCCCCAAGGAGCGGGAACAAGAAGGCCAGCACTGTGCCTCCGATGCCACCATGGCCAATGCGCCATCCTGACCAGCCGAAGGCTGAGAGGGTGGCGATCTCTAGGGCGAAGCGAATCGCCAGGTGCATTGGTGACTGGCGGGGAGCGCCAGCGTGGCGACGGGCCTGGCTCATTGCGGCGCCCGTCCGAGCACTAAGCAGGCGTTTTGCCCGCCCAGGCCAAACGAATGCTTCGTCATCACCTCAAAGCTTGCATCCCGCGGCGTGCCATGCACGATATCAAGACCGATAGCGGGATCGGGAGTGCGATAGTTGCGGGTTGGCGGGATGCGTTGCTCGGCGATGGTATAGACCGCAAGAACGGATTCGATAGAGCCGGCCGCGCCCATGCAATGTCCTAAGGCCCCTTTGAGCGACGTGACCGGTATCTGGGCTGCCCGCTCACCAAACACCGCTTTGATCGCGGCTGCTTCGGCTGGATCGCCGACCGGGGTTGACGCGGCGTGCGCCTGAATATGTCCCACGCGGCCCGGGTCAACGCCGCCGTCCGCGAGCGCGGCGCGGATCGCGCGGGCGGCTCCGGCTCCTTCCGGGTGCGGGGCGATGGGATGGTAGGCGTCGTTGGTAGAGGCGAAGCCGAGAATTTCCGCGTAAATGCGCGCCCCCCGCCGGAGGGCGTGTTCGAGTTCTTCGAGCACCATCACTCCGGCCCCTTCGCCGAGAACAAACCCGGAGCGATGGAGATCGAACGGGCGGCTCGCTTCCTCAGGGCGGTCGTTGGCATCAACGGCGAGGGCTTTCATGACTTCAAAGGCGGCGATGAACATCGGGTGACTATCCGATTCGACGGCGCCAGCTACCATAAACGGGGCTTTGCCGTACTTGATCACGTGGAATGCTTCCCCAATTGCCTGGGAGCCGGTCGCGCAGGCAGTGACGACCGTGTTGCTTGGGCCGTGCAGTCCGAACCGCCAGTGCACCGAATACGCGGCGAGATTATGAGGAAACTTCACGTGCAAATGTGGGGGAACGCGGCTCAATCCTTTGTCGAGAAATCCCTGGTAGGCGGGAAGAAGGTCGTCGTGCGTTCCGCCGACGCAGGTTCCGATGATGACGCCGCCAGCCTCAAGGTCTTGGGTTGGTGCCAAGTCCGCTCCAAGCAGGCCCGCATCGATCAGGGCTTCGCCAGCAGCCTCGACGGTCCAGCGCGCAAAACGGGACGTGTTCCTGGCGGTCTTCGGATCGAGGAACCGGTTGGGCACACACGCATCGTCAACGTCGCCGCGCACGAGGCATGGATGCACAGCCGGATCCAGGTTCGCTGCCCGGCGAAGCCCGCTTTCGCCGGCGAGGATGCGCCGCCACGTTTCTGGGGCGCTTGGCGCGAGCGACGTGATGGCGCCTAAGCCGGTCACCACGACGCGCCGTGGTTGCACTGGCGACGGTCCGCCATTGAGGCTCGCGGCGCAATGCATGCAGAATCGGGCAACGGACGGATTGGATTGCCCACAGTGTGGGCATTGCCGGCTGTGATCGGTTCTCTCACTCATCAGAATCCCCTGTAACCAGGCCGGCCGGGCGCGCGGATGCCGGTGATGCGCGTTCGCAGTCGTCCCGAGCCGTGACCTTTGGTACGACTCAGCGAAGTATAACGGGCACGCGAGGGTGGCTGGTCTCGCAGCCAAGCGCGGCGTCTCCTCAGTACTAGCCCAATCGTCTTGATCGAACTTGGACTGGGGTCATATCCGAAAGGGTGGAGACCGCGGCCGCCATAGCCTAGAAGTGAGATGTCTGCCTGGGCGCCACGTCTTGGTTGGCGGGCAGTTCGTACTGAGGCTCAAGGAGACCCCGCAATGCTCAAGCGCAGGATCATGATTGTCGATGACCACCCGCTGTTTCGGGCCGGACTCCGGCGGGTCTTGGAGCAAGATCCCCGGCTGCAGGTGGTGGCGGAGGCCGCAAATGGTCATGACGCGCTGCACAAGGCTGATATGTATAAGCCGGCGCTGGTGATCATGGATGTGCAGCTTCCGGGAGTCACCGGGCTGCACGTAGCGTCGGCGCTGCGTCGGGAGCGGCCGAATACGGCGATCATCTTCCTCTCGATGCACGTTGATGACGACCGGCTCTTTGCGGCGATCCGGGTAGGGGCTGCCGCGTTCCTCACCAAAGACCTTGACCCGGCGAAGATTCTCGACACGGTCCACGCGGTGCTACGTGGCGAGAACCAGCTTCACCAGGCGGTGCTGGCCAACCCCAATCTGGCTCGGCGGGTGCTCGGTGAGTTTCGCTCGTTGAGTGAAGGGCAGGCGCCGGGCGCGCCAGAGGTTACCCTTTCGCCCAGAGAATTGGAGGTACTCGATTGCCTGGTTATGGGCCATTCCAACAAGGAGATTGGTGACGCGCTGTTCATCACCGAGCAGACGGTCAAGAACCATATGACCTCGGTGTTGCGCAAGTTGCAGGTTGATGACCGTGTCGCTGCGCTGCGCTATGCCGTGCAAAAGGGGTGGGCGGAGATTGGTCCCCAGCCCTACGCCGCGGTTGACCGGGCAGTTGCCAGCAAAGGGATACCGGCTGATTCTTCTGGCTCAAGCGCCTCGGCCTAGCCGGGATTGTTGACGGGCGTCTGTCCTCCCGGCGCGGAAACTGCGGTGGCACGGGTCGAAAGAGGTGGCCTCAAGACCTGTCCTCTCGCCGCGCTCGGGCCATGACTCAAGCAGACAATCCGCATCGCGCGGGGATTTTCGCCCCGCGCTTCCGGGTCGCAAGAGGTGATCCGAGCAGGCCGCTCATGTGCAGGGGCCTGCTCGGTGATTGCAATGCGCGTCAGATAGTTAGTCCGCGGCCATCGCGGTGCCGCCGGCTTGCTGAATAGCCCGCCAGACTTTCTCCGGCGTGAATGGAATATCCAAATGCCGGATTCCCCACGGCTCTAGCGCGTCGATGACCGCGTTGGCGACTGCTGGGGTCGAGCCGATCGTTGCCGCTTCACCGATACCCTTGGCGCCCATTGGATTGATGTGCGTCGGGGTGACCGTGTGATGCGTCTCGAACGTCGGAAATCCCGTCGCGCGCGGCGCGGCGTAATCGTTCAGCGTACCGGTAATCAGCTCGCCATTCGCGTCGTAGTGCAGCTCTTCCCAGAGTGCCAGGCCAATTCCTTGAGCCAAACCGCCATGGACTTGCCCGGTGACGAGCAGCGGGCTGATGATGTTGCCGCAGTCGTCAACTGAGACGTAGCGCAATAGCTTCACTTCGCCGGTCTCGGGGAAGACTTCGACCACGGCGACATGGGAGCCGAAGGGGAAGGTCTCCTCTTGCGGCTTGAAGAAATCGGTCGTCTCCAGACCCACATCAATATCGTCGGGGAGATCGCCTGAGTACGCCAGCTCAGCGATGTCCGCCAGCGTGACACTCCGCGTCGGGACGCCCTTGACCCGGTATTTGCCTTCAGCGAGCTCGATGTCCTCGACCGCTGCTTCCAGCTTATGGGCGGCAATGCGCATCGCCTTCTCGCGAAGCTTCGTGAGCGACATCACCAGCGCCGCGCCACCGACTGCCAGCGACCGGCTGCCCATCGTTCCGTTGCCCTGCGGCGTGTTGTAGGTGTCGCCATGGAAGACGACAACCTGGTCAAAGTCGGCACCCAGATAATCGGCTGCCATCTGCGCGAAGGTCGTCTCCAAGCCCTGGCCGTGCGGCGAGATACCGGTCATGATCGTGACGGCGCCACTGGGCTCGACGCGAACGTGGGAGCTTTCATACGGGCCGAAGCCGCAGATCTCGACATACGAGGAGATGCCGATGCCGAGATAGCGTCCCTGCTTGCGCAGCTCGGCTTGCTGGCGGCGAAGCTCTTCGTAGCCAATGACCTCCAGCGCCTTATTGAGCGCTTTTTCATATTCGCCGCTGTCATATTGCTCGCCAGACAGCGTGGTGAATGGGAACTTGTCCGGCGGAATGAAGTTCACGCGGCGCACCTGGGCCGGGTCGAGTCCTGCCTCGTCGGCCACCATATCCACCAGCCGCTCGAGGTAATAGGCCGCTTCTGGACGACCAGCCCCGCGGTACGCGCCGTTGGTTCCCGTGTTGGTGTACACCCCCTCGACGACATAATCGAGGTTCGGGATGTCATATGGTCCGGTCGCCATCACCCAGGTCAACCAGGCCAGGTCAAGCGCCTTCGGGTAGGCACCGGAGTCCAGGACAATCCGGCCGCGCAGCGCCGTAATCTTGCCATTTTTGTCCGCGCCGACCTCGAACTCAGCCCATTGGTTGCGCCCATGGTTGGTTGCCAGGAAATTCTCACTTCGCGTCTCGATCCACTTCACTGGCCGCTTCAGCAGGAGTGCCAGCGCGGAGAGAACGAAATCTTCTGGATAGGCTCCGATCTTGGAGCCGAATCCGCCGCCGACCTCCGGCGCGATGCAGCGCACCTGGTTTTGGCTCAGGCCGAGCGCCTTCGCGACCTCATTGCGGTTCCAGTGAGGAGCTTGCGTCGAGCTCCAAAAGGTGATTCCGCGGGTGATGGGATCTGGGGCGGCAACTACGCCGCGAGGCTCCATGGCGATCGGTGCACAGCGCGGAGCGCGGATCTTCGCCTTTACCTTGACCGGCGCGCTTGCGAGGGCAGCATCGACGTCGCCATGGACCGATCCCTCCCGGACACTGATGTTGTTCGGGTTCGTATCGTACAACTGAGGAGCACCTGGCTTCCGCGCTTCGTAGGGGTCGATGACGGCCGGCAGCGGGTCGTAGGTGACCTCCACCGCCGCGACCGCATCTTCTGCCTGGGCGCGGGTTTCCGCGACCACCACGGCGACCGGCTCGCCGACATAGCGGACCTTGTTCAGAGCGAGTGGTTCGACCTTCGGCACGGGAATCTTGGCATCTGCAGCCGTGGCCTCCGGAGCGTCTTCTCCTGCTTCACCCGCCGTGGCATCGACGTAGAAATCCTTGAGAACGCCCTTGAGATCAGCGGCGGTCACGACGGCCACGACCCCTGGCATCGCCAGCGCGGCCGAGCCATCGATGCTCACGATGCGCGCGTGCGGCTGGGTG
>JBHOQQ010000172.1:0-92371 GCA_042408955.1 Thermomicrobiales bacterium
CCCGCTGCGCCCGGCTGCCCGCCCGTCCGCGCGCGCACTTGCTGAACCAATAGTAGGCTTCCTCGATTGGCATGGCGCGAATCCCCGCGGCGATCCGCTCCATGCGATTGACCTTTTCGAGCGGCCGCAGCGCCAGGAAGAGCAACCCCAAGCGCACGCCCGTCTCCTCGGTCAGCGGCAATGCTTCCATGTGTGCAGCGCGCAGCGCAGTCGGCCGGTGGCCATTGCGCTTGAGCGCCTCCAGCACCTGGTCGAGCGCGACTTGGAGCGGCACGCCCTTGATCGTCGCGAGCTGCCGCATGTCAGCGCGTCCGCTACCGTTGGGCCGCGGCGGCTGCTGCCACAGCGTCAGGCGATAGCTGTTGCCCTCCGCCGGCTCGATACGCAGCTCGAATCCTGTTGCCGTCGTCCGGTTCATCCTGCCCCCACCGTCCCATCGCCAGCGGGGGTGGCCGTCATCGTCAGCTTGCCAAGATTCAATGCCGTGAAGACGTCTTTCATCGTCGCGAACTGGTCTCCCGCCGGGTCGAGCCCCTCTGGGAACGACGCCGTCAGCACCATGCGCACCTGAAGCTTGGTGGCCTCTTGCCCGAAAGCATCGGTGAGTTGCTTGACGGCCTTGTAGCGGTTCCAGCTGCCGGTGAATGTCAGCGATAGACTTTCATCGGTGCCGAACTCGGCGGCGAAGTGCTGCTCGACACTGAACTCCCCGTTGCCGAGCTGGGGGATGGCGAGGCCGAACGCGCGGGCATCACTCGCGCCCGATCTCCCCGACCCTTCGAGGTGGATAACAAGCCGCCTCAGCGCAGTGATGCCCCGCTCTGCGCACTGATCGGCAATGGCCTGGAAGACCTGACCAGGCGCGCCTTCTGCCCGGAGCGGACGGAGGGCGGGCGGGCGGCGACCTTCCTCGCCGCTGGTGCTGTCGCCACCGTCAACGCCGTCGTCGCCGCAGATGCACGCCGCAGCGGGCTGGCCACAGACTGGGCAGCGCTCCTCCGGCGGTGCGATCTTTTCCCCTTTGATGGGGATACCGCGCCGCTTCGCCTCTTCCGGCACGTAGAGCATCGCCTCGTCGCTGATGTGGACCAGCGGCGCGGGCGAGTCCGGACCATAGCCGGTTTGCTCGGCGGGATCGAAGTAGACCCAGACGCCGTTGCTGACACCCTCGCGGATGGTCTTCTTGAGCTGATTGATGTCGAGGAGTATCCGCAGGCTCAACCGTTGGGCGAAGGTGCTGCGCAGGTCCTCGGTGCTCATCTCGGTCCGGAGCTGGTCCCACGCCTTGGCCTTGACGAAGGCAGCCGAGAGCGGTGGATCATCCGCCGTGAGAACTTTCTGCAGCTCGCGCAGCGCGCGCAAGATGAGGGCCGATTGATCCTTCTCGATCTGGCCCTGCTCCTGCGCGGGAAGGATGTGCCGGGCGAGATAGCCGGCATCCCGCCCGGCGTCGATGCTCGGGTAGTAGAGATAGCGATACGCCTTGGTGATCGCGACCCGCACCTCGAGCTCGGAGGCCTCGATCATCCCTTTCAACTTCTCCCGCTGCTCTGGGGTGTATTCCCCGAGCCGCTCGGGATCACCGACGATGCGGGCGATCGCCAGGTGCTTCTGCGCCGCCTCGACCATCGGCTCGATCTGGTCCTTGTCCGCGACGAGGAAGAGGACGTTGTTCTTGTAGGTTCGGTAGCCCTCCGCGGTGCCCGCGTAGTCGAACAGCTTGCGCACCAGGTCCGGCGGGGTGGTGTCTGCCGCGGTCGCCGTCGCGGCGTCGTAATGCATGATCACCAGCTTCGGCTCTCGCGCGTCGTCGTCGACCTCGGCCGCCTCACTCGGGAAGTAGAGCGGCTGGAATGCGCCCTTGCGCCAGACTTGCCGGATCCGGCTGTCGAGCTCTCCCTTGGCCTTGGTCCGTCCGACGAGCTGGATCTCGTCGGCGATGATCTTGTTGAGCGATGGCTCCGTCTTGAAGCGGAAGCGGTGGCCGTCGAAGTCGAGGAACCAGCAGGTGTCCAGGAGCCGGTCGATCGCCTGGCGGACGATGGCCGGGTCGTCATCCGGCTGGAGGACGGCGAGGGTCAGCTCGGCCGGATCGACGCCGGTGGCGGTGCCCTGCGTCAAGCTGTGCAGAAAGATCGTCGTCGCGACGCGGCGGGCGAAGGGAGGCTTGCCGGCGGCGACCCAGTGCTGATCGATGAGCTGAGTGTGCGCCGGAGTCCCCTGGCGCGGGCTGGCGATGTCGGCCTCGATGACCTGCTTGAAGGCCGGGCGCTGGAGGCGACTGGTGAGGTCATCGGCGATTTGGGCGTTGCCGAGGTCCAGGTGGTGGATGTGGATGAGGGGGACATCGGGCGGCCGCTCCGTCCACAAGCGCCGGATAGCCATTGCCAGCAAGCGCAAGGCGCCGCGCGTCTTTTGGAAGTTCGGGATCGTCGACGTCTTGCGGTTCAGCGTCGTCAAGAGGCTTGGGTGAAACGGGTAGTCGGTGACGATCTCGGCAGCGTACTCCGCCCGCGCTGCCTGGTGGGGGAGATCGGCTCCCTGGTCGAGGAGGCGAGTGTAATACGCGTGGTAGCGTTCGGCCGTCTCCTGAGCCGCCTGCCGATCGACCGAGCGGAAGAGACGATGCGTGACAATTGCCGCGATCTCGGTCTCGCCGGTCGGGGTGATGACGCGCTCCTGCCGGGCGGAGAGCTTGCGTGCATCGGACAGCTCTTCCAGAAGGTCGGCCGTCTCTTGGCCGAAGGCGTCGCTGACATCCGCAAGCGTCAGAACGACGACGACGCGCTCCTTGCTGGCCGCGAATTCCAGGAGCGACATGAGGAAGGCGACCGTCTGCTCCGCGAGATCGCTCTTCCCGGTTGCGGTGGGGATTGCCTTGGCCGCACGAAGGTGACGAGCGATTTCGTCGAGCATGATGAGGGTGGGCCGGTCGTCGATGAGGCGCTCGAGCGCAGCAGTCCCGGGCGCGGCCTTGGTGCTGCGGTCGCTCTCCTCGACGAAGGCGTAGCCCGCCGCGCCAGCGAGCTGGTAGGCGAGCTCACCCCAGAGGGTGTGGGTCACGGTGTCGCCGTGCGGCACGCCACCCGAGGGATCGAGGTCGGAGCCGACCACGCCGGCGATAGCGATCGTCCCTGAGGGAGGGATCAGCGCGGGCGCGACCATGCCGTGCTGCGCTGCTTCGTGGTTTCCCCGCGCCGCGTGATACAGCGCGATCAGGTTGTGGGTCTTGCCGCCGCCGAACGCGGTCTCGAGCCGGATGATCGGGTTGTTTGTGGGGCGCACGCCAGTGAGGCGCCCGAGGGCTTCTTCGAGGAGGAGCTTGAGCCCCTCCGTCGGATAGGTATTCTCGAAGAAGACGGCCGGATCGCGGTAGACCGGCTCAGCGGTCTGCTCGATCACGTCACGCAGCCGGGCAGCAAAGATCTCCTCTTTGAGGTCACCGGTGAGGACCTCCGGCCGCGGCTGGCACGTCTCGAAGACGGACCGCATGGATTGTCCCTCCCAATCCGAATGTGGTACGTGCTCCGTGGGCGATGAGATGCCTACTCGCCACTGGCAAGCTGCCACGACCGCCCTTCGCCATGGCTCAGGCGCCCATTCGTGCATGCGGCGGTGACGAATCGGCACACCCGCTCTGTGCGCCAAATGATACCGCCGGTGCGAGGGGTGCGGCTAATCACCAAACCTCCAATCACCGAACACGGCTAGCGCGTCAACGTAGTCGGCAACATTGAGAAGTGCGGCTAATCACCAAACCTCCAATCACCGAACACCGCAACTACGATCTCTACAGCCGCACCTCGCGCCATTCGGCGCGGCACGGGTTGCCTGCGGCGGCCCAGACGATCTTCGCCGTTACGTCGATCACGATGCTCCCGATCGTCCCGTAATCCAGGTCGCTCTCTGGCGCGTGGTGTTTGCACAGCGAGCGCGGATAGTTGCTGTGGTCAGCCATCATCCCTCGCAAGCTCTCCGGCGTGATCGTGCCCCAGGCCCCATCAATCAGCCGCTCGAGGCGCCACCAGCGCAGCCGTGAGTTCAGCAGGTCTTCGTCGCGGTCCAAATGGGTCAGCTCGGGATGCACGAAGTGGTTCGTGTGGACGAGAAAGCGATTGCCCGCGTGCAGGAGGCGCCAGTGGCAGGCCGAAACTTCGGCGTCAATGATGTCCCCCTCGGCGTTCGCGAAGAGATGATTGTTTCCATAGGCGCGGGCCGGATCGGTGACGACGCGAATGGCTTCTTCGATCGTGCGCTGGGCGATGGCGCGGCGGTAGAGGAGAAGTTTGGGGATGCCAGGACGGGCGTCATAGGCGTAGAGCGCATTGCCGACGGAGGCCAGTCCAGCGGCATTGACGCCCTGGTGAAGGAGCAGTCCGGCGTAGGTAAAGGCCACGAAGGCCGGCGCACCGTTCGGCTCAGCCCGGATCAGGTAGGCCAGATCGCCCCAGCCTGCCGTCGCATCCTCGTTGTGTGCCACAAGAACGTGGCCGTCGGCAGTGCCGGCCGGGGTGATGCCGGCCACGGTGCACTCTTGGAAGCGCCCAGCTTCCTGGTGCAGCTCCGCCGTCGCGTTCATGACGAAGATCTCGGCGAACGAGACGCCGGAGCCATCAGCCATCCCCTGCATCTCCTCGACGATCTCGGGAGCGGCGGCCTCGGTCGCCGCAACATAGGCAGTGATGCGGTCGGTGACACGCTCGTCGCCAGCACGGGCGAAGTCCGCGCGGGTAGATGCGGCCGCGGTTTGGATTTGCTCCTTGGCGGCACGGCCAATGTCGTATCCGATCTCATAGGCAGTGCCGCCGGTTTCGATCAGCGGAATCATCTCAGGCAATCCCCTCCACCGTCGATGTCGTTGCGGGTGTGACGCCGGGCGAGGGCTCGACCTCGCTGAGGCGCGCCGCCATTGCCGGACGCACAAACCGGCGCTCGATCCACAGCGCCGTGGCTGCGAGCGCCGGCGCAGCCAGTGCCGTCGCCAGGAGTGGCGAACCTTTCCGCCAGTCGTAGAGCGCTCCCGCAACAAACGGGGCAAGGCCGAAGCCGGCGGAGCCGAGGAGCTCGGCGATCGCATAGGCCCGGGCTTGCAGCCGCACTGGGGTGGTTTCGCTCAGCACGGCAGCGAAGAGCGACCAGGCGACCATCAACCCTCCCCGGCCCATAAACGCGATCGCCAGCACCCAGAGATTCTCCGTCAGCAAGGTGATGGCGCAGAGGAGCCCGACACTTAGCGTGGCGATCGCGATCGCCCGGATGGCCGTCAGCCACGCCGACCGGCCCACCGCGACCGAGAGGATGACACTGCCAAGCGCGGCGATGGAGCCGAAATTGCCAACGTCCGCCAGGCTGATGCCACGCACATCGTGCAGGTAGTTCGGCAACAGGGTGGTGCCCAGGCCGAGCGCCCCGAGCACGGCAAGCTGCAACAGGCTGACCGCGCGGATGATTGGCTCACGGAACGCTTCAAGATACGATGCGCTCGCCGCTCCTTGGTTGGACATTGGCCGCTCGCTGAGCTGCCACATGATCGCAGTAGAGATCAGGAACGCAACAGCGCTCAGATAAAAGATGACGCGCAAGGAGAGGAGGTCGGCGATCCAGCCCCCAGCGACCGGCGAGACGATCAGGGCAATGCTTGGTCCGACCGTGTAGATCAACGCGAATGCGCGAGCGCGGTTGGGAGCGCCTGCCTCCGCGATGTACGAGGAGAAGGCAGGAGTACCCAGATTGCCACAGACGAACACGATCAATCCCGGCAGCAAGTGCCACCACGTCTGGGCAACGGCGAAGCTGAGCACAGCCGGAACGGTGATGAAGGTGGTCCAGACGATGATCAGGCGGCGGCTATAACGCTCGGCGATAATGCCAGCGGGCAGATACATGAGGAAACGGGCAAGCCCCTGGGTGCCGACCAGCAAGCCGATCTGGACCGAGGAGGCGCCCAGCGACTCCATGTAGAGCGTCATGAGATACATGTACAGGCCGAAGCCGAATTCCCAGCAGAACAGGCCCCAGAACAGGAGACTAGCGTCCCGGCTCAGGCCGAGCGCAAGGCGCGATGGCAGGAGACCCGGTCGAAGCGACGCGCGCTGACGGGTAGGGGGGATGATTGACCGACCGCTCATGCCTGCCATCTTCCGCAAAGGGGCGGGCCGCCCCGGAGTCCAAAGCAGCGAAAGTATGAAGCATTTGCGGTGTGCGATCACTCCCGCCTCTGGGCTGAAGCTGGGGCGCGGCAGGCGCGAGACTGTATGGGACGGGCAAGCATGCCAGAAGAGGAAACCGGCCTTGCCGGGTTGGCGGTCCGTGGTGATTGTGATAAAGTTCGCAAACGGGACGATGGTCCGGGAGGTGGATTGGAGCACCTACCCACGCCAGAGCAACGAGCGGGATTAGGAGCAGCCGGTGCAGCAGCAGGCCTCGGCTGCTCTATTGTGGTGACCATCGTTTTGTGCATTGGCGCGGGGATCGTGATTGATGAAAGAACCGGATGGTCACCGGTGTTCACCCTTGTCGGTGTGGTGCTTGCGCTGATTGCGGCTGGGTATCAGTTGTATGAGCTGACGCTGATCGGGCGCGCCGGGCGCGAGCCCGGACCGGTGACACGGCAGATCGAGCGCGTGGCCGCTCGCCGGCCATCGCGCGGCCGAAGACGGAGTTCTCCCCCAGGAGCGGGCAACACCGCCTGAGGGGGTGAGGAGAAGCGACAGAGCATGGAAGTTCACGTCGAGATTGCGGCCGAGACGCTCTTTCATCTCGGGCCGATCCCGGTCACCAACTCGATGCTGACCATGTTTGTGGTCATGGGATTGCTGCTCCTGGTTGGGGCGCACATCGCGCGGCGCGCTCAGGTCGTTCCCGGACGCATCCAGAGCGTTTTTGAGCTGATCATTGAATTTCTCCTTGGCTTGGTCGAGGGCACTGCTGGCCGCCGGGCTGGTAGACGCATCTTCCCACTCATCGGCGGTATCTTCATCTTTATCCTCTTTGCGAATTACTCCGGGTTGCTGCCGGGTGTCGGCACCATCGGCTACTACGAGGAGCAGGCGGAGACCGCGGCTCACACGAGCACAGAGGGGGAGGCGGATCACAGCGCGACGCCAGCGAGCGAAGAGGCTCGGCTTCAGCCTGGGCGCGAGGTGGCGGCTGTGGGAAGCGCGGCCGTCGCGGTCACGCACAGCGCGGCTGAAGAGGCTGGAGATGCGGCGCACCGCGTGCTAGTGCCGTTCTTGCGGGCACCCACCGCTGATATCAACATGACGCTGGCGATGGCGCTCGTCACCTTTACCGCGGTGCAGATCCTTGGCATCCGCGCCCACGGGGTCGGCGGCCGCATCAAGCACATGGCCGATCCGCCATTCCTCTTGCCCATCGAATTGATCTCGGAGTTGTCGCGCATCATTTCACTGTCCGCCCGTCTCTTCGGCAACATCTTTGCCGGGGAAGTCTTGCTGGGCGTGATCTACGCTATGGCCGCGGCAGTTCGCATTGCGGTGATACCGTTCTTGTTCCCCGTGATCTTTATTGGTCTTGAGTTGCTGTTTGGCGCGATTCAGGCACTGGTGTTTGCTCTCTTGACGCTCATTTACATCACGCTGGCGAGCGCGCATGGTCACGACGACCACGAGCACGAGCACGGAGAGGACGCGCATCGCACGGAGCGGGCCCCAGCAGGGGTGGGTGACTGAGGCAATACGCCTGCCACAACGTAGGTCAGACGTGGCATGGTGTGGTGTTCGGGAGGGGGCGGCGAGGGCCGTTCTCGACATGGGAGACCGAGCGCCCCGGACCGGTGAGCGGCGGGCGCGAAGGAGGAAGGATCAGTGTTCGGCTCGATTACCGATCCAGATGCGGTACGGTATATTGGCGGTGCTCTCGCCATCGGTCTGGGCGCTATCGGCCCAGGTCTCGGCATCGGACTTGCAGTCCGCGGGGCGATGGAGGCACTCGGGCGGAACCCAGAGGCGGCGGGCGATATCCGCACAACGATGATCATCGGTGCCGCGCTGGCCGAAGCTGTTGCCATTTATGCCTTCGTTATCGCGATTATCATCCTCTTTGTGTAGGGATGAGGGAGCACGGGCAGGGCGAGCATGCGAGCGTCCTGCCCGCGTGATCGCGAGGAACGCTGGGTACATGGCGATGGCGCTACGCGATTGAGGAAGCAACGCACATGAGCGGGATTGGCATCGACGGCTGGAAGCTGGTTGTACAGCTCGTCGCGTTCATTGTCTTCATCATGCTGTTCTGGCGCTATGCCCTCGGGCCAATCACCCGGGTGCTGGACGAGCGGCAAGAGCGCATCCGGGAAAGCATGGAAGCGGCCGAGCGGATGCAAGCCGAGCTCCAAGCGACCGCAGCGCGCAACGAGCAGATCCTTGCTGAGGCGCGGCGGGACGCGCAGCAGATCCTCGCTCAGGCGCGCGAGCAGGGAGAGGCGCTCGTTGCCCGCGCTCGCGAGGAAGCAAGCCGGCAGGCGGATGAGTACCTAGCGCGGGCGCAGGAAACGCTGCGCAACGAGACGGAGCAAGCGCGCTTGCAGCTTCGGCAAGAGGTCGCCGAGCTCGCCATTCTGGCGGCCACGCGCATCATCCGCAAAGAGCTCGATCCGGCGACGCAGGCTCGGCTGATCGAGGAGACGCTCGCGGAAGCGGCCGCCGCTCGGGCAAATGGCTCGACGCCGGTTGCGTAGGATCATGATTGGGACCCGGCACGCTCTGTGCGAGACCGACCACGGCGGAGTGCGTAGCCGGGGAAATCCCGGAGGGTGACATGGCGAGTGGCCCCGCAAAGCGGTATGCGCAAGCGGTGTTCAGCCTAGCGAAGGAGCGAGGTACGCTCGACCGCTGGCTGGACGACCTGGCGGTTCTCAACGATTTGATGAGCGACCCCGCGGTCGCGGAGTACTTCGAGAGCCCGAAAATTCCCAAGACCGACAAGCTGCAAATTGTCGACCGCGCTCTGGCCGATGGCCAGCCAGAAGCACGCAACCTCGCTCATCTCTTGGTGGAGCGAGGGCGCATGGATATCATTCCAGAGTTGGCGCAGATGTTTGCGCAGATGGTGCTTGAAGAGCGCGGCGTGGCGGTTGCCGAGGTAATTACCGCAGAGCCACTTGGCCCAGCTGAGCAAGAGATGGTGCAGCAACGGCTGTCGAGGCTGATCGGCAGAGCGGTTCAGGCGCGGTTCCATGTGGATCCATCCATCATCGGCGGAGTCGTGGCCCGTATCGGCGACCAGCTTATCGATGGCAGTGTTGTCAATCAGTTGCGGCGGCTGCGAGCGCGGCTCGTCGCGGCCGCATGAAGAGCAGGAATAGCGTCATGGCGCAGGCGTGGCATCTGCGCGAGAGAACCGATGGCGGCAGCGACGCCGCCGACCGTGAGAGGGTATGATCAATGGCGGTACGGGCAACCGAGATCGCGGAATTTCTCAAACAACAAATCGCCGGGACCCTCAACACGGCGACGATGGCGAACGTTGGCACCGTCGTCGAAGTGGGTGACGGCATTGCGCGTGCCTACGGACTCAGCCAAGTGATGGCGAGCGAGCTCGTCGAGTTCACCAAGAACGGTACGCTCGGCATCGCCTTCAACCTAGAAGAGGACTCCGTCGGCATCATCATCATGGGCGACTACACCGACATCGAGGAGGGCGATGAGGTTCGCACGACCGGACGCATCGCCTCGGTGCCGGTCGGTGACGCCCTCGTCGGCCGGGTGGTGAACGCCCTCGGCCAGCCGATCGACGGCAAAGGGCCGATTCAGACAGACAAGCTGCGGCCAATTGAGCGCATCGCTCCGGGCGTGGTGCTGCGCCAGGACGTGGACACCGCGCTGCAAACAGGGCTGAAAGCGATCGACTCGATGATCCCGATCGGCCGGGGCCAGCGGGAGCTGATCATCGGCGACCGGCAAACCGGCAAGACGGCAATCGTTCTTGACACGATCATCAATCAAAAGGGCAAGGGCGTCATCTGTATCTACGTTGCCATCGGGCAGAAGCGCGCCCAAGTCGCCCAGGCGGTGCGCGTGCTGGAGGAAAACGGCGCGATGGATCACACCATCGTCGTCGTCGCCTCGGCGGCTGACCCGGCGCCGCTCCAGTACATCGCACCGTTTGCCGGCTGTGCCATGGGCGAGGAGTTCATGGAGTCCGGACGCGACGCGCTCTGTGTCTACGATGACCTTTCCAAGCACGCCTGGGCCTACCGGCAAGTGTCGTTGCTTCTCCGGCGCCCGCCGGGACGCGAGGCGTATCCTGGCGACATTTTCTACCTGCACTCGCGGCTGCTGGAGCGGGCAGCGCGCATGCGCAACGATCTGGGGGGCGGGTCGCTGACGGCGCTGCCGATCATTGAGACGCAGGCGGGCGACGTTTCGGCCTATATTCCCACCAACGTGATTTCGATCACCGACGGGCAGATCTATTTGGAGTCTGACCTGTTCTATGCGGGTGTCCGCCCAGCCGTCAACGCCGGCATTTCGGTTTCCCGCGTGGGTGGCGCCGCGCAGATCAAGGCGATGCGCCAGGTGGCGGGCCGGCTTCGCCTCGACTTGGCGGCGTATCGCTCGCTGGCAGCGTTCGCGCAGTTTGGTACGAGCGACCTGGACCCGGCGACACGGTTCCAACTGGAGCGCGGCGCCCGCATGACGGAAATCCTGAAACAAGGGCAGTATCAGCCGATGCCGGTCGAGGAGCAGGTCGCCATCATTTGGGCAGGAACGAGCGGCTACCTCGACGACGTGCCGATTGATCAGATTCGGACCTTCGAGGCGCAATACCTCGACTACTTGCGCACCGTGCGACCCGAGATTCTCCAGCGCATCGCAACCGAGAAGGCGCTCAGCGACGATCTGATCGAGCAGATGAAGAAGGCGGTTGAGGATTTCAAAGCCGGCTTCCAGGTGGCAACGCGGCCGGCGGCAGCCGCGGCTGATTAGGCGCCGCGGCCCAGGGGAGATAGCATGCCAAGTCCACGGGAGATCCGGCGCCGGATCCGCTCCGTGCGCAACATCTCGCAGATCACGCGCGCAATGGAGATGGTCTCGGCGTCCAAGATGCGCCGGGCCCAGCAGCGCGTGCTGGCGAGCCGGCCATATGCCGAGCGTCTTCAGGGAGTCATCGGCGATCTGGCCGCGCTGCAAGCCGACCGGGAAACGCTCGCCCAGTTTCCCCTCCTGGCGCAGCGTGAGATCAAAGAGGCCGCCGTCATCGTTATTACGCCCGACCGCGGACTCACCGGCCCGTTGAATTCCAATATCCTGCGCCGGCTGAGCCGCTACATTCTGCACGAGGCAGGAGTGCCGGTGCGGGCGGTGGCGCTCGGCAAAAAGGGACGCGATTTCCTTGTCCGCACGCGGCAAAACATCATCGCCGAGTTCACCGGCGTAGGAGACCGCGCATCGCTCGATGAGATTCGGCCGGTCGCTCAGGTAGCGCTTGATGAGTTCCTGTCAGGCCGGGTTGACGCGGTCTATGTGCTCTTCCCGCGGTTCGTGAACACCCTGACACAGACGCCCGAGCTGCGTCAGATCCTGCCGATCAAGCAGCATGAGGGCGCTGGGCGTTACGCCGATTACATTTTCGAGCCCAGCCCGCAGGCAGTGCTCGAAAGCCTGCTACCGAGATTCGTGGAGATTCAGGTTTACCAGGCGTATTTGGAATCCGTGGCTTCGGAGCACTCGGCCCGCATGGTGGCGATGCGCAATGCCACCGACAACGCGAAAGAGCTGCAAGCGGAGCTCACGCTCTCGTACAACAAAGCGCGACAGGCGCAGATCACACGCGAGGTGTCTGAGATTGCCGCCGGAGCCAACGCGCTCCGAGAGCAGGAATGAGCAGGAGTGTTTGGAAGAGCGCCGCTCGGCAGAGGAGCGGTGCGTAAGCAAATCGCAGCGTCAGGGAGGCGAAAGGCCGGCCGGGCCTGATGGAACCGGCGGTCGCCTCACAAGGAGCAAATCATGGTAGCTACCGCCCCACGAACGACCGGAGCAACCGGAAAGATTACGCAAGTGCTCGGCGTGGTCGTCGACATTGAGTTTCCACCCGACCAGTTGCCAGAGATCTACAACGCGATCGAGGTCACCTACGAGGATGGCCAGCGCCTGATTCTGGAGGTCCAGCAGCACCTTGGGAACAACGTCGTCCGGAGCGTGGCGATGAGCACGACGGACGGCTTGCGCCGCGGTATGGAGGCGCGCGACCTCGGTGGCCCAATCACGGTGCCAGTCGGTCCAGAGACACTCGGGCGCATCCTGAACGTGACCGGAGATGCGATCGACCAGCAAGGGCCTGTGGAGGTGAAGACTGCGTATCCCATCCACCGGCCGGCGCCCTCCTTCGAGGAGCAGTCGACCAAGGTCGAGGTCTTCGAAACCGGCATCAAGGTGATTGATCTGATCGCGCCGTTCACGAAGGGTGGCAAGGTCGGCGTCTTCGGTGGAGCCGGAGTCGGCAAAACGGTCATTATCACCGAGCTCATCGCCAACATCGCCCGTGAGCACGGTGGATACTCGGTCTTCACCGGTGTGGGCGAGCGGACACGTGAGGGCACCGCGCTTTATCGCGAGATGCAAGAGTCTGGCGTTATTGACAAGACGGTGCTCGTGTTCGGTCAGATGAACGAGCCACCGTGAGCGCGGCTGCGGGTCGGGCTGACTGGTCTGACGATGGCGGAGTATTTCCGCGACGAGGGGCGCGACGTGCTCCTCTTCATTGACAATATCTTCCGCTTCGTGCAGGCAGGCTCGGAGGTGTCCGCGCTGTTGGGCCGCATGCCGAGCGCCGTGGGCTACCAGCCAACGCTGGCAACCGAGATGGGGCAGCTTCAGGAGCGCATTACGTCGACCAAGACGGGTTCGATCACCTCGGTGCAAGCCGTGTATGTTCCCGCGGACGACTACACCGATCCTGCTCCGGCGACCGTGTTTGCCCACTTGGATGGAACGATCGCGCTGGAGCGATCGATTGCCGAGCGCGGCATCTATCCAGCAGTAGATCCGCTGGCGTCAACGTCGCGCATCCTCGACCCGAATGTGGTCGGACACGAGCATTACACCGTGGCGCGCGAGGTGCAGCGGGTCTTGCAGCGCTACCGCGACTTGCAGGACATCATCGCTATCCTCGGCGTGGAAGAGCTGAGCGAGGAAGACAAGCTAATTGTGGCGCGTGCCCGGCGCATCGAGCAATTCTTCTCGCAGCCATTCTTTACGGCCGAGCAATTTACCGGTACTCCGGGCCAGTATGTGCCGCGCGAGGAAACCGTGCGCTCGTTCAAGGAGATTCTCGAGGGCCGGCATGACCACCTCCCCGAGCAAGCGTTCCGCTATGTCGGCAATATTGATATGGCGGTCGCCCAGGCGGAGCGGATGAGCGCGCGCTAGCAGCGGATAGAGCCACGCCGGCGCATTGGCAGGTGGCGCCGTGCCACCTACGATGAGCGGCGTGGCAGCAGAAACGAGGTACGGGAGGTATGGCGAAGCTCCGGGTCGAAATCGTGACCGGCGAGCGCGTGGTTTACACGGAGGACGATGTTGATATGGTGGTGGCGCCGGGTACGGATGGGTCGCTCGGCATCCTGCCGCGCCACGCACCACTCATCACGACGCTCTCCGCGGGGGAGCTTCGGGTCAAGAAGGGTGGCCGGGAGCAGTCGCTCGTCGTATTTGGCGGCTTCATGGAAGTAACACCCGATAAGGTCGTCGTGCTGGCCGACACTGCTGAGCGGGCAGAGGAGATTGACCTGGCCCGCGCCGAAGCCGCGCGGCGCCGGGCAGAAGAGTCGATCGCTAAGCGCCAGTCTGCCATCGAGCTCGCACAAGCCGAGGCGGCATTGCGCCGTGCATCGATCCGGCTGCGTGTCGGGCAACGGCGGCAGACGGGTCGTACCCGTGTTCCTGGGGTCGGCGAAGGCACGGGCAGCGAGGTATAGTGACCGCAATCGCCCCGCGCGCTGTCCGCGTGGGTGTTTGGGGTCGGGACATGGTCGGCCCGCCTCCGTGCACGAGCTTCCCGTCAGGAGCTACCAATGGTGCTTGCTTCACGACCTGCCGCCGAGCGTTCTGGGATCACGACTGATGAGCTCCCAAGACGGCGCTGGCTCATCGAGGGCGGCGTATCGCTTCGCGGCGAGGTGACCATCAGTGGCGCCAAGAACGCGGCATTGCCGTTGCTGGCCGCGACGCTGCTGACAAAGGAAGAGTGCACCCTCTCCAATGTGCCAGATTTGTCCGATATCCGGACGATGATCGCACTCCTCCGCTCGCTCGGGGCCGAAGTCGAGTTTGAGCAACGCAGCCGGCGGGTTCACGTCCGGGCCGCCGAGATCACGAGCACCGTAGCGCCGCCAGCGCTCGTTGGGAAAATGCGTGCCTCTTTCCTGGTGGCTGGCCCGCTGCTGGCGCGCTGCGGCGAGGTGACGGCATCAACCCCAGGGGGATGCCAGCTCGGGGCGCGGCCCGTGGACGTTGATGTCCGCGGTTTTCGCCAGATGGGTGCGGAAATTGAGGCAAACGACGAGCACATCGTGGCTCGCGCTAACGGGTTGCGCGGGGCGCACATCTATATGGATTATCCCAGCCACACCGGCACCGAGAATCTGCTGATGGCGGCCGTGCTGGCCGATGGACGAACGACCATCGTCAACGCGTCGTGCGAGCCGGAAATCGTGGCGCTTGGCAATATGCTGAACCGGATGGGCGCTCGCATCTCCGGCCTCGGTTCTCCGACACTCGTTATCGAGGGTGTGGATCGCTTACGCGGCGTGTCCGAATCGATCCTGCCGGACCGGCTGGAAGCGGGAACCTACGCGATCGCCGCGGCCCTCACGCGGGGTGAGGTGATGTTGCACCGGGTGCGGGAACCCGATCTCCTCCCCGTGCGCGCCAAGCTCGAAGAAGCGGGCGCAGAGGTTTGGTCCCGAGGTGAATCGCTCCTCGTGCGCGCTCGCCAGGAGTTGCGGGCAGTAGAAATCCAAACGCTGCCGTTCCCCGGCTTCCCGACGGATTGCCAAGCCGCCTTCGCCGTGCTCATGACACAGGCACGGGGCCGCTCCACGATCCGCGAGCGCGTGTTCGAGGATCGCCTACGCTACACCGATCAGCTCGTTGCCATGGGAGCCGACATCCGTGTCGAAAAATACGCTCCCAACAAGTACGGAACGAAGGCCGAAATCTTCGGTCCAACGCCCTTGCACGGCACTCACGTGCGAGCACTGGACATTCGGGCTGGCGCAGGCCTCGTCTTGGCAGGGCTGATTGCCGATGGACTGACAGTCCTCTCAGACGTGTACCACATTGACCGTGGTTACGAGGGGATGATCGGGAAACTGCGGGACTTGGGCGCCAAGATCGCCGAGACGAGTGCATGACATTTTACCAACCGGTGTCACTCCCTCCTGTGCTTTTGGCACAGCGTATGCATGGCCTGATAGCGTACAATGCCAGAGCAGGGACCGCGATGTGGTCCACGCTTGGTGATGCCCGGGAGGGAACCGTGCCTCCCCGAATCCTGATTGTTGACGATGAACCAGCGGTTGCAGACCTGATCGAGGCTGTGCTGCTTGGCGAAGGCTACACTGTGGCAATCGCACGGGATGGTGCGCAAGGCCTGATGCTTGCGCGTGACTGGAGTCCCGATCTTATCCTCATGGATGTGATGCTGCCGGGTGTGGACGGGGGAACGGCGATTCGCCGGCTGAAGAGTGATCCGGCCACGGCGGACATACCGATCGTGGCCATGTCCGCCGGCCGCAACATCCGTGAGCAGTCCGAAGAACTCACCGACGCCGATGCCGCGCTTTCGAAGCCGTTCGATATCGACGCGCTTCTCGCTCAAGTCGCCTTTCACTTGTCGCGGCGGCGAACTGAGAACGACTCCTAACCAGTGACCCCGCACGCTGATCGCCCGTCTCCTGATGAACTCGGCGCTCGCTCGTGCCGGATTCTTGTCGCGATTCCCACCTACAACGAGCGGGAGAACCTCCCGGCGCTCGTCCGGCGAATCCTCAATCTTGGGCCGGACTATGCGGTTATTATCGCCGACGACAACTCCCCAGATGGCACCGGCGACGTGGCTGACCGGCTTGCGGCAGAGCACGCGGGCCGAGTGGCCGTTGTGCACCGGCCCAGCAAGCAGGGAATCGGTCCGGCGTACCGAGCCGCATTCACTCTTGCCTTGACGACACCAGCCGAGATCATCGCGCAAATGGATGCCGATCATTCGCATGATCCGCGCGACTTGCCGCGCCTGGTCGAAGCCCTTTCGTGCGCCGATCTCGCGCTTGGCTCGCGATATGTGGCCGGCGGTAGCACGCACGGCTGGCCATTCTACCGGAAGCTCATAAGCCGGCTCGGTGGGCTGTATGCTCGCCTGGTGTTGGGCGTGCCGGTCGCTGATCTGACGAGCGGGTTCAAGGCGTATCGAAGGCAGGCATTGGAGGCGATCGCCCTTGATGCCATACGCTCCGATGGGTATTGTTTCCAAATCGAAACCACCTATCGTGCGCTCCAACGAGGCTGCCGCGTTGTGGAAGTCCCGATCACGTTTGTCGATCGTGTCGCCGGTAAGTCGAAATTGTCGCGAAGGATTGTGTTGGAAGCGATGGTCGTCGTTTGGCGGCTGCGCTGGTCAGCCCTCCGCCGCCGTCTGTGATCTTTCCGGCTTGCGGTGCCGGTCCGAGAGCGCTCGCTCAATTTCCTTGTCCAGTTCCTGGAGGAACCGCTGCTTGCTAAAGCGCGCCGCGTTGGCCATTGCGCGCTCCGGATCCCAGCGCCGTTGCGCGAATTCCATCACCGTGTCCGCGAGACAGGAGGCCGTGGGACGCGAGAAGTGCAGCCCGGTCTCGCCGGGAATGATTGATTCGAGTGCGCCTCCGGCGCCATAGGCGATCACCGGGCGTCCAGCCGCTTGCGCCTCGATAGCGGTGAGTCCAAAGTCTTCGGCGCCTGGGAGAATCAGGGCACGGCACCGGCGCAGGTGCTCGATAACCGCCGCGTCATCCAGCGCGCCGACAAACTCGATCGTGGGGCCGGCCCGGCGACGCAGATCCTCCATGGCCCGGCCGGTACCGATGATCTTCAACGGCAATTTCAGGACATTAAAGGCGTCAATCGCCACGTCGACTCGTTTGTGGGGCACGAGCCGGGAAACGACCAGATACCAATCCTCAGGAGGCTCGATGCGCGCTGGCGCAAGACGCGAAGTATCCACCGGGGGATAGATGACGGTGGCCTCTCGGCCATACGCCTGAAGTATCCGCTGCCGGACATTGCAAGAATTCGCAATGTAGCGATCGACGCGGCGCGCCGCCTGGGCATCACCCCGACGAAGCCAGGCAAAGAGAGGACCGGTCACCAGGCGCACAGGAGCTGGAATGCGGGCGGGCGCCAAGTAGTCAGGATCGCCATACAGAAACCGCGCGGGACTGTGACAATAACAGATCAGGACGGCATCGGGTCGGACGCGCACGTGATGCGACCAGGCGCTGGAGTCGGCAATAATGAGATCGAACGGCTCAAGCGCTCGGGCAAACCAGCGGAAAGCCGTTGGATAGAGCGGCAGCAGCAGCCGGTGATTTTGGCTTGCCCACGGCACCTTCCCGAGGAAGCTCTCCTGAATGTCCCATTGCCGGTAGTGCGGCGGCAGCGCAGTAAGGTCGAGGAGCGACGTAAAGACGGGCGCGTCGGGGAATCGCTCGTGAAGCACGTCAAGGACGCGCTCAGCGCCACCGTACTGGGTAAGATAGTCATGGACGAGTGCGACGCGAGCCAATTCCCCAAGCTCCGCTCGGGCCGTGTTGCCGGCCACCCACTGCCCAGAAATCGGAGTATAGTCAGGATTGCGCGGGATGACTGACATGCACGGGTGTGAGTGCACGATGCAGCATCGGGGCGAGTCGCGGGACGGAGGGCGAGAGAAATGACGTTGGACACCGTGTCGCTGGAGGAAGCTCGCGCTCTCGCGTTAGCCGCGCAAGGTCTGGCATCCGCCTTGCCAGGCGTTGCTCCCACCGTGGAAGGAGAGCATCGGACCTTTGTCCGGCGAAATCTGGTTGTACCGGGTGTGGCCACTCCGAGTATGTCCGCGGACCATGCATCGAGTGCAGCGCGTAAGCCGCGCGGTGCCAAGTGCCTGGCGAATCATGGCAATGCCGCAGCACCCAACGAGCATGGCGCCGGATGATCGACGTTCTGCTGCTTGGCACGGGTGGAATGATCCCTCTTCCGAACCGGTGGCTGTCTGCCCTGCTTGTCCGGAGCGGTGGGGAGCTTGTGCTGTTTGACTGCGGCGAAGGTACACAAATTCCCTGGCGGATGTTCGGCTGGGGATTTCGCCGCCTATCGGTCATCTGCTTGTCTCACTGGCACGCCGACCATGTTGCCGGGTTGCCAGGATTGATGCACGCGGTGGCGAACGCCGGTCGAACTGAGCCGATGCGCATTTACGGCCCACCTGAGACGCGCCGCGTTGTGTCTGGCCTCCGGCAGATCGCCCCTGTGCTTCCCTATCCGGTCGAGGTGATCGAGCTTGAAGGGGGTGCGTCGTTTGCCTTGCCGGGCGGTTGCCGAGCCAGCACCCTCTGGGGAGAGCACCATGTGCCGTGCTTGGCCTATCGCGTGGATCGGCCTCGCGCCCCGCGCTTCGATGCGGCACGTGCGCTTGAGCTCGGTATCCCCGTTCAACTCTGGCGCCGGTTGCAAAACGGCGAAGCGGTGAGATGGGAGGGTGGCTACGCGGAGCCGGCTCAGGTGCTCGGGCCACCACGGCGCGGCATCGCCTTTGCCTATGTCACCGATACGCGCCCGGTGCCAGATCTCGTACCGTTTGTGGCTGGGGTCGATCTGCTCGTCTGCGAAGGCACCTACGGCAGCTCCGGCGACCTGCCGAAGGCAATTCAGCATCAGCACATGACCTTTGCCGAGGCAGCGACGCTGGCGAGAGAAGCAGGCGCCGGGCAGCTCTGGCTGACGCATTTCAGCCCGTCGCTCGACACGCCGGAGCAGTTCGCCGATGAGGCGGCAGCGATCTTCGCACGCGTGACCATCGGCTGGTCAGGACTGACGATGACGCTGAGCTATGAGCACGACGCGATTGAATCTGCTGGCCGCTCTGCATGACGCTGGCGCGGGATCCTTCGCGCCGAGGGTCGGAAGGTGTGACCGGTTGAACCGGGCGCAGGGTGCGCAACGCTCCTGCCGGATGCGCGCCTAGCGACCTGCTCCCTCGCTACCATCGGGGCAAGGCTCAGGCAAGGGAGCCGGCGAAAGCCGGCTGCTCTGCTGGGGGAGAGAGATCCCGTGCTGCGCACTCCTGCGCGATCGCGAACAGAATGCCAGATCGAGCCCCCTTCAGGGGGATTCGTTGTGCTCAGCGCGGGGACTTTAGTCTTGCGCGATGCCGGAGGTGCGCCCGCACTTGCGCGGGCCGAAAGACCCGCGCTCAACATACAAATCGCAAGGCCCGCGCTACGCACCCGGGCTCGCTTCAGTATCGAGTGCTTGCTCGATGAACGCCCGAATAGCGTCAAGATCGCCCGTGTACACCCACCGTCCATCCTCGATGAATCCGCCTTGGAGCAATGGCTCACCGAGCGTGGTCAACCTAATGTCGTCCCGCTCAAACTCGCGGGCGAGGCGGGCCAGAGTCAACTGCTCTTCGAGTTGGAAGCTTGTTTGGACGGCATCGCCCACCGCAAGGATGATCTCATCCGCGCGAGTGACCGAGCGAAAGCTCTTGCCCTTATCAAAGATGGCTAGGAGCACATCGAGCTGTCGCTCGCGCCGGGCATCATCGCTATCAGCGTGGCGCGTGCGCACGTATTTCAGTGCCCGGTCGCCGTCCATGTGTTGCCGGCCAGGAGCAAATTCCACAACTTCAGTCCCGTAATCCTCGGTTGGGTACTGATCGTCATGAATCAGGTAGGGCACGTCAACCTCGATGCCGCCAAGGGCGTCGACCACGGTCTTGAAACCGTTGAAATCCACGAGGACATAGTGATCAATGGGCACGCGGAAAACTTGCTCGACCGTGTCGCGCACTTTCACGACGCCGGCAACGGGGTCGTCTGGCTTAGCTTGGTGGCCGTAGTTGTAGGAGCTATTGATCTTATCTGGTCCGAGGCCGGGAATTTCGACAAGCAGGTCGCGCGGAATGCTGACCGCGGCGAGCCGGCGATGAACGAGATCAAGGTGGGCCAAGATAATGACGTCCGCGTTCTGGTCGCCTCCATCCGGCCTGCGGTCCACACCAATGACGAGAATGTACAGGTCGGTTTTGCCCTGCCAAACAGCCGAGTGGGATGGATCGCCGTCGGCCATGCTCGCTTCGACGATGCGGCGCACAACATCCAAGCGCGAGGGCGAATCCGACTTGGCAGGTGGGCGAGCTGTCGGCGTAGGCGAGGGCGCAGAATTGACACGGGTCGCCGCTAGCGATTGGTCCGGTGCCTGCGTTGGTCTGTCTGGCGTGCGCTCATCCGTTGCGCTTGGGCCTACCGTTGAGAAGGTGGTTGGCTGAGGCGTGGGTGATGGCGCAAGCGCGGCCGTTGCGGCCGGAGTGGTGGTCGCCTCGTTGCCGATGGTAAAGGCGACCTCGGTCTCTCGCGTCGGCAGGGGGACCACAGCAGCCTGCTCGGCATCGACGATGGCACTGACCACACGCCAGCTCTGAATGCCGAGCGCAACAACGGCCAATGCCAAGACAAAGCCAACCGCGAGGGCGGGGCGACGCCGTCCGGAGCGCAGCGCGGGTCGAGGCGAGTTGTGCGGGGTCCTCTCGGGCGCAGCCGGAGGTGGCTCTGGATATGAGATGGCTTCTTCCTCCCTTCCTGGCATGCAACATCGCCTGGATGCGGATGTGGGCACCTGCCGGGGTCGGGGCGCACCAGCGCATAGTTTACTTGGTGCAGTCAAGGACGGTCAGCATACTACCCGCTGGGGAACGCATGGCGCGTGCCACACGCCTCGTCATTTTTCGAGAGAATGCTGCTAGGATGACGCACCAGCGGGGAAGGGCAGCGTCGGGAGGAAGCATTGCATACACACGGGAGTGGCAAATGAGCGATCAGGTCGGGGTGCCAGTTCCGGGCGTGCCAGGGGTGGTCGTCGAGCGGAATGTTCCGTGTCGTGTCCGCGATGGGACGGTGCTGAGGGCTGATGTCTACCGGCCAGCGGGCACAGGGCCGTTCCCCGTGATTCTCATTCGCTTGCCATACGATAAGACGCAGGCAGAGAATGTCGCTTACAGTCACCCATCATGGTACGCCCGCCACGGATACATCGTTGTCTGCCAAGACACCCGGGGCCGCTATGCATCGGAGGGTGAGTGGTACCCCTTCCTCCACGAGGCGGAGGATGGCTACGACACGATCGAATGGGCGGCACGGTTGCCAGGAGCAAATGGGAAGGTCGGGATGTATGGGTTCTCCTATGCTGGAGCGACCCAGCTACTCCCCGCTGTGCTCCGGCCGCCGAGTCTGGTGACAATCTGCCCAGTGATGACCGGGTCGCAATATTACGAGGGCTGGACCTACAACCAGGGGGCGTTTGCGCTGGCGTTTGCGGCCTCTTGGGCGCTCAGCCTGGGCATTAACAACGCCCAGCGGCGCGGTGATGATGAGGCAGTGCGGTCTTATTCCACGGCGTTCGCCAGCGCTCTCTCTTGGGATTGGTATCTACCGCTGAAGGATTTCCCACCGCTGCGTGGACCCGATACCGCGTATTTCTTCGACTGGCTCGCCCATCCCACCTACGACGAGTATTGGCGACGCTGGAGCATTGACGAAGACTACAGCCGCATCACGACTCCCGCGCTTCACATCGCTGGTTGGTATGACATCTTTCTCAGTGGCACCGTGGCCAACTTCAAGGGTTTGCGCCGCTACGCTGGCACCGAAGAGGCACGCCGGGGACAGAAGCTGATCATTGGCCCCTGGTATCACATTCCTTGGCGGCCATTGGTTGGCAACGTCTCGGACAACGCGTCACCGAGTGTCATAGACGATTGGCAATTGGCCTGGTTCGATCAATTCTTGAAGGGGAATTGGACCGGCGTGCTGGACTCGCCCGTCACGGTGTTTATCCTCGGCGAGGACCGGTGGCATGATGTGGACGATTGGCCACCGCCGCAGGCAACGCCGACCGCTTGGTATGTCCATTCGCGCGGGCGCGCCAATTCCGTATTCGGTGATGGCACCCTCTCTCTCGATCCGCCATTAGATGAGCCAGCCGACGTGTTTACCTACGATCCCACCGTTCCCAATCTGAGCCAAGGAGGGCATTCCTGCTGCTTCCCTTGGGTGGCACCCATGGGTCCGGCCGATCAGGCGCCGAGTGAGCAATGGAACAGTGTCCTGGTGTACACCAGCGACCCGCTGACCGAAGACCTCGTGCTGCTCGGCGACGTGACCGTCCGGGTATTTGCCGCGACCACTGCCGCTGACACCGACTGGACCGCGCGCCTGTGCCGCGTCGATCCCAGCGGTGTCTCGATCAATCTTCAGGAAGGGATCGTCCGGGCGCGCTATCGTACGTCCACCGTCCGCGGCGAGCCGATTCAGCCCAATCAAGTCTACGAGTATGAGATTCTTCTTGGGCCTGTGGGTGTTCGCATTCCCGCGGGACACCGATTGCGCCTGACCATTTCGAGCAGCGATTTTCCCCAGTGGGATCGCAATTTGAACACCGGTGGGGAGCTTGGAGCCGAAGGACCATCGCGAGCCGTGGTGGCAACTCAGACCGTGCTCCACGATGCCGCACATCCCACGCGGGTCATCCTGCCGGTCGTCCGGGAGCTGTGATGACGATGCGAGTTGCGCGCAGTATCTTGTCGGTTCCAGCCTCATCGCTGCGCATGATCGAAAAAGCGCTTGCGAGCGAGGCAGATATCGTCTTTCTCGATCTTGAGGATGCCGTTGCTCCGGCAGAGAAGGCCGCGGCGCGGGCGAATGTGATCGCGGCGATGCGGGATCTGGACTGGCGGGGAAGGCCGCGCGTGTACCGGATCAACGGCCTCGACACTCCCTTTTGCTATCGCGACCTCATCGAGATCATCGAGGGTAGTGAGGGGAGGGCCGATCTCGTCATCGTGCCGAAGGTAGGCCGTCCTGAAGATGTCGTCGTGGTTGCAACCCTACTGGGTCAACTCGAAATGGCGACCGGCACGGCGCGGCGGATTGGCATCGAAGCGCAGATAGAATCGGCCTCGGGCCTCCTCGCCTGCGAGCGCATCGCAACGGCTGGTGATCGCCTGGAAGCGTTGATATTTGGTCCTGGGGATTTCGCGGCCACCATTGGTATGCCAAGCAGTGCGATCGGCACTCCTGATGATTGGGATGCCCGGTATCCAGCACACCGCTGGCACTACGCGATGGCGCGGATTGTGGTCGCGGCTCGGGCAGGAGGGTTGCGCGCCATTGATGGGCCGTATGCGGATATTCGTGATCTAGACGGGCTGAGGCGCTCCTGTGAACTCGCGCGTGCGCTGGGCTTTGATGGCAAGTGGTGTATCCACCCGGCGCAGATCCCCATTGTCAACGAGGTGTTCACGCCGACCGAGGCGGAGCAAGCGTGGGCACGGCGCGTCCTCGCTGCTTACGAAGAGGCGACGGCCGCGGGACGTGGCGCCATCACGGTTGATGGGAAGATGATCGATGCCGCGAACGTGCGCATGGCCCAGCGGACGCTTGCCATGGCCAGTGGCAGGGATGTGGCTGGAGAGCAAGTCTCCAACGCTTGAGACGGAATGCAACACCGGGCGCCCGTAACGGCGCCCGGTGTTGCATCAGCGTGTGCGCGTTTGTTAGGCCCCAGTTTCGGCCTGCGGCTCCGCATCGGTGCCTGCCGCGCTAGCGCCCTCGGTGGCAGCGGCGGCCTGAGCGCGCGCAGCCGCCCTGGCAGCAGCCTCCTCGGCCGCCGCTTGAGCAGCCAGCTCCTCCTGGCGGCGCCGCTCGGCTTCGAGCCGAGCCTGACGGGCTTGCATTCGTTGCTTGCGCTTCGAAACGACTGGCTCGGCCGCAGCAACACTCAGCTTGCGCATGAACCGCTCAACCTGGCCAGCGGTGTCGACGATGCGCTGCTCACCTGTGAAGAATGGATGGCAAACATTGCACAGGTCGGTCCGTAAAATCGGCTTGGTTGACCGCGTCGTAAAGGTGTTGCCGCACGCGCAGATGACCTGCGCCTCAACATACGGCGGATGAATGCCCGGTTTCATGATTGCTCCTCAGTGGTATTAGTCCGCGGCAGACGCGAGTTGCTTCGCGGCCACGCCGGCTTCCGTCTTCGGTTGGCCGCCGACCGGATAAACCTCGGGCGGATAGACGCTAATCCGGCGCTTGTTGCGATGCACGGGCTCGAATTTCACCACACCATCAATCAAGGCGTAAATGGTGTGATCCTTCCCGATGCCAACATTGTTGCCGACCCAGAATTGCGTCCCGCGCTGCCGGACGACAATGCTGCCGGCACGCACGAACTGGCCATCGTAGCGCTTGACGCCGAGCCGCTTCGACTGGCTATCTCGTCCGTTTCGTGAGCTTCCAACACCCTTCTTATGTGCCATGGTCGTGTGATCTCCTTTCTCGCCGCGTCATGCTCCGCTCGACACCAGGGAGCCGATGGCCCCTGCGCTAGGCATTGATGGCCGTGATGGTCAGGTGCGACAACGGCTGGCGGTGACCGAGGCGGCGGCGATACCGTTTCTTCGGCTTGTAGGTAAAGACGACGATCTTCTCGCCCCGAAAGTGGTCATCAACCCGGGCGGTGACGGTGGCGCCGCTGACGACGGGAGTGCCCACACGCACTTCACCCTGGTTCGCCACGAGTAGCACGCGGTCAATCGTAATCTCAGTGCCAGCCTCGACGGGCAAGCGCTCGACCGACAGGCGGTCACCAACTTGGACCCGATACTGCTTGCCACCCGTCTCGATGATGGCGTACCCCGCTGCCTGGGCAGCGGACGCGACTGGCGCGGCTGACGGCTCTGCCACGGGCTCGGCGGCAGCCTCGGCTGGCGCAGTGGTCGTTTCAGTTGCAGGATCGCTCATCGTCTCGTCTCGCCTGGTTTCTCTGCCAACGTGCGGGATACCGCGCACACGAAATCGGGTGCCAAACGCACCCGCGGCGGTAAAGTGTACCACACTTTGCTCTGGGACACCGAACATCTCGCTTCGCGTGCGCAGGGTGCGATCGTCGGCACGGTCGGAGGCGGCGGGCTCGTCACCTCTCGCTTCGCGTGCGCAGGGTGCGATCACTTGGTACTAAAGACCGGTCCAAGCTACCTCGGAAGCGGTAGTGACCGTTGCCCCTTCGTTTGCGCGGGTAGTTCTCTGCCAAAAGCTCGTGCTGCGAAAACAATGTAGGAAGTAGGCTCGCTTACAGCGATCTCGCTTCGGGCATGGTAGCGTTGGAGGAGAAATGCTCGTTGATCTATTTCCGCGATGATTGCCACGGAGGAGAGGAGGTAGGGGGTTTTATGGCCAAGATCGCGGTCGTCGTGTTTGCGGACTCGGAGTCTCATGCGGACTTGGGGCGAGTAGTCAATGCCATGTTGGTAGTCCGTGAAGCTGCTGAATCTGGCGATGATGTGCGCTTCATCTTCGACGGGGCTGGAACAAAGTGGATCGCTGGATTGGAAAACCCAGCCCATCGCTCGCACAATCTGTATCAATCGATCCGTGGCCGTATCACTGGAGCATGCAAATATTGTGCGGCAGCGTTCGGGGTTCTTGACAAAGTGTCTGAAGCCGGAGTGCCATTACTTGACGAATACCACCAGCATCCAAGCCTGCGGCGGCTCGTAGCCGATGGATACGAAGTGCTGGTTTTCTGAGCACCCGCTAGGTTACTTGCTCTGCAGCGTCCTCGGCACCTCGAGTCCAGAGAGGCTTGATGTCAGGGGCTCCGGAAGCCGAGTTTGCGCGGATTGGAAAGGTTTTCATGAGAATGCCCCCGATCGCCAGCGGAATGACGGTTCGTTACTCAGCGTTCTCCTGATGCCGGCTAGACCGTTGGCGCAGAGGACGAGCGTTCCTCGCTGTCTCGACGTTGGTCGCGCTGAGGAAGTACCTTCAGGTGCTTCAGGTAGTCCCGAATCATGAGCGCGGCAGTTGCTCCCTCGCCAGCCGCGCTGACTAGCTGTTTCGTGCTGCCGGCTCGGGCGTCTCCAGCCGCAAAGACCCCTGGAAGGTTGGTCTGTAACCTGGGGTCGGTGAGAATGAAGCCATGTTCACTAAGTTCCACCTTGCCTGCCAAGAATCCAGTGTTTGGTTACAGGCCAACGAAAACAAAGACACCTGAGGGATGGAGTTGTGTCGTTTCACCTGTACGGATGTTGCGCACCACGACAGAGGAGAGCCGTTTGTCACCGCGGAATTCCACGATGGTTGTCTCATACATGATGGTGATCCGATCTGAGCGCAAGGCCTTGTCCTGGGCGATCTTGCTTGCCGTGAGATAGGGTGAGCGAGTGACGATCGTTACCTGGCGCGCAAATCTTGTCAGAAACAGGCCCTCCTCAATCGCCGAATTGCCACCGCCGACGACGAGTACATCCTTCCCTCGGTAAAACGGTCCATCACAAGTAGCGCAGAAATGAACACCAGCGCCTATACAATCCTCTTCGCCGGGTACGTTTAGCCGGCGGTAGGTCGATCCTGGTGCCAGCAACAGAGCTTTTCCGCAGATACGGTCGCCACTCGCCAGATCTACCCAACGGTCGTCGAGATCTATGCCGATATCCGTTACTTCAGATGCAGTTAGGGTCTCAATGCCGAATTGCCGGCATTGCTGCACGAGTCGCTCCACGAAGGCTGCTCCACGGATGCCCTCTGGAAAACCGGGAAAATTGTCGAGGCGCTCGGTAATTCCAGCCTGACCGCCGAGCGCACCGCGTTCAATGACCGCAGTATCCATTCCCTCCCGCGCCGCGTACAGCGCCGCTGTAAGGGCTGCTGGTCCCCCGCCGACGATGACGAGGTCATAGAACGAGCGGGTAAGCCGCGCTTTCAAACCAAGTTTTGCGGCGAGTTCGGCATTCGATGGTTCAACGAGAACCGAGCCCTCAGGAAACACGATCGTTGGAATGATCCGCTTGCCGTGATTGATCTCCTCCACGAAGCGCAATCCGTCAGCATCGTCTTCAATATCAATAAACTCGTACTGCACGCGATGCTCGCCAAAGAACGTCTTGGCTCGCTTGCAGTCACCACACCAAGTCGTTCCGTACATCCGAATGAGCGACCTTTGCACGGCGGGCTTTTTACCGCTGTTGGCCGGATGCGCACGGCGCGCTGAAACACTGATGAAACAGATGGGAGGCGTTGAAAACTGGCACGAGGCCGGCGGCTGGAAGAAGGCAGCGAGCGCAGGTGATGCTCAAGGGATTTCGGGAGTTTCGCCTCGTAACTACGTTGAATAGATGCCAGCAACGATAATGCCGAACACAATATGGAGCATAACGATGCCGGCGGGTACCATAGCTCCATAGCGCGCGCCAAACAGACCGGGAGTGGCCAGTGCTTTCCCAGTGCCCATCCTTGGATGGAATGCTGGCATCATCCCAAACGCGAAGCCTGCGATGATTCCATGAACGGCGCCAAACAGCGCACCCCATCCCCATGGTGAGTTGACGGCGAGCAATTCGAAAAGCCCAGCATAAAGAAGGCCAAACGCGGCACCCATCATGAGGTGAATCATCCCTCCGACAATAGAGGTCCCTGTGCCTTCATCGTCCCGGACCATGAGTCCAAGCATCAAGGGCATATCCATCGGCATGCCCATCGCCCTGCCCATGTACATCAGCACGGTCATCACGACGGTACCGATGATGCCTGCAAAGATCGCGCTTTCCCAGTCCACCGGTTTCCCCTTCTCGTGACTGCTCCTGTTATCTAGAGCTTGGCGGGCACCTGCTCCTGGAAGCTCAGCATAGGCGTCAGAATTGTGAGGCGCAGTAATCTTGCTTACATGACGCTATTCATCACTGCCTGGCGCGGCAGAAGCTTGTAAAGCAGGGCAGGGCCTCCTGGCTTCGTTGAGCAATCGCAACGGTGTTCCGGACGGTGCGCCAGGAGCGCCGGGTGTTTAGCAATCTTCACGTGATCGTTGCGCAGTGGTCACTATACTTTTCAATGGATCATGGCCGGTCAGGCACACGAGTGACCATGGCTGGCATTGGAACACATGATGACAATGCTGGACGCGAGTAGCTTGCCTTCAGAACGGCCCCTTATCCTAGTAGTCGACGATGAGCCGACCCTGCAAGAAACCATCGCTTTTAATCTCAAGCGCGAGGGCTGGGCAGTCGAGGTCGCCGGCGATGGTGCTACCGCGCTCGCTCGCTCGCGCTCGCTTAGGCCCGATCTGATCATTCTCGACGTCATGCTGCCGGGCATGGATGGCTTTCAGGTGCTGCGCCGCCTCCGCAATGAGTCCAACGTGCCGGTGCTCTTTCTCTCGGCCCGAGCGGAGGAGGTTGACCGGGTCCTCGGGTTGGAGCTTGGCGGCGATGATTACTTGACCAAGCCGTTCGCAATGCGCGAGCTCGTCGCCAGGGTGCGAGCCATGCTGCGGCGGGCAAGCCTCACCGGAGAGACGAGCGCGGTTGAGCAGGGCGATGCCGACGCACTTCGGCAGCCTGCTCCGCTGTCTCAACGGACAGCAAACATCCTCACCGCTGGCGACTTGACCATCGATCCGTTGCGCCGGGTGGCCGCGCTGCGCGGAGTGCCGCTTGCGCTCAAGCCGAAAGAATTCGACCTTCTGGCCTATTTCGCACGTCATCCGGGCATCGTGCTCACTCGCGAAGCGCTGTTGCGTGAAGTTTGGGGCTACGACGTTCCGATTGATACACGTACGGTGGATGTGCACATTCGCTGGCTGCGGCAAAAGCTTGGCGCCGATGATAACGATCGGCAGTGGATCGAGACGGTGCGAGGCTATGGATACCGGTTCGCTGTGCCGCCGGCATCTCACGAATAGCAAATACCGGCCGTGGGAGCGCCGCGCTCGTGCCTGAAACGCTGCGAGGCCGGCTGGCCCTCACGTACGCTGCGGTCATTCTCGTGTTTGTTGCCGCGCTCGGCGGCTGGATCATCTTCGCAGTCCGCGAACTCTACCTCCACCGGTTGGAGGCGCAGCTTGCCGAGGAGGCGCGTCTCGTCGCGGCGGCCACTGGACCCGCGCTCACTGCTGGCGCGCCACCGCCGGAGCTTGAGACCCTCGTGCAGCGCTTGAGTGAAGGAATTGACGCACGACTGACGATCGTAGCACGCGATGGCACCGTGCTCGCCGACTCCCAAGCGAGCCCGCAAACGATGCCAAATCTGGCGGAGCAGCCTGAGATCGCCGCAGCATGGCAATCAGGATATGGAAGTCACCAAGGCGCTGATGCTATCGCCGTGGCAGTTCCCATTGAGGGAGGGCAAGGAGCGGTTGCGCGAGTATCGTTAGCGCTTGCGGGCGTCAGCGGGGCAATTTGGCGGATCCAGCGGAATGTCATCGCCGGCGCCGTGGCCAGTGTTGCTGTCACCGCCGTGGTTGCCGTGCTGGTGGCCCGCCGGATTACCGGCCCGCTGGCAGCGCTCCAGCGCCACGCCACCGAGGTGGCCGCTGGGCAGCTTGACACCGAGGTTGTGCCCGTTGCCCCGAGGGAGCTAGCCGACGTGGCACGCGCTTTCAACGCGATGACCGCTCGCATCCGCGAGCTTATGGAGCTCAGCGAGCGCGAGCGCTCTCGCCTCGAAGCGATCTTTGCCAACCTTGGCGACGGCGTGCTCATCGTTGATGAGCGCGAAGCGGTCAGAAACCTCAACGCGGCAGCGGCAGCAATGATTGGCGTGAGTCTCCATTCCCCAGAAGGTCAGCCGCTCGTGGTCGTGGCCCGCGATCACGATCTCGTTGCCCTTGTTCGTAAGGCGCTTACTTCCGGTACCACCCAGGAGCAGACGATCCAGCACGCGCGGACGGGCCGGATCGTCGAGGCACTCGCCCAACCCGTGACAATTGGCGAAGAGCGGGTTGCGATCGTGGTGCTGCGCGATGTGACGACCGTGCGCCGGCTCGAAACGGTCAGGCGCGAATTCGTTGCCAACGTGTCGCACGAACTGCGCACGCCGCTGGCCTCTATCCGCGCGTTGGTCGAGACGCTCGAAGCCGGAGCGATGGACGATCCTGCGGTCGCGGGCGACTTCCTCCAACGGATTATCACCGAGGTTGACCGCCTGACCGCACTCGTTGATGAGCTACTCGATCTCGCGCGCTTGGAGTCGGGACGGATTGCGATGCGGCTGGAGCGCGTGCCGGTCCGCGATCTGGTCATCCATGGAGCCGAGCGGCTGCGGCCGCAGACCGAGCGTGCCCGGCTTAATTTGGTCGTGGATGTGCCAGACAATCTCCCGCCGGTTCTTGCCGATCGCGTGCGCATCGAGCAGGTCCTGGTCAACCTGATCCACAATGCGATCAAATTCACACCCGCGGAGGGAACGATCACGGTGCGAGCAGGCTCCGAGAATGATCGCGTATGGATTTCCGTGAGCGACACTGGCGTGGGCATCCCCGAAGCTGAGCTTCCCCGGATCTTCGAGCGTTTTTACAAGGCGGACCGTGCGCGCCGGACGGAAGGCACCGGCCTGGGCCTGGCGATTGCCAAGCATATCGTCCAAGCCCACCGGGGCACGATCGAGGCGTCGAGCGTGCCAGGACAAGGATCTACCTTCCGCTTCACCCTGCCGACTGCCGGTCCTGGCGAGCATCTGGCTGGCGTTACCGGCGCCCGGAGCGGGGATCAAGCGCGTCCTGCAGACCATCACCCAGGACATTGAACGCGAAGACCGTCAGTGTGAGGGCGACGCCAGGGAAGGCCATGTACCACCAGGCATCGCGGAAATAATTCCGCGCGCTGGAGAGCATGGTTCCCCATTCGGGCGAGGGAGGCTGGGCGCCGAGGCCGATAAAGCTCAACGAGCTTGTCGAGAGGACCGCGTACCCAACGTCGAGCGTGACTTGGATGATCACCACCGAGATCGCGTTGGGCAAGATGTGCCGGACCAGCAGCCGTCCTGTCGACATCCCAATACTTCGAGCGGCTTCGACGTACTCTCGTTCTTTGATCGAGAGCACCTGACCGCGGACGAGCCGCGCATACCACGGCCAGAAGACGGTCGAGAGGGCGATCATGGTGTATTTGAGGTCACGGCCGAGGGAAGCGGCAATCGCGATCGCGAGGACGAAGGCCGGAAACGCCAGGAACATGTCGGTAAAGCGCATCAGCAGCTCATCGGCAAGCCCGCCAAGATAGCCGGAGACGGCGCCGACCAGCGTGCCAAACGCCACGGCAAAGCTCAGCACGACTGCTGCTACCTGCAGAGAGACGCGGGTACCGGTCATGATCCGGCTCAGGAGGTCCCGCCCGAGGTCATCCGTGCCGAGCAGATGCTCGCGGGAGGGCGGTTGGAGCTTCATCTCGACATAATTCTCGGGTGGCGTGTACGGATCATAGGGAGAGAGTGCTTCGCCGAACAACGCGAGGAAGAAGAAGAGGATGACGATGATGACGCCAGCGAGATTGAGCCGGTTGCCGATGAGGAACCGCTTCAAGTTTCGCCAAAGTAGCGCTCTGGGCGATCGCTGCGGCAGCGTCGCCAGCGACGCGACTCGCTCCTCGGCCAAGGCGGCGGCAGCTAGCGCCGTCGTTGATGATGCGTGTTCTGCGCTCATGCGTAGCTAATCCGTGGATCCAGGAACAAGTAGGCTAAATCTACCACCAAGTTCATCAAGACGAAAATCAAGGCAATGATCAGCGTGGTGGCCATGATGGCATTGTAATCGACCGATTCAATGGCCTTGACGGCATACCGGCCGATGCCGGGCCATGAGAAGACGATCTCGACGAGGAATGCGCCAGAGAGCAGGAGGCCAATCTGGAGCCCGAGCGACGTTACTGTCGGGAGCAGAGCATTCTTCAAAGCATGGCGCGAGATCACCGTGGATTGCGCCAGTCCCTTTGCTCGCGCGGTGCGAATGTAATCTTGATTGAGCACCTCCAGCATGCCGCCTCGGACCATCCGCGTGACGACAGCAAGCGAGCCGTAGGCAAGGACGCAGACCGGCATCAGCAGATGCTCAACGGCGATCTTGAGCACGTGCCAGTTACCGGTCAGGAGCGCATCAATGGTGTAGAGGGACGTGATCGAGCGAGGTGGCTGGACGTTGACGGGTAACCGCTGCCCGTCCGGCAGCCACCCCAGCTTACCAAAGAACACGAACTGCACGACAAGAGCGAGCCAAAAGACGGGGAGCGCTAGACCCGAGATCGAGACAAAGCGGGCGATATGGTCAATCAGCGTGTCGCGCTTCACCGCCGAGGCGACCCCGAGGGGTATCCCGACAGCGGTCGCAATGAGAAAGGCATACAAGCCAAGCTCGATCGTCGCAGGGAGATAGCGCTTGAGATCCTCGCGCACCGGCTTGCGCGATGAGAATGACTTCCCGAAATCAAGCTGAACGACACCCTTGACATAATTGATGTATTGAATTGGCACCGGCTTGTCGAGACCGTAATCCTTGCGGATCTTCTCAACTGCGCTTTTGCTGGCACGGGGGCCAGCGATCATCCGGGCTGGATCGGCAGGAACGAGATGCGAGAGCGTAAAGGTGATAAGCGACAGGCCAACCAGCACGAAGACAAGGAAGATGAGCCGGCGGACAATAAGTCGAACGATCACGAGCTAGCCCTCACGCGTGATACTCATGGCACCGGGCTGGCATCGGCGCTCGCGCACGTCCTCCACGGGCTAGCCGTCCGTGTCGCGCCCGCCTTGCTCATCACGACTGAACCCGGTGCCGGTCATCGAGTCCGTGTTACGAGGCTGCCTCCCTGTACATGCGATAGTATGGATAGGCCTCAAGATACAAGGGGTTGGCATAGAACCCCTTGATGTCGTTGCGCAGAATCGTATAGTACTGCACCTCTCCGTAGTAGATGGCGGGCGGGTCCTGCTCGGTCAGAATGTTCTGCGCCTCTTTCATCAACTCGATGAGACGGTTCTCATCGGTAACATTCGCGGCCTCAGCCATGATCTCCTCGAACCGGTCGTTCACCCAGCCGCCCGCGTTGCTCCCTCCTCCGCCGGTCGCGTCCTTGGTGAAGTTGGGATACAACTGATTCCACGGGTCGTTGTAGTCGGGCCACCACGCCCAAGCGCCGAGGAATTCCGGCTTCTCTTCGGGGGGAGCGTCGCCGAAGATGATATCGTTGTGCGTGGCCGTGTCCACTTCGACAAGGTTCAACACGAAGCCCATCTTCTGGACGTTGGCTTGGAAGAGCTGGGCAACGAGCTTCTCGACCTCGTCCTCCGACGGCAGTTGGTAGGTGAAGGTCGCTCCCTCGGTGAAGCCAGCGGACAGAATAAGCTCTTTAGCGCGGTCGAGATCCGTGGTATAGAGGAACACATTGGGATCATAACCTTTGACAGTCGTGGGGATCGGCCCTGAGCGCTTGAGGAGCCCTCGGTACGCACCATTGATCACGTCGTCATACGGGAAGGCGTAGGAGAATCCTTGCCGCGCTTCCTTCGGGAGCTTCGCCGCGTTGAGGATAATCCAATTGACGCGGGTAGATGGGTAGATCAGCACCTGCAAATTGGGATGGCTCTTCAAGGCTTCGACGTCTTCCGGCGTGAGCGTGAAGGTGGTGGCATCGGCTTCGCCCTGCTCAAGCAGCTGCCGGCGGACCGCATTCTCAGGCACGATCCGGAAGACGATTTCGTCGAAGTGCGGCCCTTCCCAGCCGCCGTGGTAGTCATCGAAGCGCTCGAGCCGGATGCGCTCATCGAGCGTGTTTTCCACAAGGCGATAGGGACCAGTGCCAACAGCGTTGAAGCTGAGCCACTCGTGTGCCCAGGGATCACTCTCGGTCTTGTTGTCTTCCCACGCCTTTGGGCTCACGACATAGGGTCCGTACGATGAGGCCATCGCCGCCAAGAAGAGCGGCTGTGGGCGACCGAGGTTGAACCGGACGGTGGTAGCGTCCACGACCTCGATCTGGTTTTCGGGATCGTCGCAGAAGCGGGCAATCACGTTATAGGGGCCACGCTCCATGCGCCGAAAACGGATGAAGGATTGCTTGACCGCCTCGGCGTCGCACGGCGTCCCATCGTGGAACACGGCATTCGCCGGGAGCGTGAACGTGAAGGTGGAATTGTCAGGGCTTGCCTCCCAGGATTGCGCAAGCATTGGCTCGTACTCATCTGTGCTTTCGCCCTTGTATTGGATCAGCATTTCGTAGCAGGCCAGAGAGACGGCAGAGCCGATCGTGGTGTAGGTGGAGTGCGGATCGATATCGTTGGTACCAGCAGTAATGATGAGTGTCAGGGTGCCGCTGCTTGCGTCCTGCCGCGCTGCCCTGAGGGGCGTCAGCCCACGCGCCGTGCCCGCGGATGCCTTCGGGGCATGCGCCATCAGCGCGGTGATAAGCGGTGTCGATAGCCCGAGGCGGAGACCAGTTTCCAGGATCTGGCGCCGGCTCAGCCGGCCACTGAGGGCATCATGGAAGAATGCCATGTCACGAGCGCTGGTCATGCGTTCTCTTCTCCTTCCGGCGACCGCGACCCTGGGGGTTCCGATAGCGTGTGCGCTCCGCAGATCAGCGACCGCCCTGTCGCATCTGACTTTCAGACATCGATCGTCAGATCTGAGCTTCGAGTTTGGAACTATACGGATCGAGCGCTGATCCTGCAACAACCGGTCAATCCGAATGCGTCTCCGTGCCCATTCGTCAACGGCGGGGCGATGGTGGTACGCTGTTGCCGTCCGATCTCGGTCCGCCCGCGCCGCTGGCGTCCCGGCGAGCCTGGCTGCAACCGTCGGGTGACCGCTGCCGAATGAGGGAGATGGATGCGCCTTTGAAGCGCTGCCGGCGATCAGCGACACCAATAGGGTTCGTAAGCCGAATGCATCCGGCGATTATCCGGATGTGGCTTGTGGTCACACTGGCCGCTGCGCTGCTGCCAGCGGTGGCACGGGGCCAAGTGCCCACCTGGCTTTCACCGGAATCAGCCGCCAGCCTCGATCTCGGCTTCCTCGTACTCGTGCCTGCCGATGTTCCCGCGCCGTTCAATGGTGAGCCGGCAATCGACGCGCGCGATGGGTACTACAGCCTGTACTGGCTCATCCCCGGCTCGCCGCCCACGTATCTCATGATCACGGGCGAAGTCGGCGGCACCATCCCAGATTTTTCGTACTACGACCGGAACATTCAGCTTCAGGTGAATGCTGAAGTGCGCGGGCAGCCTGCGTACCACGATCTGACGCCCATTTATGACAAGGTGTATTGGGAGGAAAATGGCGTCGTCTATACCGTGGACAGCAAAGGCTTAGCCGAGACCGATTCCCTTTCGCTCGCCAATGCGTTGGTCCCGCTGTCGGTTCCTGCTCCGGTTGATGAAGGCAGCAGTGATCAGACTCCACCAGACAGCGGGGGGGAGCCGGATCAGACGCAGGGTGACCAGACTCAGGGCAGCACCGGGGATGCTCCCAGCACCGCGCAGCTTGCGTGTCCAGATTCAGTCGCTCCTGGAGCAGGAGCGGAGATCACTCTGGTGGGCAACGGCGCCTTGACGGTAGACGCAAGCGACGGCGTCTTCCCGGCGGTACCCCCGAATACTGACTTCGATCCCAACGCGACTGGTAGCGATGTTGTCCAAGGCCAACTGGCAAATGGGGAACAGGTATCGCTGCAGTGGCAAGCGCCGGACGCACCGCTGACGGCGTATATCTTCGTGCTTGGCCAAAGCGGGGACGTGCTGGTCGATTGTGCGATCGAGGTGGCAGAGCGCGCGTCAGCTCCTGAGCAGGATTCCAGAGTGATCGGTGATGGTACCGCGATTGATCCGCGCTTCGATGCCGTAGTCGAGGCCGTGCTCGCGTTTGACCGGGTCCGCATCGGCGATGGCACCGGCGGCCCTGACGTGAGCGACGCACAGCTTCGGAACCTGGTTGGTGCGCCAGACGTGACGGTGGCTGGACCAACGCCGACCGCGACCGCGACAAAGCCAACACCCACACCCACGCCAACGTTGGCACCGGCGACTGACCCGAATGGCATGGTGGCGCTGGAAATCGGCCCGGAAGGTGGCCAGCTTGATTGTCCAGCGGGCGCTACACTCGTTGTGCCCCCTGGAGCACTCAAGGAACCCGCTGTTGTTGCGATTCGCCCAGTGGCAGATAGCAAATTGCCGCGATCCTCTCGGGTTCGCTTAGTGTCGGGAACCGGCTTTGATGTGACGTTTGCCTCAGCGACCGGGGAATCAATCGGGCGGTTGCTCAAGCCAGCCAATCTCACCGTCACCATTCCTGGGGGCACGCAGGATCGTGTCACGCTCTATCGCGTCAGTGGCACCGGGCTTCAAACGCTCTCAGGCGTTGCCGTGTCTGGCGGTGTGGCAACCGTGTCACTGCGTGAATCGGCTCGCCTTGTCGCCGGCGTTCCCGCCCCGGCGGTGCAGCAAGGGACAGAGCGTGATTCGCTGCCCTTTATTCTCGGAGGCTTGGGCTTCCTGGCGCTTGTGAGCGTCGTCATGCTGCTCGGCAGCGCCGTCCTCCGCGCACGGCCGAAAGCGGTCATGCCACGCCGCACGGCGCCGAGCCGGGTTCGCTTGCGGTAATGCCGTCACGCGATGGCTGTGCAGTGAACTTCCCGAGGAAGACGAACGGTAAACTCGGCGCCACCGCCAGCAGCGTCGCTGACGGTGATGCGCCCTCCGTGCGCAGCGACCAATTCATGACAGATATACAAGCCGAGCCCCAGGCCGCCAGCCCCGCCTCGCCCGGAGTTCTCCACCCGGTAAAATGCCGTGAATATGCGCTCCCGGTCTTCGACGGGGATGCCAGGACCCGTGTCTGAGACGCGCACGATCGCTTCGTTGGCGCTGTCATCGGCTTCCACCGTGACGGTGACGTGCCCGCCGGCGGGCGTGTATTTGATCGCATTGCCGACAAGGTTATCAATGACTTGATGCAGCCGGTCGGCGTCCCAGCAGCCGACGACGCCAGTGTCAGGTGCCACGAGGTTCAGATGGTGCTCAGGCGCGGTGGGAATACGGGATTGCAAGACTTCGCGGCAAATCGCGACCACGTCGACCGGGGCACGGCGAATCTCAAGTCCGCCCGCCCGCAGGCGAGAGACATCCAAGAGATCGTCCACCAGCCGGGTCATGCGATCGACGTGCCCGGCAATAGCCTGGAGCCGGCGGACGTGATGATCGTGTCCACCCTCCTTGGCCAGCTCTTTCGCGACCAGCTGCACGAACCCACGAATCGGCGTCAGGGGAGATCTCAGCTCGTGAGAGACAACGGATACGAATTCGTCTTTGACGCGGGCCGCTTCCTTGAGCGCGGTGATATTGCGGAAGACCGCGACGACTGCTGCGATTTCACCATTAGGTTCCCGAATCGGCGCGGCGCTGGCCAGCACCGGTGTGGTCGTGCCACCGGGGCCAAGCGCAAGCAACTCCATTCCCTTGATCACCTCTCCCGTCCGGAGTACCGCGTCGATTGGCAGCGGCTCGGCGCCAGGTAGCGCGTTGTCGTGCCCGATGAGACGCCCACGGAGATCAGCATCCCGCAAGGGGCCAAAGAGAGCGGTCGCGGCATCGTTCGCCGCGAGAATCCGGCCGTCTGGTGGCGCGGCTAGCACAACCGCTTCCGGCAGCGCCGTGAGCACATGCGCGAGGCGTTGCTGCTCTGCCCGAGCGCGCTGTAACAGCGTCTCTCGCTCGGCGCTCGCGCTGGCTGCTTCGATGATCGGTGCGACTTGCTCGACCAGCGCCTCGAATTTCGCGATCTCGACTGGAGTGAACCGGTGCCTGGCCAGCAAGCCAATGACTGCCACCCCGCGGAGGACTCCATCGCTACCGATGATCGGCATTCCCAAAACGGAGCGCAGCGCCGTGTCCTGCAGGGCGGCTTTGTCCACGCGGGGATCGCGCGCAAGATCCTCGATCGCGAGGGTGCGGAGCTCCTGCGCGACGAGACCGGCGAAGCCAGCGACGAAGGCCGGTGGCTGGTCACGCTCGGCGGACGACGTGCCGAAGCCATAACGGGCGGCGAGGGTGAGCGTGGCATCATTGTCGCCAGCAAGAAAGAGGACTCCCGCGTGCGCTCCGTGCATGCCGACAAGTGCCCGCAACACTCCCTCGAAGACTTTGCGGCGCCCGGCCTCGTCTCCCGGAGCATTGGTGGCGGCCGCGCGGAGCGAGGCCAGCACGCTGGCGGTTGACCTCGCAATGATCGCCGCTCGCCGGTCCTCCATACTTCGCTGCTTGACGCGCTCGATCAGCGCGATGACGACCAGGCCAGAGGCGAGCGTGGCGCCGAAGCCAAGACCTTCAGCGACATCTTTGGGCACACTGAAGTTGGAGCGGTCGCCGACGAACAGCACATCGAGCGCCAGCGAGGCGAGCACCAACGAGGTGATGCCGCCGGCCCAATCGGCGAGGTAGGTCGCGAACGCCACTGCCACCAGGAGCACAACGCCTGGAGTCGTTACGGGCAACGCGGGGCTGAACAGCGCGAGGATTGGCGCTGGGAGGAGCACGATGATCGCGCCCGCGAGCAACCGCCAGGGTTCGTGCAGGATGACTGGGCGGCGCGAAAGCAGTGCCAGTGCGCGTTGGGCCCGGCCGGTAGCTCGATCCCGGCGGAAATTGGGCACCCGCGGATGCCACCGGGAGTGGTGAGCGGGCCGGGCGGAGCGCAGCGTGCGATCAAGAAACGCCACGTGATGCGATTCTAGCGGGGCGAAAGCTTTGGGCAGCCAGACGGCAGACCTGGGCAGGCTTCGTCGCTGTCTCGCGGTCACACTATACGTACAGTGTGGTGCCTGTCAAGCCAGGCAACGAGATATCGCCAGAGCGCGCGTTGTCTCGACCGTGCGTGGCTCGCGGCTACACTGACCTACCGTGCTCCATCAATTCCCCGCGGATGATCTCGCCGAGGATGCGCACACCCCGCTCGATTTGCTCCTCAGTCGGGTAGGAGAACGAGAGCCGCATCTGGTTGGCGCCGCTGCCGTCTACATAGCAGGTGACTCCTGGCAGGTATTCCACTCCCCGCTCACGGGCTTGTGGCAGCATCCGCGCGGTGTCGATCCCCTCCGGCAGCGTAACCCAAATAAAGAACCCACCTTGCGGCGTTGTCCACGTCGTGCCTGGCGGCATGTGACGGGCCAGGGCATCGAGCATCGCGTCGCGCCGTCGCCGGTAGAGGGTGCGGAGTGCCGAGACATGGGCAGGGAGATGGTCGGGTAGCCAGGCCGCGGCGATATGGGAGCCGATGATATTCGTGCCCCCATCAATTTTGAGCACGGAAAGCTTCTCGATAATCTCCTCCGGGGCGATCAGCCAGCCGAGGCGCATGCCAGCGCCCATCGTCTTGGAAAGCGTGCCAAGATAGATTGTGGAACCGCTTGAATCGAGCGCATAGAGTGAGGGGATCGGCTCGCCTTCGTAACGAAGGTCATGATAGGCATCGTCTTCGACGATCATCGTTCCATATGCTTGTGCAAGCTCGATCAGCCGGCGGCGGCGGTTCAACGAGGTGGAAATGCCACTCGGGTTTTGGAAATTGCTGATGACATAGATGAACTTCGGGGTTATGCCCTCGGCGCGCAAGCGCGCTAGCTCGCGCTCCATGGCGTCAGTGTCGGGACCTTCGTCGTCGAGCGGGATGGCAACTGCCTGACCGCCGACGTTGCGCAGCGCCCAGAGAAAGCCCATCCACGTCGGTGCTTCGACGATCACCGTGTCACCCCAATCGAGAAACAGATCGAGCAAGAGCTGGACACCTTGGGAGCCACCAGCGGTAATCATCACATTTTCTGGACGGGCGACGATTCCCTGGTCACGGCGGAGCTTGTCCAGCAGCGCCTCGACGAGGCAGGGAGCACCAGTCGTCTTGCCATACTGAAGCGCCCATTCCCCCTCGGTCTCGAGCGCGCGCACGGCTGCTTCGGCCACGCTGCGCTTCGGCAGTGATCCGGCATCGGGGAAGCCGTAGAGAAACGTGACCATATTGGCCGACTCATGAGGGTCACCGATGCGCGGCCGAGGGGCTTCCCGCCCCCGGCGCGAGTAGAGCTGCTCGTAGCTGCGCGCTGGCTCGGTGACAGATGTCAGGACCATGTACCTCCGCTCCTCTCACGGCTCGATGACGTCACTCCCGGCAGATTGTACCCGGATTCGCTCATCTCCTGGCTGCCGGGCTGACGCTGGCTATCGCTCGCCGTGCGGGATGACAGCAGTGCGGGGCATCGGGATTGTGCTAGGCGCACAACCGCGCCCTCGGAGCCGGATGGTAGAATCCAACGAGGGCTTCGGTGATGACGCTCCACGCTCGGTTCCCACACACAACGCTTGAGGAGAATCATGACCGGGAGTGATGGAATGACATTTTCGACCAACGGCAGCGCGCCAGACATGGATGTGTACGACATCACGATCATTGGCGCGGGACCGACCGGGTTGTTTGCAGCGTTCTACGCGGGCATGCGCCAGGCGCGCACACAGATCATTGATTCGCTTGAGGAGCCGGGCGGAGCCCTCACCGCGATTTATCCGGAAAAGTACATCTACGATGTGGCTGGGTTTCCGAAAATCCTGGCGAAGGACCTCGTCGAGCAGATGGTAATCCAGGCCATGCGCGACCGCCCAGCGCTACACCTGAACGAAGAAGTGTTGGGCCTGGAGCGTTTGCCTGACGGGATCCTGAAGCTGACGACGAGCCGCACGACACGCTACAGCAAGACGGTTATCGTCTGCGCTGGGGTGGGCGCGTTTGAGCCCAAGCGCTTGGAGGCTCCCGGTGTGCGCGAGCTCGAAGGTAAGGGCGTTCACTATTTCGCTAAGCGGGTCGAGACCTTCCGCGACAAGGATGTCGTCATCGTCGGGGGCGGGGATTCGGCGGTGGATTGGGCGCTGACACTGGAGCCGATCGCCAACCACGTCACATTGATTCACCGCTCCAAGTTCCGAGCTCACGAGGCATCAGTCAAGCAGCTCGAAGAATCCCGCGTCGAGCTGCGGTATCCCGGCTGCGAGATCGTGGCCGCCCACGCTGGCGAGGACGGTCACCTAGCTGCCGTGACGTACAAGAATGCTGAAGGGGAGCACTTCCGCATCCCGGCCGACGAACTGATTGTGGCGATTGGTTTCGTCGCCGATTTGGGACCGCTGAAGACATGGGGCTTTGAGCTCCAGAAGAACCAGATCGTGGTCGACAAGATCACCATGGCCACGAACATCCCTGGAGTCTTCGCCGCGGGGGATATCTGCTGGTACCCAGCAAAGTTCAAGCTGATTGCGACCGGCGCAGCCGAGGCGGTAACGGCTGTCAATCACGCCGTGACCTTCTACGATCCGAAGGCACGGCTCGATCCCGGCCATTCGACGAATATCATGGCCGCCCGCGAGGCCTGAGTGCTGCCGCTTTAGCGCTCAAGCGTCTTGCCGAAGGGCTGCTCCCGAGCCAGGTTCCCTGCCCGACTTGACTGGGGATGGCCGCCGCTGGCCATGGCGCACGGCATCATCACTCATCACCAGGCTGCTCCGCTCGGAATGACGCAAGCGGCCGGTGCCGGTGGCTCCCTGCTGCCGGGCAGGCTATCGTGTGATGATCTCCCTCATTCCAACTCGATCTGCTCGACCGCTTCTCGGGCAGCATGGAGCCACCGCTCGTCCGTGTCGTCCGGCACTGAGCAGCCGTTCGCGAGGATGAATTTCCGTCCACCTGTCTGCGCAACGGCGTCGCGCGCTTCCTCAAGGATTTTTTCTTCCGGACCGTTAGAGAGAGCGCCGAATTCGTGCCAGCCGCCCATCAAGCACTTGCTCGTCTTCGTCCGAGCCTCGCGCAAGCTGGGGCCAGCGAGACGGTCTGACCAATTCAAGACCTGCACGGGATAATCGAGGATCAGGTCGAACATCAGATCGCGGTCTCCATGAATGTGGAGCACGTTCAGCCAGCCGTTGATCGCTCCCTGTAGAGCGATCAGGTCGTAGGGCCGGCCGAATTCCCGGTACTGCTCCTCGGTCATGATCGCGCGAGAGCAGCCGTGCAGGGCAAGAAAGACGCCGTCGGCGCCGGCCGCGATCACATCCCGAATGTGCTCCCGCAGGTTTTCGGCGATCGTCGCAAGCGCTTCATGCACCACCGCCGGCGCCTGCTGAGCATGCTCGAAGAAGTGCTCGCGTTCACCGGCGAAATAGAGCGCTTCACAAAGTGGGCTAAAGACCGTGACGATGATCGGGGTATCGAAGCCAAGCTCATCGCGCAGCACGCGAACGCATTCGGCGCGTTGCTGGAAGAAGCGCGACCGCTCAGCATTGATCGGCTCGATTAATCTCCAACCGTCGATGCTCTGGATCGACCGCCGGGGGAACGGATACGGGATATCCGGCATGACCTTGACGATGTCGAGGTCAAACGTCTCATCGAAGAAACGGAGAGAAGCCTCCGCGAGCTTGCGACCCGAGCCTTCTGGCCGGAAGTGATGCCAGAAGCAGACGGGAAGTCGGTCGACGGGTTCGCCACGTACGGCCGCCATAACGCGCTCGGTTCGCGTCATTTCCGAGAACCGGAAGCTCGTGCCGGAAATCGTCCCCTCACTTGACCGGGCCGTCATGCGTCACTCCTTGTGCTGCGCTGCTCCGAGCGGCGGTGTTTTGCCGGCTGTGTGCACGATTCACGGGCAGCAATGCTAGCACGCGGTCTCGCTCGCGCGCTCGGGCGCGGCAGCGGGCACCGCGGAAGGAGCGATCGTGGGTAGCCGGGGAAAGACGCCGAGGATCCAGGCAACCGACAAGAGATAGCCCGCGACGCCGACGCTGAAGGCAGCACCGAACCCAGCGTCGTCTTGGAGCCGCCCGCTGAGCGCCGCGGCGAAGAAGGAAGCCACGCTCCAGAGCATGGCATATAGCCCGCTAAATGGAGTCCGTTGCTCGGCTGGTAGTCGCTCCATCGCCTCGGTGACAAAGGTCGCCTCGGTGCCGTCGACGATCGCGTAGTAGCCCAGCATCAACGCGATGACCACAAGCGCGCCCACGCCGCTGAAGCACAACACGATGAGCGCCGCTCCAATCGAGCGGAACATGCCGATTGTGCGCAGATTTCCCAGCCGCCCGGCAAAGCCTGGAACAAAGAGCGCCCCAACTCCTCCCGCGAGGGCAAGAACGAACATCGTTGTGCCGATGGCCCCAGATGAGAGGTTGTGGTGGTCTTGGAAATAGAGCGCCAGGAAGGGGCGAATGGAATTGTGGCCGAGCGCCATGCCGATTTCCGGCGTGGCGAGCAGGAACAGGATGGCCCAGACGCGCCGGTCAAGCGTCAGGCTTCGGCGCACGAGCCTGGGCGCACTTGGGCGGTGAGGCTGCTGCTGGGGCATGTCAGGCACGGTGCCATAGACCAGCGTTTGCGCGAGATCGAGCGCTGCGATCACGACCATCGTTGCCGCCAATGCTTCAGAACGGCTGAATCCTGTCGCTTTGACGAGGGCAGCCGGGATCCAGCCGCCCAATCCACCACCAATCGCGAATCCGGCGGTAACGAGCGAGAACTTGAGGGCGAATACATGAGCGCGGCGGTGACTCGGCGTCGTGGCTGCGAGCAGCGGATCGCCCAAAATCCAGAAGGTGGCACTGACCATGCCAGAGAGCAATGCGCCGGCAAACGACAAGGCGAAGCTGGTCCCCGTCGTTGCAAGGAGCACCATCTGGCCGGCGGCGCTCACCAACGTTCCGGCGATCAGCAAGGATCGCGCGTGCCCGCGGCTGCCGAGCGTGGTGATCGGCACGCCAAAGATGAACAGAGACAGGGAGGCGGCACCAACGAGCCAGCCAATCTGGCGCGCGTCGTACCCGCGGTCGCTTGCGAATAGCGGGAAGGCGACGCTGAACATCAAGATGCGGATGGCGTAGAGGCTCCCACCGGTGAGAAATCGCCGTCCCACCGGGCCGGTTGCGCGCCACGTATCGCGATAGTCACCGAGCACGCTATCCTCTTCCGGCAGGCACTGAGCTTCACGCTCAGCAGCAGGTTAGGGTGAGGCCCACCCGCTCGCGGACTTGCTCCATCTTGCGCGCGGCCATAACCCGTGCGCGCTCGGCTCCTTCCTGCAACACGCGCAAGGCGACGCTCGGATCCTCGTTCAAGTCCGCAATGCGCTGCTGGATAGGGCGGATAGCTTCGACAAGCACCTCGGCAAGGTCTTGCTTGAATACGCCATACCCCTTGCCGGCGTAACGCTGCTCCAGTTCGGGGATACTGATGCCAGAGAACAGGGAATAGATGGTGAGGAGATTGGTGAGCGCGGGCTTATCTGGCCCGGCGACGACCTCGGTGCCGGAGTCGGTGACCGCGCGCCGAATTTTGCGGCGAATGGTATCCGGATCATCCGTGAGCGCGATGTAGCTGTTGGGGCTCCCGGCACTCTTGCTCATCTTCTTGGTTGGATCGTCGAGCGCCATGATGCGCGCGCCTTCTGGCTTGATGTCAGCCTCAGGGATGACAAAGGTTTCACCGTACCGAGCGTTGAAGCGCTGCGCAATGTCGCGCGTCAGCTCGATGTGCTGCTTTTGGTCCTCTCCGACCGGCACCAGGTCGGTGTCGTACAGGATGATGTCGGCGGCTTGCAGCACCGGATAACTGAACAAGCCTGCTGACACCTGCTCCTCTTTCCCGGCGGCTTTATCTTTGAATTGAGTCATCCGCCGCAGCTCGCCGAACATTGTCACGCTGTTGAGGATCCAGCACAGCTCGCTGTGCTCGCGGACGTCTGATTGCACAAACAGCACGGATCGCTGTGGGTCAATACCCGTGGCCAGCAGCGTGTTGGCCATCGCAATCGTATTGGCGCACAACGTGTCGCGCGTTGTCGGCACTGTGATGGCGTGAAGATTGACGATGCAAAAGATGTTATCGTAGAGATCCTGCTGGTTGACCCAATTGCGGATCGCTCCGAGGTAATTACCGATATGGCTCACGCCCGATGGCTGAATGCCAGAAAAGACGCGCTTGCGCCGTGGGGTCTGCACGTCCTCCATACGATTCCTACTTTCTCTCTTCGATCAGGTTGCGTCTAACAGGCAATACCCGCAACGGGAGCAGACGCCTCCGCCCGTCCCAAGATGATGTTCTGGACATCACGGCCTCTGCCGGCATCCAGGGACGGATTATACCCGCGAGGCGCCGAAAGATTGCCCAGGTAACCGCGCTGGTGCGACGCGCTCATCGCCGAGGGTGGACTGAAGTGCTGGCGTGCGGGCCAAAGCAGTCCGCTCTCGGGGCTGCGAGGGCGATGCAGGTGACTTGAGTGACTCGATGGCTATTCGTCGTCGCTCTCGTCGGTGGAGCAATCCTCGGGCGAGAGCCAGCGCGTGCCGAAGTCGCGCATGCTGTCAATAACCGGCAGCAAAGCGTACCCCTTTTCAGTCAGCGAGTATTCCACCCGGGGCGGCACTTCCGCGTAACAATGCCGCTCGATCACCTGCGCCTCTTCGAGCCGCTTGTGCCGCTCGGAAAGGGTCTTGGGGCTGATGCCGTGTAATGAGCGCTCAAGCTCGCTAAAGCGGCGTTGCCCCTGGGCTAGGTCGCGCACAATAAGCGGGGTCCACTTGTTGCCGATAATCTGAGCCGTCCGTGCGACTGGGCAGCCAAGCGTTTGTGGTGACTCAAGTGATTGCTTCATGCGAGTGCCGTGCCTCTTGGGTTGCGGGTCACGATCGCGCTGGTGAGAGACGAAGACCCTACGGCTCTCCATAACTATCAAAAGCATAGCATGGCAGGAATGCCGGGTAAAGGCGCGGCCAGCGCGGCCGGTGGTATGATCCCGCCGAGCGACCAATCGAGGCAAAGGAGGGTGGGGAGAACCCTGAGGGAGAGCAATGGCGAACAGTTCGTCGTACGATGCGGTGATCGTTGGCGGCGGGCACAATGGCCTGGTGGCCGCGTGTTATCTCGCCGGAGCGGGGCTCAACGTCTGTGTCGTTGAGCGGTACAAAGAATTCGGGGGCGCGGCAATTTCCGAAGAGATCGTGCCGGGCTTCATCTTTTCCGTGGGCTCGTACGTCCTCTCGCTTGCGCCGCGCAAAATCCTTGATGATCTGAATCTCTGGGCGGAAGGCTTGGAATTTGTCGAGCGCAACCCGCGCTTCTTTGCGCCGTTTCCTGATGGCTCGTCTCTCACCTATTGGAACGATCACGAGCGCTGGCTGGAGGACTTGCGCCGCATCTCGCCGAAAGACGCCGCGGCATGGGATTACTACGATGCGATGCTGGAGCGTGCCTGCCAAGTCATGGATAAGTACATCCTCCGGCGGCCGCCCTCGTGGGCAGAAGTCGCGGCCGAGTTCCAAACGCCCGAGGATAAGCTGATCTTTCAGAAGTTCTATCTTGGCTCCGCCGCGGATATTGCGGAGTATTTCTTCGACAGCGAGCAAGTGCAAGCGGTCGTCGCGGCCTCCGGCATCATCGGCACGTTCCGTGGCCCGCGCGACGCCGGAACCGGCTACGTCAAGCTCTATCACTCGATGGGTATGTCGACTGGCCATCGAGGCCGGTGGACGTACCTGCGTGGGGCAATGGGCGCGTTCTCTCGGGCGCTGGCAAACGTGGCTCGCAAGCGGGGCGCGACGATCCGGACCGGCGCGGATGTGGCGCAGATCAGCATTCGCGATGGCCGGGCCACAGGCGTTGTGCTCACGAACGGCGAAGAAATCTCCGCCAAGGTGGTACTGTCGAACGCTGATCCCAAGCGCACCTACCTTCAGCTTGTTCCTGAATCGGAGCTACCGGCAGATTACCGGCGCATGATCGAGGCGATTCAGATCGAAAGCCCGGTGATGAAGATCAACATGGCTGTCAGAGAGCTTCCGAAATTCGTCGCGCTAGGCGATGATCCAGAAAAGCAGCGGCAAGGCAGCACCGGTGGGCTGTTCATCGCGCCGAGCATTGATTACATGCAGCGAGCCTTCGAGGATGCGCGCAATGGCAGGCCGGCGGCGCATCCGTTCATGAATATCCACATGCAGTCGGCGGTGGACCCATCCGTGGCGCCACCAGGCATGCATACGATCTCCATCTTCACCCAATACTTCCCTTATACCTTGGCCGAAGGGACGTGGGAGCAACGGCGAGACGAAATTGCCCAGCATGTGATTAAGGAATTCGGTCAGTACGCACCGAACATTCCAGACGCGATTGTCGGTATGCAGGTGCTGGCGCCACCCGATCTGGAAGCTCGCTTCGGCCTGACTGGAGGGCATATTTTCCACGGAGAACTCGTCCCCGAGCAGGCGTTTGATCTTCGGCCTGTGCCCGGGAGCTCCAGCTACGAAGGGCCGATCAAGGGCCTGTATCTCTGCGGGTCTGGTGCCTGGCCAGGCGGTTGTGTCATGGGCGCTCCGGGTCACAATGCCGCGCACGAGATCATCGAGCGCTGGCGGGACGTACGTCCCTGAGCCAAATCTCACGCATCGGCCAGGCACGGGCCGGTTGACGCGCACCGTGCCTGGCGTGCCAAAGATGATCCAGGTTGACGCGGGAGGACGGTAGTGAAAGTTCTGATCTCAGCGGACATGGAAGGAACGTGCGGCGTTGTCTCCTGGGTGCAGGTGATGCCTCCGGAGGAAGGCGAGCACCCATCGTCGCAAGTCGAGTATGACCGGGCGCGCTTGCGCATGACGCGCGAGGTGAACGCGGCGATTGAGGGGGCAATAGCTGGTGGCGCGGATGAAGTCATCGTCAACGACAGCCACGACGGGATGCGGAACCTCATTCCGGAGGAGCTCCATCCCGCCTGCCGGTGGATCAGCGGCAATGACAAGCCGCTCGGCATGATGCAGGGGGTAGATCTTGAGGGAATCGGGGCTGTGCTCTACAAGGGATACCATGCGAAGGCGGGCACACCGAACGCTCCGCTTGCCCATACCTGGTCAGGTTGGATCAACGACGTTCGCATCAATGGTCGCTCGACGGGAGAGTTTGGCATCAACGCGGCGATTGCCGGGCACTTCGGCGTGCCGGTGGTGTTTGTCAGCGGGGATGCGCGGGCGGTGGAGCAAACGCGCGCGTGGATCGGCGACCATGTCACTGGCATCGCGGTGAAAGAGGGACTGAGCACCTTCGCCGCGCTTCACCTGCATCCGGCGCGGGCGCAGGAGCTGATTCGGCAAGGGGCAGAAGCTGCGGTGCGGGGCGCCAGGCAGGCAAAGCCGTGGGTGCTGCCTGGTGGGAGCGTCGTTGAAGTTGAATTCGACCACCAAGCGCGAGCCGATCAGGCATCGCTGGTGCCAGGTGTCCGGCGAGCAGGGGAGCGGTGCGTGGCGTTCGAGCCAGCGGATGGCGTGGATCTCATCCGCATCTTCCGTGCGGTCGCCAAGACCGCCGCGATTCGCATGTCGCCGTAGCCACGTGTAACGTGCCCGATGACCTGGGCAGCCGGTACCGACTGCGATGACGCGGCTGCTTCTGCGGTTGCGAGCCGCTCGGTCCGGCAGTGACTTGAGCGATTCGTCGGCTTCGCCACTCCCGCACTGGCGCGAACGGAATGGCGGTGCTGTGTGTCGCGAGAAAAGGATGCCGGGGGCTTCCGCGCTCTCCCGCCTCCCCGCCGGTGAGCGTCACCCGTCGATTGCCGGGCCGGCGGATGGCGAAATCCCGCGGGCAGGTTCCGTGACCCATCACACGGGGACCGCTGCGTTGCGGCGAGGGTTGCAACGATGGCTTGCGCCAGGCGGATGCCGCGGGGTGCGCGATCGTGACCGGATGGGACGTCACGCATCAATGGGGATCGACGCGCTGCTTTCGGCAGTCGCTTCCGGTTCGGACGTTGTCTCATGCGGCACCGAGGTGGGCGACGGCTCCGGCGTGGCAGTCGCAGTTGGCTCGGAACTGGCATCTGCCTCTTCCTCGACGACCACGGTGTCAGCCGGCGCGGAGGGCTCGTCAGCGGGCTCAGCTATCTCGGTTGCCTCTGTTGCGGTTGGCTCGGCCGTGACCTCTTCAACAGCCGTCTCATTCGCAGGCTCGTCTTCTTGGATTTCTGCCGCATCGGGCTCTGTTTGACCTGGCTGGCTGGCAGCCGCAATTTGCATCTCTTCCACTGGGGTCGCTGCGCTGTCAACGACGTCGTCCAGTGAGGGAGACTCGGTTGCTGGCGCCGCTGGGCTCGGCGAGGCCAGCATCGTCCCGTCGGGCTGCTCGTCCGGGGAGGCTGTTTCTGGCTGCACGTCGGGAGCCGCGGTCGCTTCCGCAGATGCTGATGGTGTCGCCTCGATCGCTATGTCCGGCGTGGGCGGGGTCGTCTCCAATGTTGGCTCGGGGGACGTAGGGGCCGTCGGCGTCTCGGTGGGTTGGGTGGACACCCAATCCGGCGGAACCGCGTCGGCACCGGTTGCGGAGCCACCGATGGCGTCTCCGCCGCGAGCCGCCTGGCCGTCACTGCCGGTTGCCGAGACGCCAGTCACCGACGCGCCACGCACCGTCGTCTGCGTGATGCTCGACGCCTGCAGCGTGACGTCGATTTCAACGCCGACCGTCTGTCCATAGACGGCCGATGGCACGCCGTTCCTTGGGATAAGCTCGACCTGCATTGGTACGTACCGCCCATTGCGGATCGGCAGGCTCACGCGCGCCGTGACGGTCAATGAGCCGTCGGTGGCGACGTCGTGATCCCCTTGGACCCAGCGAAACGCCTCGCCAAATCCGTTGAAGCCATCATCGACATAGACAAGCTCGTTGATAGTGCCGCGCGGAACGATCAGGTCAATCATGATCGGTCCGATGACGTCTGGAAGATCGTCGATCGGGATCGCGACCCAGATCTGGAGATCTTCGCCATTGACCCGGACAATGGGATCCGATCGGCACCAACCCTTGCCGGCGCTGACCGGGATGCCTGTCAGCCAGAGGCTCAGCAGGATCACCAAGGTGAAAACGCCAGAGCGGCGCATGGAGTGTCCTCCTTATAAACGATGATGAATGTAAGCGTGGTCGTCTTCGTTCGAACAGATTTTGTGCAAGGTGCGATGGCACGGTGCTTTGCAAACTCAACGGTTCCCAAGGCGATCATAGGGGCCTGGTGACATGCCGTCACTGACAAAAGCATGACTTTGGTCCTGTGCAAAAGGACAACAGTCGCGCGAGCACCTGAGACGAGGGGATGTGGATGACACGAGCGGAGACACACGCGATGTCAATGTCGCCCTTGGCGCGGGCCTCAAGACCCGCGTTCAAGCTACGAAGCCCCCATAAGGTGGCTAGTGCGACATGATGGGTGGCAAGATCAGCCGGCTTTCGCCGGCTTTCTAGACTCAGCGCGGGGCGAACGTCCCCGCGCGATGGGACTGAGCCGTGTCCCGAGCAACGCGAGGAAGCCGGCCGTTAGACCCGCGCGGGAGGCGGCGTATCTGCCAATGGGCTCCAGCCCATGAGGAAAGACACCGCGCTCAGTTCTGATTTCCCCGGGCTAATTGCTCCGAAAGCGCTTGAGGAAGGTCTGGAGACGGGCCGTCTTCGGGTTGTCGAGCACATCTGCTGGCGGCCCTTGCTCGACCACCACACCCTCGTCCATAAAGACGATGCGATCGGCTGCTTCTCGCGCAAAGAGCATCTCGTGGGTAACGACGATCATGGTCACGCCGTGGCTAGCAGCCAAGTCTTCCATCACTTCGAGCACCTCACCGACTAGTTCCGGATCGAGTGCCGAGGTGACCTCGTCGAAGAGCATCACCTTCGGCTCCATGGCCAAAGCCCGCGCGATCGCCACGCGCTGTTGTTGCCCGCCGGAAAGCTGGGAGGGGTAACTATTCGCCTTATCCGCTAGTCCCACTCGTGCCAGCAGCTCCATTCCCCGCTGCTTGGCAACCTCGTTCGCAACCTTCCTGACCTTGATCGGGCCAAAGGTGACATTTTCCAGCGCCGTCATGTGCGGGAACAGGTTGAACTGCTGGAACACCATCGCCGTTTCGGTGCGCAGCCGGGCGATCTCCTTCTCTGGGGCTGGAACCAGCTTGCCGTTGCGCTCCCGATACCCAACAAGCTGGCCACCGACCCAGATCCGCCCCTCTTGATACGTTTCCAGGAAATTGATGCAGCGAAGCAATGTCGTCTTGCCGGATCCACTCGGCCCGATGATACAGACCACTTCACCGGTCGCTACGTCAAGGTCCACACCGCGAAGGACATGGAGCCCACCATACCATTTGTGAACTCCCGCGATGCGCACCATCGGTGTTGTCGTCGCTGGCGCAACAGCGGCAGAAGCCAGTGTTCCTGTCGTGCGGTTATCGTCCATTTGGCGCTCCTCGCCAGACCAATTGCTCCTCATTATGCCAATCCCACGCGTGTTCGACGGCCCAGCCAGGCTCCAGCGCGGGAGATGGCAAGGCAGCAGAGGAAATAGACAGCCATCGCCGTCACGTAGAATGCAATGTAATGGCCCTTGGCGCTGGCACGCTTTTGCACGGTAAAGAGAAAGTCGGCCTGACTGACGAGCACCGCAAGAGACGTCCCCTTGAACATATCGACAGCAAGGTTCGTCCACGGCGGAATCATCAACGGCACTGCCTGCGGCAAGAGAACATAAAACAATCGAGGCCAAAACGTGAGTCCCAGCGATTTGGCCGCGTCGATTTGACCTCGTGGAATCGTCGCGATCGCTCCCCGGACGATTTCCGACATGTGCGCTCCCGCAAAAATCGCCAGCGCAAGCGAAATAGATTGAAACGAGCTCAGGTTGATGCCATATGCCACGGGGCCGTAGAAGAGCAGAAAGATGGTGACGATGAGCGGCACTCCGCGGATGATGTCCACGTAGGCGCGGAGCACCGGGCGCACGGCTGCCGGACCATAGAGCAACCCGACTCCACCCAAGATCCCAATCGCGGTCCCGAGCACGATCACCACCGCAAATAGGCGCAGGGTATATTGCAACCCCTGCCACAGAAGCTCCCGGTTATCCCAAACGACGTCCACATCGGCCTCCGTCGCCTAGACCGACCACTTGATGCGCCCTTCGAGGAAGCGCAAGCTGAAGGCAAGGAACCATGCCGTCACGAGATAGAGTAGGCCGGCTGCCGCCCAACCCTCGATTGGACGGAAGAAATCGGTATTCACCTTGTTCGCGGCAAAGCTAAGCTCCCGGACACCGATGAAAAATGCGATGCCCGTGTCCTTGAACAGGGAGATGAAGGTGTTGCTGAGCGACGGGAGCACTGCCCGCAGCATGATTGGCAGCGTCACATGCCTGGCAATTTGCAGGCGCGTCAGGCCAAGTGATCGCCCCGCATCCAAATAGCGGCGTCCAACCGACATGATCCCTGCCCGGAAGATCTCGGTGAGGTAGGCGCCTGCATAAATAGAAAGCGCCACCATGAAGGTGCGCTCCGGCGTGGGCAAGAGGTCGAGCACGAGTTCTTGCCCTGTTGACCGGCGTGGAAAAGCCTGGGGGAGGCCAAAGTGAAAGATGAAGACAAGTAAGAGGAGGGGAACATTGCGAACCAGCTCGACGTAGGCGGTCACCACCGACTCGGCCAGCTTGTTGCCAGAGGACCGCAGGAACGCGCCGATGATCCCAATGACCGAGCCGAAAGCGAGTCCAACCAGGGCAAGCTTGAGCGCCAGAATCAGGCCGTCAATAAACCATTCTCTATTGTCGAGCACGTATTCCCAACGCACCTGGTAGGGCAAGCGAATGCCCCAGATTAATGGAGTGAGCCAGTGCTCTGCCACCACGTTACCGATCATCAACACGCCTCGTTACACGCTGCCACACGGTCCGGTGGTTCGATGCAGTGCCATGTCGTGTTAGAGTTGTGCCTCATTCCTCTGGTCGGATCCTGTCGTGTCGGCACGCATTGCTCACGACATGCGCGTGCCGCCCACCGAGGGCAGGCGGCACGCTGCGATTGTGCAACGTCTGAGAGCTACTTGAACTCGACGGGGAACCCGGCGGACGGAGGCGCAAGATCAACCCCAAACCATCGCTTGAAGCTCGCCTGATAGAGCGAGAAATCCAAACCTACCAAAAGCTCGTGAATCGCAGAGTTGAGGAAGTTCAGCCAGATCTGATCGCCTGGCTTGACCGATGCTGCGTAGGTCTGCGGTGACCACGATTCTGGCACATACTTGTATTTGTCCGGGTTTTGCGCACTGAACCACTGACCGGTCGAAAGATCGATGGCCGTTCCATCGACGCGGCCAGCGTCCAGAGCGGCGACGGAGTCGGCCACGGACGGCACCTGGATAACTTCGGCATCGGGCACGCCCGTCCAGACCAGCTCGTCGGCCCCCACGTTCTGCAAGATTGCGATCTTGAGCTTCTTGCCCTGCAAATCCGCCAGCGTGTTATAGGGAGAATCCGCAAGCAAGAGGATCGTCACGGCCTCACGATAATAGGGAATGGTGAATTCTACCTGCGTGGCGCGGGCAGCCGTCACCGTCATGAACTGGAAGTTGACATCAACCTTGTCAGTGAGCAGGTTCGGGATGCGCTGGTTCGCTTCCTGAACAACGAACTCGATGTAGTCCCGTGGTTTTTCCGTGCGCCGATCTTCCTGGGACAAGCCAAAGAGCCCGCCTGCGACCAGCTTTGCCATATCGATGTCCATACCGATCAACTGGCCATTATCATCCTCAAAGTGCCACGGCGGATTCGCAGCGCCTGTCCCGACAATGAGCTTCCCACGATCAAGGACTTTCTTGAGCCGGCTGTCGTCAACGCTGTCAATTGCTCGCGCTCGGTGCGCCGGAAACCCCGCTGCCGTCACGACCGCTCCGGTTGCGGCCGCCCCCGAGACAATGAGCCGCCGGCGATTGGTGAGTCCACTCAACCGCTCCCTGAACATGGCACACTTCTCCTTCTCTGACAGCCGTGGCACCCTGCCCAGGATGCGCCACGGCCCCGACGTCCGCCCGGTGTTGCAGGCAAATGATTGTCTACCGAAGGGTCATCTCATGTCAACAGAGATACAATCCCTGGCAAAGTGATTTTCATCGGTGGCGCGGCGCATGAGTGCCCAATCGGAGGGAGGTTGGAGTGGAGATCTACCGGCGCTTAGGGGTTCGGCCCGTCATCAACTGCGCGACAACGTATACGCGCCTGGGTGGCTCGATCATGGCGCCGAGCGTCGCACAAGCGATCGCAGACGCCGCTGGATGTTTTGTCAATGTCTTTGAGCTGCAAGAGGCGGTCGGCCGCCGGCTTGCCGAGCTGACGCGCAATGAAGCGGCCTATGTCAGCAACGGTGCCGCGGCCGGCTTGGCCTTGGCGACCGCGGCCTGTATCACCGGCGAGGATGTCGCCCTTATGGCCCGGCTGCCAAACAACCTCAATGGCCTCAAAAACGAGGTGGTCGTTCATCGCTCGCAACGGAATTGGTATGACATCGCTATCCGGCAAGTCGGGGTCAAGCTCGTCGAGATTGGTCACACGATGGAGACGCAGCCGTGGGAACTCGATGATGCCATCAACGAGCGCACGGCGGCGGTCGTCTACTTTGCCGGTAGTCACCTCAACCGAAACACGCTGCCCCTGCCGTTCGTGATCGAGCGCGCCCATGCCCGGGGTGTGCCCGTGATCGTGGACGCTGCCGCTCAGCTTCCTCCGGTTTCGAATTTGTGGCACTTCACCACGGACCTCGGTGCCGACGTCGCCATCTTTAGTGGTGGCAAAGGACTTGCGGGCCCGCAGAACAGCGGCCTGGTCGTGGGGCGTGAAGCTATCATCCGGGCGATCTGGCTGAATGGCCCGCCGTATCAACGATTCGGGCGAGCGATGAAGGTCGCGAAAGAAACGATGATCGGCCTGCTTGCCGCGGTCGAGCTCTATGTATCTACCGATCATGCGGCTCGAGCGGCAGAGTGGAGCGCGGTCGTGGATTCCTGGCGGAGCGCGTGGCAAGCTTGCTTGGCGCCAGGCATAACACTCTGGCGCGAGGAGACGAATGAAGCCGGTGAGCCGGTTCCCCGGCTGCTCCTCCGGTTCGGAGCGGAAGCACCCCTCGACCGGGACCAGATGGTCGAGCTGCTTCGCTCCGGCGATCCAGCGATCGAGGTGGTGCTGAAAGACCCGACGAGCGTTGCCTTCAGTCCGCACCTGCTCCAGCCTGGTGAGTCCGTCCAGGTGCAGGAACGTGTCGTTCAGATCCTGCGCGCTAGCCAATCAGACGGAAGGCCGGTGGCGGAAACCTTCGCAGGTGCCCATACACATACCAGACACCTGGCCTGAGACTTGACAAGCTGGCTCGGCAGGAAGGATTGTTGAGCAAACGTGGCCGCGGCACGTGGGGCCTGTCTTGGCGTCCGGCGGAGGGAATCTATGGGTGCTCGGTTTCTGGTTCGCGCAACCAGTCTTGCCGTCCTCATTGGTCTGGGTATCGCGGTAGCTGGGGCCGCCCCGTCACGCTTGGCGAGCGCTCGTCTGCAGGAAGCGACGCCCGCGGCCGAGCCCACGCAAACCGAGCAGACATCGCGGGAGCGCATCGTTACGCTTGTTGCCTGGTATGCGCCCGATCCTTCAGGTGAATTCCTTACCATCGGGCCACTCCAGACGAATCAGTTTCTGGTGGCCGGCCCTGCCACGCCAGATGATCGCACCCTGACCGGCCGCGCCGACTTTGACGATCCGGACAACAATGACCTGCCGCGCATCACCCTGGGAGATTCCGTATTTGACGCCTACCCCGTCTATGAAGGCGATCCGGCCTCAGTCTTTCGCTGGTTGTACTTCAATGACGAGCCAGGGCAGCGGCCAGGCACGCTGGTCATGCAGATTGAGGCCAAAGCCGGACCGTATGAAGGCTATATTGGCACAGCGACCTTCGTCTCGCGCGCGGCAGAATCGGGCGGTGTGCTGGTGATCGTGCTCCGGCCAGCGGAGTAGCCATCAATCCGAACGCGACAACACCAGATCGGGCACCCCGGCTGGAGTGCCCGATCGGTCTTGGTGGGGAGGAGCGCTTGCGTCTTGTCGTCAGGGCGCCACGCCGCCTTGATGCGGCTGGCACCTCCGCTCACGACCCGATGGAGCCGCCACCGAGCTTTTGAATCGCAACGACGGCAGGCCGTGGCGGCGTGCTCGTTCCGGGCCACGTGGTCAGCGGTCGCTCATACGTGCCACCTTCCCCAGGGTGCTGGATCGACACGAAGAGGGTCGTGCCATCCGGAGTAAAGCAGAGACTTGCCGATTCGGCCCCGGGTACGGCGCTAAAGAACTGGCGCAAATAGCCGCGGTTGCTGCCATCCACTGGCACCGCGAATACCCCATCGTTGACCTCGAGTGAGTTCGGCTGCCCGTCCGTCGAGATCCAGAGATTCCCTTGTGGATCAAATGCGAGGTTATCCGGGTTGGCAACTGCGCTGACCTTTTCCTTCGGAAAGCCAGCGAAGTAGGTGGATTCGTCCTCTGGATCGCCACAGAGGATAACGATCTCCCAGCGGAACGTCGTGGCAGCGTGGTCGCCGCCGTCCTCCGCGAGCTCAATAATGTGTCCCCAAGCGTTGTTGGCGCGCGGATTGGCGGCATCGACGCCCGGGTACCCCTCGGTGCCGCGCCTGGTGTTGTTCGTGAGCGCCATGTACACCCGGCCGTTGATCGGGCTAATTTCGATATCCTCGGGCCGGTCCATCTTGGTCGCGCCCAGCGCGTCAGCCGCCAGCCGCGTCTTGATCAGCACGTCCGCCTGCGAGGTGAACCCATTCGCCTCGGTCAACGGCCCTTGGCCAAACACGAGCGGCAGCCATTCACCCGTGCCGTCGTCATTGAACTTGGCGGCATAGAGCACGCCGTCGTCCAGCAGATCCATGTTCGCCGCCCGGTCATTCGGGTTATAGGCTCCGGTGCTGACGAACTTGTAGACATAGTCGAAGCGCTCATCATCGCCCATGTACAGCGCGACCCGGCCATCCGGCGCGATCCCGACGGTCACCCCCTCATGCTTGAAGCGCCCAAGGGCCGTTCGCTTCTTCGGTGTTGATTGCGGATCGTACGGATCGATCTCGACCGCCCAACCGAACCGGAACGGCTCGTTCGGCTCCTTCGTCAGATCGAAGCGGTCATAAAACTGCTCCCAGCGCCGCTCCGACGCCGCTTCAGGCAAACCGTACCGTTCATGCACGGGAATGGCGGGATGGGATGCGTCCAGGCTGCCAAGATTGGCGAAGTATTGGTGGAAATTCTCTTCGCAGGTGACAAACGTACCCCACGGCGTGAGGCCTCCAGCGCAATTGTTGAGCGTGCCGGCCACAGTCGTGCCGCTCGCATCGGCGCTGGTCACAAGCCAGGGATGACCCAGCGCCGGACCGCTGATGGTCGTGGGCGTCGTTGCGGTGATCCGGCGGTTGTATGGGGAATCCTTGACGACTGTCCAGCGCCCTCCCTCGTCGCGCTTGATTTCGATGATGGTGACGCCGTGTGCCTGGAGCTCGATATCAACAATGCGCTGGGTTGGATTGGGGAGAAACTCGGGAATGTCCTCAGCTCCCTCTTTGTATTCCGGGTTTGGTGTCAAATAGCCAGGAAACATGAGCTCCGGGTTCGTGTATTCGTGGTTGATGACGAGTAAGCCATGATCGCTGTTGGTTGAGCCAAGCGGAAGCGGCAAGAAGCCAAGGAAATCGTTATTGTAACCAATCATCTTGGCCTGGAGCTCTGGTGTCAGCATCTGAATATCAAATGCGGCAACGTCAGCGCTCAGGCCATCGCCCCAGGAGACGAACACCTCCGCCTGGTAGCCTGGAGCCACTTTGATGTTGGCACCGGTGTCGGCGGCGATTGGCTCGAACGTCAGCGAATCCTGGCCAGTCACTGGGCTCGCATCTTGTGCGTGCGCTTGGTGCCCGAGCACCGGACCAGTCAGCACCACCGCCGAGAGAGCCGCTCCGCCCCTAAGCAGATCCCGGCGGCTGAAGCGCCGTGTCATCACCGATAGGAGAGTCTCGCCACGTCCAGCCGCCGAGTAGACCTGCCGTTTACCACCTTCGTAGTCAATCTCCCTCACAGCTTCTCCTCCTTGGAGACCACTCTCGTCCTCCGCGGTTCGGGCTTGCTGCTGGCCCGGCCGCCCTCTGCTGACGATCGTACGGCAGCGGCGCTGCGCGAATGTCAAGAAACGGTCAACTCCTTGCAAGATCACCGTGCTCAACCTCGCTTCCGCTAGCTTGACGAGGAAAACAGAAGCTGCCAGCATGACCGATTGTGTCGCCCGGAACCGCGCGGGCGCGAAGGAACAAACGACGGAGAAGCATGAGGACGGTGGAGACCCCGACATCGCTTGTACGCACGAACGAGACGCTTGACGTGATTCACCAGCGCCGGAGCATCGGCAAGATGCTGCCCGACCGGCCACCCCGCGAGCTGATCGAGCAGATCCTCGACGCAGCCACCTGGGCACCCTGCCACCATGTCACCGACCCTTGGCGCTTCGTGGTGCTGGCCGGCAGTGCGCGCGAGGAGCTTGGCGCGATCATGGCGCGCAGCAAAGCACAAGGGCGGGATCTGACGGACGAGACAGTCCGCGCCGCAGTCGAGCGCGAGCGGGCAAAGCCCTTGCGCGCTCCGGTGATCATCGTGGTGGGAATCGAGCCATCGAATCATCCCAAAGCCATCGAGATTGAGGAGATTGCCGCTGGGGCCGCCGCGATTCAAAACATGTTGCTGGCAGCCCACAGCCTTGGTCTGGCCACGATCTGGCGCACGGGAGCACCAGCCTACGACCCCGCGGTGAAATCCTGGCTCGGGTTTTCACCCGTGGCGCACATCCTCGGGTTGATTTACGTGGGCTATCCCGCGGCTGCTCCCCGGCGTGCCCGCCACATCCCGGCCGCCGAGGTCACCCAGTGGCGCGGATGGGATGACGATGACCGGCAGCCCTTCCCGGTTGCGCTTGACACCAGCACCGACCGTGGCTAGGCTGAAGTCCTACAAAATAGGTCAGAATTAATGTCTGACCAGAGGCAGTGGTGATCAAAGGAGCAGTGACGCCAATGACCGAAGGGGCAGCAACCGGCATGCTCGGTGACCCGCGTGCCCACCAGATCCTCCAGGCTGCTTACCGGCGATCCTATTACTTCCCACGCGATTTCCGCGGATTTTCCGCCAAAGTCCGGTACATGGACGGCACGAGGGATATGAGCGGTGAGGTCCTGGTCCACGGCCCGCGGGCGGTCGAGCTCGATTTGCCGGCCCCGGCAGATGTCGTCTCCTGGACGCGGCAGGAGATTGCGTCGCTTATCGGACACCGCTGGCCGGTAGAGTATGAAGCAAGCGATGGCCGGCACATGCTCACAATCCATGACGACGGTCATCCGCTCGGGTGCCTCATCCGTTTTGCGGATGATCCGTTTGCGTCATCGTATCGCGTTGATGATCGCCGCATTACCCAAATCACCCGCACCATGGGCAGTACGCGGTTCGTCATCACGATTCAGGAGCATGCTGTCACCAGCGATGAGCGCCTGCTGCCGGTGCACTTCACCGTTGTGTATTGGGAGTTGACGACGAACCGGTTGATACGCGCGGACGCGTATTCCGACCAATACGCGGGCATTGATGGCCTGTATTTGCCGACGTTGCGCCGTGTGGTGAGCGCCACCGATAGCGGCATCGAAACACGGCAGATTCGTCTGGCAGAACACCGGCTTGTGGAACGCGTGCAGTAGCGGCAGGTGCGCTCCACCTGCGAGTGCCACGCGCTCCGCGATTGCGAATCCGTGCCGCAAGCGCTTGGAAATCTTGGTAATTCTCGCATTTCACTGCGAATCTACGTGGTATGATCCTCGACGGCATGATCGTGCCATCTTGGTCCGGACGACCGTGGCGCCACCTGTCCGGCCAGTGCTGAACCGAAAGCGCTCAGCGAGAGTCCGTCACCCCGCAGGGGGCAATGCGGTGGGTCGCAGGGCTCACCACCCTTGGTTCCGGCGCACCGCGCGTGAGGTCCGAATGATCGTGATGCGACGCACCCTACGGCTGGTTTCTCTCGTCCTCTTCACAGTTTTGATGGTAGGCACGGCAATCCCTGCACTGGCCCAAGAAGCAGGCACCCCAGGGCCCGCGACCCCAGCCGTGCCGCCAGTGCCACAACTGCCAGTAACGGTCACCGACGCGTTCGGCAACAGCGAGACCGTCACTGATGTCAGCCGGATCGTTCCATTGAGTGGCGATATCGCGGAAATCATCTGGACACTCGGACTCGGCGCAAACATCGTCGGTGTTGATGTCAGCGCCGTCTACCCTCCGGACTTGCTCCGGCTGCCGAAGATTGGCTTCGAGCGCCAGCTTTCGGCCGAGGGCATCCTCTCGCTCAACCCCACCGTGGTGATCGGCAAAGAGCAGGCAGGACCTGCCGCTGCTCTCGATCAGGTGCGCGCCGCGGGCGTGCCGGTGGTGATCGTTGCTGAGCCGCAGACGATTGAGGCACCTACTGCCAAGATCCGCGCGGTTGCGGCAGCGCTCGGGATTCCTGCGGCTGGCGAGGAACTCGCCAATCGCGTGCAAGCGGAGATCGACGCCGCCCGCGATCTTGCCGCTCAGGCAACGTCGCGCCCGCGCGTCCTCTTCCTTTACGTCCGCGGAGGCGGCACCCAGCTCTTGGCCGGAGCAGGCACGGTGGCCAATGCCATGATCGAAGCCGCTGGAGCAATTGACGCCGGGGCTGACACTGGCTTGCAAGGGTTTGTGCCGGTCACTGCCGAGGCGATTGTCGCCGCGCAGCCAGATGTGATCATCACACCGAGCTCGGGTGTCGAATCCATCGGTGGCATCGAAGGGGTGCTGGCTATCCCAGGCGTGGCGCAGACGCCTGCCGCCGAGCAGAAGCGCATCCTGATCTACGATGACTTGGAGTTTCTCGGCATGACGCCACGCACCGGCCAGATGCTCCTGGATCTGGTGCACGCGCTGCATCCGGAGCTAGCCGAAGCCACGCCAGCGGCATCTCCCGCCGCCTCGTCGTGAGGAGACGTTGAGCAACGCTCATGCTGCCGGCCGCCGCGTTTCACCGGCGTTGGAAAGACGGATGGCGAGGCACCACCAGCGTGCCTCGCATCCCGGCAACCGTCCTTCTTCCAACGCTCACCGCCGCCCTGATCGCCGGTGTGCTGCTCGCTATCGGCATCGGGGCGGTGCGTATTGCGCCGGAGCAGGTTGTCGCCATCATCCTTCACCACGCGGGCATCGATCTGGATGTCGAGTACACCCACCAGCAAGCCGCGATCGTCTGGGCAATCCGCCTGCCGCGCGTGCTCACGGCGATCCTGGTCGGAAGCGCCCTTGCCGTCTCCGGTGCAGCGTTGCAGGGCATGTTTCGCAATCCCCTCGCCGATCCTGGCCTCATCGGCGTGTCGAGCGGGGCCGCGCTAGGAGCGGTCGCTTCCGTCGCGCTCGGGATGAGCTGGCTTGGCATCGCGACGATGCCGGTTTGCGCCTTCATTGGCGGTATGGCGACCGCGGTGACCGTGTACCTCCTGTCGCGCCACCATGGGCGGACGGAGATTGTGACGCTGGTGCTCACGGGCATCGCGCTGAACACCTTCGCCGGGGCCGGCACGGGATTGCTCACCTACATCGCGAGTGATCAGCAGATCCGGGCGGTGGTCTTTTGGTCACTCGGAAGCTTGGGCAGCGCGACGTGGCGCGGCGTGCTCGTGACACTGCCGTTCGTGGCAATCGGTCTGGTTGCCGCGCCGCGGTGGGGACCGGTGCTCAATTTGTTCGTGCTCGGTGAGCGGGAGGCACGGCACCTTGGTGTCGATACGGAGCGGGTCCGTCTTGAGTTGATCTTCCTGACGGCACTGATGACGGGAGCGGCGGTGGCGGTGGCAGGAGTGGTCGGTTTCGTCGGCCTGATCGTTCCTCACCTGATCCGACTGGTGGCCGGGCCAGATCACCGGGTCCTTCTGCCGGCGAGCGCGCTTGGAGGGGCAGCCATGCTCCTCTTTGCTGATTTGGCGGCGCGCACCGTCGCTGCTCCCGCTGAGCTACCCCTCGGCGTCGTGACGGCGCTGATCGGCGGACCGTTTCTGCTCGTGCTGATGCTGCGCACGCGAAAGGCTCACGGCGGTTGGGGATGAGCGCACCCGAGCCCGTCCTTCAGGCGAATGATGCGGGATTCGCCATCGGCTCCCGGTGGCTCGTTCAGGACATCACGCTGGCGCTGCATCGCGGTGAGGTCGTTGCCCTGGCCGGTCCCAACGGGGCTGGCAAATCAACCCTCCTTCGCCTGCTCGCTGGTGATGTGGCTCCGACGCGGGGTCAGGTCCTCCTCGACGGCCGCCCGGTTGGCGCCTACCGGCCGCGCGATCTGGCGCTTCGCCGGGCAGTCTTGCCCCAGCAAACGATCGTGCAGTTCGCCTTCACCGCGAAAGAAGTGGTGGAGATGGGCCGCAGTCCCCGCCAGACTACGCCGGACGCCGATGAGGCCGTGGTGCTCAGCAGCTTGCAGCGAACGGAAGCGCTGCACCTTGCCCAGCGAACCTTCCCGTCGTTGTCAGGTGGCGAGCAGACCCGTGTCTCTCTCGCGCGCGTTCTTGCTCAGGAAACTCCCATCCTCCTCCTCGACGAGCCGACGGCATCGCTCGACCTGCGCCATCAGCAACTGGTCATGAGTGTCGCCCGCGCGATTGCCAGCCATGGAGGCATCGTGGTGGTCGTGCTGCATGATCTCAATCTTGCCGCCGCATTTGCCGACCGGATCGCCATCCTCTGCGACGGGCGTCTGGCTGCTCTCGGTACGCCTTGGGACACGCTCACAGAGTCTCGATTATCCGAGATCTTTTCCTGCCCAGTGGCCGTCGTGCGGCATCCCGCCCGGGATTGCCCGGTCGTGATTCCGCTCGGCTTGTCGGTGGCAGAACCGCTGGGTGCAGAACTCCCGTCTCGCACCACCATCGCTCATTCGGTGGCTGAGATTCCGGACTTGGGCATTACTCCCAGTTCCCCCTTGACGCGCTCCCCTTCAAGCCGGTAGGGTATACACAAATCCGATCTGGTGAGTAGGAATTACAGCCAGAGACGGAATCGTCGCTGGCTGAGGGGGAGGTTGTGTGTTCAGCAAGGGCGGACAAGGAAGCGACGGGATGGGGCGAGGCAGCATGCGTCTTTCCCGCCGGCTCTTTGCACGGACGTTTTTGACCGGCGCAGGCTGCGCGCTCATGCGGATAGCGCCCACCTCCGCCGCCGCTCAAGACACCTCGTCAGGTCAGCCTGATCTCAGCGCGATCAAGGTGTATCTCACCGAGCAGGTCGGTCAACTGCAAGCTGGGAGTGCTTCGCTCGCGGATACGGCTCAAGCCTATTACGACCGTCTTGCTGCCTATCACTTTGATTACGCGGCAGCCTGGGCCGGTGACCAGGCCACGCTGGTCAGCCTTATCACGAAGGCACGCGATGAGTGGCGCGACGCGCACACCGCGTACGAGATGAGCGAAGGGCTGGTCGCGGGCGTGCCCTCGCTCGCCTACTTTGACACGCTGCTCGATGCCGGGCCGAGTGGAACCGAGGACCCGGAAAACGCGCTGGACTGGAAGCTGACCCTGCCCGATGGCCAGGTGTTGGAAAGGCCCGGCAACATCTTTCACCACCTCACCGAGCCCGCGTTGTGGGGAACGGAAGCCTCGTTCGTTGGCATGCAGGCCGATCTTGATGGCGATGGCCAGCTCCGCGTTGGCGATGTGTTGCCAGAAGCCAATGTGCTCCTCGGCTCCGTCAAAGCGCTGAGTGAGAGCGCGGGTCGCCTGGCGGCCGCCGTGGGGGATTGGGAGCCGACGGTTGAGGATGCGTTCACCGCCCTAGTAACGATGTTGCCAACGATGAGCGACTACTTCGAGGAATGGAAGCAGTCCGTCTATGTGGCAGGCGCGCAAGCGACTGAAACATCGTTCGTTGGCCAGAGCCGCCTGGTGGACGTCTACGGAATCATCAATGGGCTCGACGTCACGTACGATGCCCTCAACCCAGTCGTCAGCGCGGCCTCTCCTGAATTGAGCCAGCAAATTGACGCCGGTTTTGCGCGGTTGGCCAGCTTCATCAGCAACCTTCTTAACCAGGAGCAAGCCGGCAAGCGCTTCACCGGGGAAGAAGCCGATCTCCTCGGCGCGGAAGCGCAGAACCAAGCAGCGACGCTCGCCGGCATGGTCAGTCAGGCGATCGCGCTTCTCGGCGTGCAAGTCGGCTCCTAGGGGGAGGAGGTGCGCGTGGCATCGGTACTGGTATCTCGCTGCCCAAGGTGTGTTCTGCGGCTGCTCCTGGCTACCCTGCTCATTGCCCTGAACCTGCTCGCGCGGCCAGCGGTTGAGCCGGCGGGTGCGGCAGACGCACTCGCGCCCGCGGAAGTCGCTGAGGCAGCTTCTGCCGCACTGTTCGAGGCGCAAACTCGCCTCCTGGCCGGAGACGCTGAAGGATCGGCAGCGAAGGCTCTGGAGGCAGAGCAGGTCGCTGCGCCGCTGGTGGCAGCATTCGCGCCGGTGCCTGAAGACCAGGCTGCATTGATCGAGGCGCTCGCGGCAGCGCGGGAGGCAGCGGCGCGGGAGGATGGAGCGGCGCTCGCCGCCGCTCGCGGTCAGGCACGGACCGCCATGCTCCGGGGAAGCTTTGCCTTGACCCTGGCGAACGTGCAGGCCGGTGATGCCAGAGCGGCCCAGCAATGGCTCCTGCTCCGGGAGTTTCGGCCAGCGACGCGCTTTGCCCGGCCGAATGCCGATGGCACCCTCGCGCTCCAGCGCCTGACGACCGGCGCGCTCGATCCAGCAGCCGCTGTGCAGGCGGTGCGCGCTGATCTGCTCGACACCTACCAAGCCAAACTTGACGAAGCGCTGGATGCGATCAGCGATGCTGCCAGCCAGGGATATGCCCTGAAGCTGGCCGAAGCAGGGGCGCTGGCGCAGGGCTACTGGCACATCCTTTCCCCTGCCTACGCCGGGCAAGCGGGAGAACAAGCGGGCGCCAGCGCGGACGCGCTGTTTGCTGAGATCGCCAGGGCCACGCTCGCGAGCGATAGCGGGCGCATTTCGCCGCTGCTCGATCGGGCGCGCCAGCTTAACGCTAGCTTCCGGGCTGCTCCCCTTTCATTGGAGGAGCAGCAGCGCCGGGCCGGCCAACTGCTGCTGTACCTCTCGCTGGTACCCGTTGAATATGGGCGTGGTGTCAAGGACGGAGCGGTGCTCGTGCCGATCGAGGTGCAGGAGGCCCGGACCTTCTTCGACGGCGCCGAGGCTGCCTTCCGTGATCTCCGTTCGACGCTGCAAAGCCGCAACGCTGCCGCCACGGAGCGCGTGAGCGGCTTGCTCGCCCAGCTTGATCAGGCGCTCGCCGGCACGCAGACCGGCACTCAGGTCGCAGATCCCGAGCAGGTCGCGTCGGTAGCCTCCGAGACGGCCATGGCGCTGCGCGATCTGTTTCCACGCGAGTGGCTTCAGCGGAGCGGCGCAGCCGATTTTGATGTGATTCGGACACTGCTCGACCAAATGGAGCGAGCAGCCGCTGGCCGCCAGTTCAAGCAGGCGGAATCGGCACGGCTGGAAGCGTACGCGATCTTCGACGCAGGACCGGAAAAGCGCCTGCTTGGTTTCTCTCCACGGCTCGCGCAGCGCATCGAGCGACTGTTCTGGGGCGGTGACGGATCGTACGAGGGTTTGGCAGACGCGCTTGCGCGTGGCACATCCGGGAATGAGCTTCGGAAAACCCGTCTAGCGTTGGACGACGCGCTAAGCCAGGCCGAGAGCCTGCTCGGCGGTGGCAAGCCAGCGACCGGCGCGATCATCTTCAACGCGGCGACCATCGTTTTCCGCGAGGGGCTGGAGGCTGTGCTGATCCTCGCCTCACTGCTGGCGAGCATGGTTGGCGCGCATCGTCATCTCAAGCGGCCACTCGTGTTCGGTGCGCTGGCGGCACTCGGCGCTTCCGGCATGCTCTTCGTCCTCGCGCGCTCCGTCCTGCTGTCCCTAGCGCGGTATTCGGAAAAGATCGAGGCTGTCGTCTCGCTGCTCGCAATCAGTGTGCTTCTCCTCGTGATGAACTGGTTCTTCCATAAAGTGTATTGGACGCGGTGGATCGCCCAGCACCATGCACGACGGCGGGCACTCATCGGCGGGGTGGCTGGGCAGATGCTCGGCCTGGCAACACTCGGGTTCACCAGTGTCTTCCGGGAAGGAGCGGAGACGGTCCTCTTCCTGCAAGCACTCGTGCTTGACGCAGGCACCGCGACGGTGATCGAGGGCACGGCGCTCGGCTTACTCGGCGTGGCCGCGATCGGGGCGCTGACGTTTATCGCCCAGGCCAAGCTGCCGCACAAGAAGATGCTGATCGTCACTGGCCTGCTCATCGCGACCGTGCTCGTGACGATGGTGGGGAACACCATGCACGCCCTGCAGGCCGTGGGCTGGGCTCCGGTGACTCCGCTTGGAGAGATCGCAGTCCCGAATTGGGCGAATGTCTGGCTCGGCATCCACGCGACCTGGGAAGGTGTGGTCGCGCAGGTCGTCGCAATCGGGTTCGTTCTGGGCAGCTATGTCGTTGCCGAGCAACGCCGAGCGCGCTCACGCCAGGCGCGGCTGGCGCGCACGGCCGTGGCTGCTCAGGACTGAGACAACACAGGAAATGGGTTCGGGACATCCCGGGCGGTCCGGGATGGGGAACAGAGCCGTCGTAGGAAAGGAGTAACGATGCACGATTGGATGAGCCACCACGGATCGAGCAACGAAGAGGAGAGGGCGATGCTGCGGCGCCTGAGCCGCCGGCGCGTCCTCCGCGAGGGGAGTGCGCTTGGGCTCGCACTCTTTGCTGCTGGGGGCTCGCTCCGGCATGTGGCCGCCACGTCGGAGGTGGAGGAGGAGACTCCCGAGTCGGAGCCCACACCCGCTGGGGGAACTCCGGTTGGCTCCGCGGGCACCGTCACGATCTACTCCGGTCGTAACGAGCGGCTCATCGGCGATCTCGTGGCGCAGTTTGAGCGGGCGACAGGCATTGATGCCGAGGTGCGCTACGGCGACACCGCCGAGCTTGCGGCGACCATTCTCGAGGAGGGGGAGAACAGCCCAGCCGATCTGTTTTGGGCTCAAGATGCCGGAGCGCTCGGCGCGGTCGCCCGGGAAGACCGCCTTGCTGCGCTCCCGGACGAACTGCTTCAGCGCGTGGACGCCCGGTTTCACTCCAAGCAAGGGGTCTGGGTGGGAACCTCGGGCCGAGCGCGCGTCCTGGTCTACAACACCGAGCAACTGACCGAAGCGGATCTCCCGGCATCGGTCCTCGATCTTGTGGATGCCAAGTGGAAGGGCAAGATCGGCTGGGCGCCGACCAATGGCTCGTTCCAATCGTTTGTCACGGCGCTTCGGGTCTTGCGCGGCGACGATGCGGCGCGCGCCTGGCTTGAGGGCATCAAAGCGAACGAGCCGGTGGTGTTCGAAGGCAATGCTCCGATCGTTCGCGCCGTCGGAGCCGGCGAGATCGCTGTTGGGTTGGTCAATCACTACTATCTCTATGAGATCAAGGAAGAGGAGGGTGAGGATTTCCCAGCCGCCAACCACTTCTTCGCCCCTGGCGATCCGGGCAATCTCGTCAATGTGGCCGGAGTTGGTATCCTTCGGACAGCAAAGCACGCTGAGCAGGCGCTTCGCTTCGCGGACTACCTGCTTGGCCGGGAAGGGCAGGGGTATTTCGCCGAGCGCACCTTCGAGTACCCGCTGATCGAAGGCGTGAAGCCACGCGCGGATTTGGTCCCGCTCGACGAGATTCAAGGACCGGAGATCGATCTGAGCGATCTTGCCGATCTGCAAGGCACGCTCCAGCTTCTCACTGAGGCGGGAGTTATTTAGGACGAGGGTTACTGTGCTCACGCTCCGTCCCCGCGCGGCGCGCGTGCCAATTCATTCGGGTCAGGGAACGCCGGCAAGCGTGGCCCCACGGCGCTTGGCTGCCGTCACCCGGCGGAGGAGCGTGAGCAGCCCCCCGGTCGTTGTCCTCGTTCCAGCCTTGCTGGTGGCCGCGGTCACGCTGGTGCCGATTCTGTACCTCATCCTTCGTGCCTCGGAGGCGGGCGGTGGAATTTGGCACTTGCTCTGGCGCGAACGAACGGCCTACGTGCTCAAGAACACGGTGATGCTGGCCGCTGGCGTGTCGCTTGCCGCCTCCGCGATTGCCGTGCCGATGGCCTGGCTCACCACTCGCGCGGACCTTCCAGGCCGGCGGTTCTGGGCAACCATCGCTCCCTTGCCACTCGTGATTCCCTCCTACGTTGGCGCATTGACGATCGTGGCAGCCCTTGGTCCGCGCGGCTTCCTGCAGAGCGCGCTTGAACGGCCCTTTGGGATTGAGCGCCTGCCTGAGATTTATGGATTCTGGGGAGCCTGGCTCACTCTGACGTTGTTTACCTATCCGTATGTACTGCTGAGCGTGCGAGCGGCCCTGCGCGGGCTCGATCCATCGCTCGATGAGGCTGCGCGATGCCTCGGCCATGGCGCGTGGCGCACGTTCTTTTTCACCACGCTTCCCCAATTGCGGCCCGCGGTGATTGCTGGAGCCTTGCTGGCAGCGCTGTATTCCATCAGCGATTTCGGCGTGGTGACCCTTCTTCGGTACGATGCCTTCACTCGCGAAATCTATGTCCAGTATCGCGCTTCCTTTGATCGCACGCTCGCGGCCGCGCTCGCTCTCGTGCTCGTGTGCTTTGCCCTCGTGTTGCTTGCCATCGAATCGCGCGTTCGCGGACGCGCCGCTTACCACCGCCTTGGCTCGGGCGCCGCGCGGCGGGCGCGCCCGGTACCGCTCGGCGCCTGGCGATATCCCGCACTAGCATTCTGCGGCGTGGTCATCGCGCTCGCGCTTGGGCTGCCGCTGGGCGTCCTCAGCTACTGGCTGATCCGCGCGCTGCGGCGTGGCGATGAGCCAGAGACCCTGCTGACGGCGGCACAGCACTCGGTAACCGTGAGCTTTGCAGCGGCTGTCGTCACGACGCTCGCAGCACTCCCGGTCGCGATCCTTATCGTTCGGTACCGCACGCGCCTGAGCCAGTGGATCGAGCGCGTCAGTTATGCTGGCTACGGTCTACCCGGCATCGTGGTTGCACTGTCGTTCGTGTTCCTCGGCGCGCGATACCTCACTCCGCTCTACCAGACGCTGGCGCTCCTGATCGTCGCTTATACGGTACGCTTCCTTCCGCAGGCGATCGCCGCGGTGCGAGGCTCGCTGCTCCAAGTGAGTCCACGCCTGGAGGAGGCAGCCCGAAATCTCGGGCGCTCGCCGTTCGGCGCGATCCAGAGCGTGACCATTCCGCTGTCTGGGCCGGGTATCGCCGCCGGCGCGGCATTGGTCTTTTTGACCGTGATGAAGGAGTTGCCGATGACGTTGCTCCTGAGCCCCACGGGCTACAAGACCCTGGCCACGACTGTCTGGACGGCCGCTGGGAATGGCGCGTTTGGCGAAGCGGCGGCTCCAGCCCTGGCACTCGTGGCCGTCTCGGCCGTCCCGATGTTGCTGCTGGCCACGAGGGAGCGCGGCGAAGCACCGCGAGGCGACGAGTGATGAACGCCGATCTGACAGCGATCCACGCATGAGCGCTAGGCGCCAGTACGCGACCGCATAGTGACCATAGGTTGCCGTGACTCATCAACGCATTCCTGAATCTCCTCCGGCTCTCAAGTGCACGGGTATCGTCAAGCGATATGGCGCCGTGACCGCCGTTGCCGGCGTAGATCTCGTTGCCGAGCGTAGCGAGGTGGTTGCACTACTTGGCCCGTCCGGCTGCGGAAAGACCACCACGCTGCGCCTCATCGCCGGGTTTGAAGATCTCGATGCCGGAACGATTGAGATTGGCGGCCGCATCGTCGCCACGCCAGATTGGCGCGAGCCGCCGGAGCGCCGCCGTGTCGGCATGGTGTTTCAGGATGGAGCGCTCTTTCCTCATCTCTCGGTCTTCAAGAACGTGGCGTTCGGTCTACCTCGAAGTGAGGACCGTGCGGCGAAAGTCCGCGCTGCGCTGGAGATGGTCGGTCTGACCGGCTACGAGGACCGCATGCCCTTCGAGCTTTCCGGAGGTCAGCAACAGCGTGTGGCACTCGCCCGCGCGCTCGCGCCATCCCCGGAGGTCATTCTGCTCGATGAGCCGTTCTCAAGCCTGGACGCCGAGCTACGCGCTAGCGTCCGGGCGGAAGTGCGCCAGATTCTCTCGGAAGCCGGCGCGACGGCGATCCTCGTGACCCACGATCAAGAAGAGGCGCTCAGCATCTCGGATCGCGTGGCGGTCATGTGGCAGGGCCGCATCGTGCAGCAAGCGTCGCCAGAAGAGCTCTATCACCGGCCGATTAGCAGGGAAATCGCGGTGTTCGTGGGCGACGCCCAGTTCATCCCTGGCGAGGGCATGGGGCGCCGTGTGGTGACAGAGCTCGGCGAGCTGCCTGTGCATGGCACCGCGCACGGCCCCGTTGACGTCATGCTCCGTCCGGAGGCGCTCCGGCTGATTCCAGCGACAGATGGGCAAGAGCCCAACGCGACCGTCCTGACGCGCCTCTTTTACGGACATGACCAACTCATGACCGTGCGCCTTGACACCGGGCGCATCGTGAAAGCGCGACTAGGCACCTATGGCGGCATCCGGCCTGGCGACCGCGTCCATGTCAGCGTTCGTGGCGCGGCGCTTACCTTCCCGCGTGAGGATGGTTCATGCGCGTCGAAATCGTGAGCGAGAGCCCCGAGCAAACGCGGGCACTCGGCGCTGCTATCGGCCGGCGCCTTCGCCCGGGGGATGTCGTGCTGCTGCACGGCGATCTCGGTGCCGGAAAAACCACGCTCACCCAAGGAATTGCCGAAGGGCTTGGCATCCGCGATTACGTGCAGAGCCCTACCTTCACGCTCGTGGCAGAGCACCCTGGCCGCACCGCCAGCGGCGATCCGATCGTTCTCTATCACTTGGATCTGTACCGCCTGAGTGGGGCTCACGATCTGGAAACCTTCGGCTACGACGAGTTCCTCGCTCCAGTGGACGGCATTACCGTTATTGAATGGCCGGAGCGCGCGGAAGGATGGTTGCCGGACGCCTATTTGCTCGTGCACCTGGAAGTGGCCGGACCAGAGCGGCGCCGGATCACGGTCGAGGCGATCCCCAGCGTCGGGCATTTAGCAGATCTCGTTCGTGACCTCTCCGCCGCGCACGCCACACCCTAGCGCGAAGTTCGTGGGGCTAGAAATTACAGGCTGAGGCCACCAAGGCGGGCTTGCTACCCGTGTGCGGCGTCAGATTCCTGTCTTCGCGCTCATCGCTCGCTTTGCTCGGGACACGGCTCACCACACAGACAAAGCCTCTCAAGGGGGCTGAAAGGCGGACGCATCCGCCCGGCATCCCTCCCCGGCATTCGTTCGCGACGGCGCGGGCATGCTCCCTGCAGCATCTCGTGCATGCTCCGTCATTCCGTTCGCGATAGCGCGGGAGTGCGAAGCGAGGAATCTCTCGCGTCCCTGCCGCGCAGCTCGGCAGCCCGAGGCAGCAGCCGCAGTCTTGTCATCCCGTTCGCGATCGTGCGGGCGTGCAGAGCGAGAAAGCTCTCAGCCGTCCAGCCGGCTTTCGCCAGCTTCGTGGTGGCAGTGCGGAGACGTTAAGCCCCGCGCGATGAGGCTAAGCTTTGTCCCGAGCGAAGCGAGGATGCAAATCTTTAAGGCCCGAGCGAAGGGCGGACCCAGAATTGGTTGGTTGAACGCGGTCACCTTAGCGCTGGGCAATGGGCTGACTGCGCTGCCGGATGATGCTCGCGACGGCATCGGCCGCGGCTTGGAGTGCTGCCTGGGCCGTTTGCTGCCCAGCAAGCGCGCGCTGGATCTCGGTGCCCAGCGCGTGCGTGACCGCGGCGTAGTCGGGTGTGATGAAGCTGTTGTATGGATGGCTCGCTTGCTCTGCGACCACAGCCGCGTGCGGCGCGAATTGCTGCACTTCCGGATCAGCGAGCACGGAACGCCGAATTGGAAGCCACGACGTGGCGAGCCCCTGCTGCTTTTGGATTTCCGGACTGAGATTCCACGCGACGAATCGCCAGGCAAGTTTGGGATGACTCGATGCCACTGCGATGGTCCAGGCATCGGCACCGTCAATTGACGCGCTTCCGGCGGGGCCGGCCGGGAGCATCGCAACTCCCAGGCTCCCTGTGATGCGGGAGGCAGCCGGGTCTTGCGCCGTCTGCCACATGAAGGGCCAATTCATCATCATTGATGCCTGACCAGACATAAAGAGAGCCGTCGCGTCGTTGATTGTTCGACTTTGCAAGGCGTCGGGATGGGTGGACGGCAAGAGGTCGAGCATGCATCGCAGCGCCGCGATTCCCTCTTCCGAATTGAACGCCGGAAGGCCGCCCTCGTCGTACATGGTGCCTCCGGCCTGCTGAAGAAATGCCATGAAGTATGAGGCGACTCCGCCGATTCCTTCAGCCGTGCCATAATTCTGCACCCAACCGTATCGACCCTGGCGCGTGAGCGCGGCTGCCGCTTCTTTGAGCGCTTCCCAGGTTGTTGGCGGCTCCCGCACGCCTGCTTCTTCGAAGTGCTCCCGGTTATAAAACAAGATCAGCAGGGACAAGGTGAATGGAACGCCGAAGACGCGTCCATTCCAGGTCGTTGCATTGAACGCAGATGGTGGCAAGTCCGTGCGCAGCTCGGCCGGGATGCGGTCATCCAAAGGGGCCAAATAGCGAGCAAATTCTGGAACCCACCCGGCCATGTAGATGACATCGTAGATTGGATCGCTCCCGGCAACATCATTCGCGATGGCATTGTGGAGCTCTGACCACCGGCGCGCATCGAACGAAACGTGGGCATCGTTCGCTTCTTTCCACCGGGCCAATGCATCCAGCGCAAACGCGGCGACCCCTGGCGGAGCAGGATCCGGCGGTAAAGGGGCAAGCACCCTGAGCCGCGTCGTGGCGCTGGCAGCACGCCATCCTGGCCCCAAGAGCCCACTTGCCAGCGTTGCACCTCCCAGGGCCATGGCTCTGCAGATACCGCGACGGCTCGCGCGCTGGCACCACCACGACTGACCCGCCTTCATCACCCACTGGCTCCCCACCACGGTTCACGTCAATGGCTACCGCAATACCACCCTCCCCACCCAGCTGCGGGGAGTGAGAGGGTGGTTGTCCCGATAATCGTTGCGGAGGAGGAGTTCGTCAATGCGTGACGAGGGGCATCGCTGCCACGGCGACTACCAACGCAGCAGTCGCGTCGGCCGGATGCGGATTGCTTGGGAATAGTCCGCTACCATCGCGCTCGGCTCCCACTGCATTTCCCGCAGAAGCGCAGCGTATTTGTCGAAATAGGGACCGAGGGGCAGCGTCGAGGCTGGCTCCGGCAACAGCGTGGCCTCGCCTTCAAGGATGATGACATCGTGGCCGTCGTTCGTGTTGTCGAGGGCGACGCTCACGTGAGGTTGAGCCCGTAGGTTACGGATTTTCTGCGTGTTGGGTTGACTCAGCACGAGGAGAGATTCACCATCCCAAAAGAACCAGACGGGAACAATGTGCGGCCTGCCATCGGGACGAACCGACGTGAACCACAAGATGAGGTCGCGACGCAAGCGCTCATCCACATGTGCCTGGCCTGGCGTGTGATCCAGAATCGGCATGGATAGCCCCCGTACGAGATTGCGGGTTTCGTGAGCCATAACCGCTGAGCGGGCGCCCAAAGCCATCCGCCCCGCGATCTCCCTCCCGGGCGGATGGGAAAGCGACGGGTAACTCAAGAGATAGGTGCTTAGCTTCCCCAGTCGACGTCGTAAAACCCGCTGCCGTCGCCAGACATTTCGATGGCGCAGCCATCGTAGCCGCCGAATCCACCTTGTCCGCTCGTCGCGGTGCCATTGACGGCTACAGCACAGCCGCCATCGCCGAAATCGCCGCCATTGCCGCCCGTGGCGTTGCCGTTGATTGCGGTTGCATCGCCGCCGCGTCCGCCCGATGCGCTGCCATCGGACACGCCAGGATTGCCGCCGTTCCCGCCGGTGGCGTTCCCGTTGATGGCAGTCGCGTTGCCCCCGTTGCCGCCGCTGCCGGTGGTGGAGCCGCTACTCGCGGCAGTGGCTCCGGCGCCGCCAGTCGCGACTCCGCCATTGCCGCCGTTGCCGCCCGTGGCGTTGCCGTTGACCGCGTAGGCGTCGCCGCCCGCGCCGCCATTCCCGCCAACCGCTTCGGCGCCGGTCGCGTTACCGCCGTCACCGCCATTGCCGCCCGTGGCATCGCCCCCGTTCGCCTCGGCGTTACCGCCGCGCCCACCATCGCCGCCGACCGCGGAGCCTCCGAACGCTGCACCGCCGTCGCCACCGTTGCCACCGACCGCGTTCCCACCAAGAATGACACCCTCACCACCGGTGGCATTGCCGCCGGCACCACCCGCGCCCCCGCGGGTGGTATCCGTGACATCACCGGAGAAGGTGCACGAGGCACCGATGACCGGAGCCGGTCCTGCGCCAAGCGCAGACACGAGCCCGTTGAGATCGCAGGAACTTGTCAGCGTGTTGGCGTCGAATGCGCCGCCGCCATTGCCGCCGTGGCCACCCGTGGCATTTCCACCGATCAGCCCAAAGCCGCCCTTAGCGTTCCCACCGGTGCCGCCGTTCCCGCCAATGGTGAGGTCGCCGCCATTGTTCCCGGCCGATAGCGTGCCGGAGTAGCCAATGGTGTAGACACCAATATCGATGGCGCTGCCGCCCCCGGTACCGTCTCCTCCGAAGGCATCACCGCCGTTGCCAAGCTGGCCCTCTTCCACCACGCCAAGGAAAACGTTGCCCGAGGTGGCGATTCCATTGGCCGAACCGCCCTGCGTGGCGACGCCGTCAGCCGCTGTGCCCGGCGTGCCAACGCCGTTCGAGGCGTTCCCATTCTGGTGAGGTGTGGTGATGATGTTCGAGGTGGCAGTTCCAGGCGTGTCTCCTGTGCCACCGCTGACCGCTCCGGGGTTGACAGTGCCTGACGCCGCTCCGGCGCTGCCTGTGCCACCGACACCCGCGCCTGCGGTTCCCCGCGCGCCGCCGGTGCCAGCACCGCCAGTGCCAGTTCCGGCCGTCACCGTGCCGAGGGTAAAAGTGCCCTCGGTGTATGAGCCACCGGTGCCCCCGTCCCCGCCAATCGCATCGCCGCCCGCGCCACCATCACCACCGCGCGTGACATCGTTGGCGCTGCCCGACGCAGCGATACTCCCGCTCCCGCCGCTGACCTGAACGCCGATAGTAATGGCCGAGCCGCCGGCACCGCCATTTCCGCCGCGAGCGGTCCCACCATTGCCGCCGTCGCCGCCAATCGCATCGCCGGCATAGATGTTACCGCCCGTGGCATTGCCGCCCTGGCCGAAACCTCCAGTCCCCGCGCCGCCAATCGCGTTCCCGCCGGTGCCTGGCCCACCGGATCCGTCGCCGCCGATGTTTCCATTGGCGACCAGATTTACCGCCCCATTGCCGCCAGTGCTGCCCGTGCCTGTCGCATTTCCACCGAGACCAAACCCGGCTGCAACATTGCCGGACGCACTCCCGCCGGTGCCGTTCCCGCCAACGCCGCGTCCAGCGGTACCTGCGTTGCCTCCGGTTCCAGCGCCACCTTGCCCGGCGCCGCCAGCCACATCACCGCCAGTCACATCCGCCTGATTGGCGAGACCGCCGGTTCCCCCAATGCCGCCGAAGCCGTTCCCGCCGGTGCCGCCGGTGCCCCCAATCACAATGTTGCCACCGACCGTGACGATCGTGACTGTACCATCGACTGTCTTGAGCGACACGGCAATATCCTTGGCGAGTCCGCCGGTGCCACCCGTGCCACCCTGGCCAGTGCCGCCGGTGCCACCCGCACCCCCGAAGGCGTCACCACCGTAGCTATCGCCACCGGTAGCGTTGCCGCCGGTGCCTGTGCCGCCTATTCCCGCGCCACCGAGCGAATCACCGCCGATTCCCGCCCCGCCACTGCCGTCTCCGCCGGCGTTGGCGTTATGCACGGTAGTCGCGGTGCCATTGCCGCCGATGCTGCTGGCACCGATGGCGAGACCACCCTGCCCGGTGCCACCGGTGGTATTGCCGCTCGCGTTGCCGCCGGTGCCATCACCACCTAGGCCGTTGCCGCCATTCCCAGCGTTTCCGCCAATCCCCGCGCCGCCAGTGCCATTTCCGCCAGCAACATCACCGCCGAAGACATCGCCAGGGTTGGCTTCTCCGCCAGTGCCACCCGTCCCGCCGATACCGTCGCCACCAGTGCCACCATTCCCACCGAGGACGATGTTGCTCGCCTCGACGGAGATGGTCACGTCACCGGTGTGATCTTTCACTGTCACCGTGACGGCCGTGGCATTACCACCGGCGCCACCTGCTCCGCCGTTGCCGGTGCCTCCTGTGCCGCCGTCGCCGCCGGTCGCGTTGCCGCCGATCGTCGTGCCGCCAGTCGCATAACCACCCCAGCCATCGCCGCCCATTCCGGCGCCGCCGAGTGAGTCACCGCCAGCGCCGGTGCCACCCCGGCCACCGCCGCCTGCGTTGCCGCCGCCGGTGGTCGCACTCACTCCGTCACCAGCGGCTGCTCCCGCGCCGCTCACGTTTCCGCCGGTCGCCGTACCACCGGTGGTATTGCCAGAGGCAGCGCCTCCCCGGCCGTCACCACCGATACCCGTGCCACCGTTGCCCGCCAGGCCGCCACGGCCCACGCCGCCTGTCCCATTCCCACCAATGACCGGGCCACCGAGCGTCAGGCCGCCATCGGCTGAGCCTCCGGTGCCACCAATCCCTCCAGTTCCAGTCCCTCCAGATCCGCCGTCGCCAGCAAGCAGGAAGACGCCTGTCTCCACGGTGAGGACGATCGTTCCCTGCTGGCCAGCGAGGCCGGTTTGAGAGACAACAACGTTGCTCCCCTTGCCGCCAGCGCCACCAGTGCCGGTCCCGCCGGTACCGCCAGCGCCACCGAACACATCGCCGCCGATAACAAGACCACCAGTCGCGTTGCCGCCGATGCCGCGCCCACCGGCGCCTTGGCCACCGACCGAGTCGCCACCGGTGCCGTCGCCGCCTGTCCCGTCTCCTCCGATGTTGCTACCGCCAATTGTGATGGTCGTTCCGTTGCCGCCAGTGGCCCCGTCGCCCGCACCAGCGCCTCCAATTACACGACTGCCACGCGTGTTGCCGGTCGCGCTGGCTCCGGTGCCATTGCCGCCGAGCGCGGTGCCGCCGTTGTTGGCCGCGCCGCCAGTGCCGTTGCCACCCGTGGCGTTGCCGCCTTTGGTCAGTCCGCCAGAAGTGGTGCCGCCGGTCGCGGCAAAGCCGGTGTATCCGGCACCGCCCACGGCGGATTGACCATCGGCGCCGTCGCCGCCGTTTTGTCCATTCGCGCCCTTCTGGCCAGTGATGGCTTGGCCCTGCCCAGCAGCGCGCGCAAGGGTATCGCCGCCGTAGACATTGCCACCGATCGCGCTGCCGCCGATAGCCGGGCCACCTGTCGCGGCGCCACCCACGGAATCACCACCGGCCGCATTGCCACCCGTGCCATCGCCGCCGAGGTTGCCACCGCCCACGACCGTCTCCGTGGCGTCGCCACCCTGGATCGGACCCGAGGTTGAGGAGCCGGGTGTATCTTCCTGATAGGCAATGGAGTGGACGCTAGCCTGTCCGGCGCTGCCACCCGCGGCGACGCCGGGCGCAGTGAGAATGAGGCTCCCGAGCGCGAGACTGGCTGCGAGCGCCAAGAGCGGTGTGCTGTGCTTCCGCTTCACCGGCTTTCCCCTCCCCTGAGTGCCGATTCGCCCTCGTTTGGAGAGGGCGCTCGCTCGCCGGGCTGCGTAGGCCCAGTCACGATCTCGATACCTCGCATCTTAGCCCGCAAAACCGGCCAGGGCAAGCGTTTCCGCCCCGGACTTCCGGGGGAATTCTTGTGGCCGGTACTGCTGGTCGTCCGAATTGCGTCCTGACGCTGGCACCGGCCTGCCTGTGATGGGGACGAAACGTTAGCCGGTGGCGCTTGCGGACGGAGACGCGGCCGGCGACGGAGTGGACTGGGGAGCAGGTGTCGTCGAGAGCCAAGCACCCCGAAGCACCCGAATCTCGCTCGGCTTCCCATTCGGCGGCTCGTGGATGTAGGCCACCCAGGGACGGCCGAAGCGGTCCACGGCAACGACGGGGATGCCCTGCTGACCCTCCTCTCCAGCGGTGAGGATCTCTTCGACGCCAACCTGATCGGCGCCGGGCGCGAGGGCGACGGCGCCAACTTTCACGTTGCCGCCGGAACCGAGATGATAGGCGAGATACAGCGTTCCATCTGGCGCGATGGCGATTCTTGGGTAACTGCCACGGTTGCCTTGCACGAGTGGAACCGGCTCATCCCAGACGTCGCTGCCGGGTTGCAGCCGTTGGAGATAGAGCGAGGTGATAGCCCGGTCTTGCTCGATCGTGCGGCGGCCATAGACCAGCGAAACGCCACCGCCTGGGTTCGCAGCCAGATCGAGCAACCGGCCGCCAATCTGCGAGTTTTGCCGCTCGAAGACCGGGCGCGGTGGTGCCCAGCCTCGCGGATCTGCCAGGGGACGAGTGCTCCACTCGATACGCTGAGCAGTGGCAAGGTCCTCGGGCGAGGTGCCAATGTAAATTGACCAGATGCTGATCAGCCGGTCGCCATCGACGGCAAGCTGCGGCCGGCTTGGGTTGGTTCGCGCATCGGGCCGGCGATTGACTTGCACGGGCTCCGACCAGCCTCCGCCAGGCATAAGATCACTGACGAAGATGTCGGCATTGGCGGCGATGGACCGCGCTGCGTCGTCCATATTCCGCTGATCCTGCCAGATGACGTGGAGTCCGCCGAGCCGGTCGAGGACCAGATCTGCCCCGAGCTGGTGCCCCGCCTGGGGATTCGGAGCTACTGGCACCGGATCGGTCCATCCACCCTGCGGGGTGCTTTTGACATAAACGAGCGTCCCATACGCCTGATCCGAAGCGCGGTCGGTGTAAACCACATGGACCGTGCCGTAGGCATCGACCACTGCCGACGCGCCGAACTGGATTGGGCCGCCTTTCATGGCTTTGGCAGGTTCCCATGTGTTGCTTGCCGGGTCGAAATGAGCGGCGAAGAGCTTCTGCGTGCCAAGCGTGTAGGTTGATGGATCATCGGCCGTGGGCTGCCGTGGCATCTTCACCTGGGCGCTGAAAAAGAGCCACGCTCCCCCATCGGGCATCGGCAACAGAAAGGGCGACCAATCAATCCATACCTGATAGGGAAGTGCCGCGCCCTCAAAGTCGATGCGAATGGTGTCGTATCCGGGTTGGGGAATAGCGTGGGACTCACCGCTGGACATCCAGCCTATCGCCAGCAGCAACACCGCGGCGAAGATGCGCGTTCCTTTCTGTATCATTCCCATCCCTTACCCGTGAGACACGGCGAATCGCCGAGCGAGTCACCCGTGATCTCGCTGGCGCTAGGCACACGTCTGAGATCCGGCAACGTCAATGGATGCTACCACGATCAGTCGCGAAAATCGGTGCCTGTTTCCTGCGATCATCCTAGGAACAGCCCGGTGTCATTTCGATCTGCTCAACGTTAGCTGAACGACCTTCCCCCGGTTCGCTTGTTGCATCCGCAGGTGTTGTCGTAGAAGACGATATGTCTCCAGCCTCGGTGGATTCAGGCGTGCGGGCAGGAGTGCACGGAGCTGGTTCCGGGATGACCAAAGGAAACTCGACGCGGCCGCCGGTCAGGCCTTCCCGGTGAATCGGGATGATGAGCCGGACGGGCAGCGTGCCCATGGGTACGGTGAATTGCACCGTCAGCGTCAGCGCCTGGCCAGGTGCAACGGGGACCACACCAGGCGCTGGGGTGCCAGGTGGCACGTCAGCCGCGTAGCGATGGCCTGCGCAATCGGCCAGGGTGACCTCGGTGAGGCGAATTTCGGCGGGCAACGTTCCGAGATGTTCGAGGCGAATCTCGGCAAGCACCTGGAGCTGTTCCGTGGCCGTGCTCGGTGTGCCTGGTGGGCTCGTGGGGACGGTTTCGACCCGGAGCAGCGAGACGCGCACGTCGTTCGCGGTTGCCGCACCCCACGATGACACGGGCCGGCCGCAGGCGATTGGACTGGCCATGGGTGATGCTGCCGGTGTGAAGGCGTGGGCTGGCGCCAAGGCGAGCGCTGCCAGCGACGCCAAACCAAGGAGACCGATCGGCAAGCACGCCTTCAGACGCATCAAAAGCTCTCCTTGCATGATGCACACGTGAGCGACGTAACGCGGCCACGCGAGGGCAGGGCCGGACGTCTCAGTCTACGTCTCGCTGCTGCGCCTGGTTCTGATTTTGCCGCACGCGCGAAGGCAAGCCGTGGTCTTTTGTGAGACGCGGACGCGTGCGCAGCATCCATCACGCGCGCCCGCGTTGCCTGCCAACACATCGCCGTGAGCTGCCCCCGCTCGGGAGGCAGCTCGGCTGGAGATCATTGCTTTTCGAGAAAGTCTTCGGCGACGTAGCCGGTGAGGCTTGGGTCACCGGCGTCTTGCACGGGCCACCACGTGTAACCGTCGGCGGTTACCGATGACCCGGTGATCTGAAGCGTCTGCCCAGCAGTAAGCACGGTCACAATCTCCGCGCTGGTTGATGGCTCGCTCCGCAAGTTGACCCCGTCCTCGGTAACAGCGACCGTGTCACCAACTTGGAACTTACCGGCCTGTTCGGTCGGCGTTGGCTCGGCTTCTTCGGTGGCGGGTGGAGCGGAGGTTGCCGTTGGCGCTGGGGCTGACGGCGTGCTGATCGCGATCTCGCCGATGCCGGTTGCTGCTGGCGTCGGGGTTGGCTGGCCCTCACCGGGAGCGATGGTCAGCCGCAACAGGACGATCTCGCCGTCACGCTCGGAGCGTGGCGCCTCCTTCATCCCTAACGGGAAGAACGCGGCATCTCCTTGCTGCAAGGTGAACGCTGTGCCCGGCGTCGCCTCCGGTTGCGGACCAGGATTTGCCGCGCGCGAGATCTGAACCCGTCCATCCACAACCGTGAAATCCAGGGTACCTCGTGAGACGGAGATCATGACCGGTCCGTTGAAAGCGGGCACCGCTTGGCCAGGACCGAGCTTCATCCGCTCGACGGTCAGGATTGCTGGCCCAGTTGGCAGCGTTGTTGCGACGCCGTCCCCAAGAATCTCGGGAGTCACTCCTTTGAAGGCGTCGGCCGTTGGCTGGCCGCCAATGTACGTGATGCCCGGCGGGTGCTGGTGACCTGCCGGAAGCACCACCACCGTCAGGATCTTCGTCGGCCGGGTCCCAGGATTGCGAAACGTCATCTCCGTTCCAGGGAGATAGAGCAGGGTATCGCCGCGGCGCATCCGGAACTCTTCATTTGTGGGGGCATCGACGGGTCCCTCGGGCTCTGCCGAGGGAGTGCCATCTGTTGTCGCGCGCCACAACAGCGCCTTCCCATTGACGCGAACGGCGAGCGTGCCAGATTCGACCCGCGCGATCTCCGGGCCTGGATGGGTATGCAGTGGGCTACCGGCGCCGGGTTCTAGGTTAATGCGGAGCAGGCGCACGAAGGCCGGCGCGATGGGTAGCACACCTTGCTCAAGGGGTACCTGCAGCGTCAGCTCTGTCTCGGGTGATGCCTGCTCTTGAAACGTTGCCGAGCGCACACCTGGCTTGAGCGATAGGAGGAGCACGGTGATCAGTGTGGTGACGAGCGCGAAGCGAGCGGACAGCGGTCGTTTCATGTACCCCCCTCATCCAGCGAAACCCATCCAATGCGCTTCATGGAGCGCAAGCAACGGCCCGTGTAGGGATCCTAAGGACAACGTCTCTCGGAGACGTGGTGATCCACGTTTGCTCCCCAGTCGCTTCGTGGCGACTGGGCAGCGCCGCCGGTGGCAGCACCGAGGTGCTGGCCGAAGCCCGCTCACGCCACGGGTACTGTACCGAGGTTGACGGCTGCGGGCAAAGGCGAGGTGCACCCGTGAAGCGAAAGGGGGCTTCCGAACAGAGGGGGAGATAAGTCCTGGAACGTATTGCCAACACAGAAATCAGCCTGTATGATGCCAGTCAGGGTCCTTGTGCGTGGTTTGAACATCGGAAGGGCTGAGCCGCCGTGATGGCGGAGTTAGGTGGCAACACCAGTTCGGCAGGCAGGGTGAGCAGATAAGTGTTCCAGCGCCGTTTGGGAAGCCGGCGCTAGATGTGGGGATTGGGAGAGGAGAGCGTATCGTCGAAGCCGCTGTCATCACCGCGGATTGCGTTGATCTCAGGCAGGGGAAAGCGGAGCGGGTTCATGGCGGAGACGATGGGGCCGGGGCTTAGGCAAGCACGGCAGCAATCCTCGACAACAAAGGCGCACATGGCGGGTCCCGGCGGAGTGGGCGTGGCCCGGTTCTTGCATTTTCCCCGATTGGAAAAACCGCGATCAGCTCGAGACGGGCGCGAAGCGCTAGTGGAGGGAAGGGCAGTGAGCACTGGTGTGATGCAGCCGGCGCGAGCAATCGCGGTGTCCCAGGTAGTGGTAGATCAGTTCCGCAAGCGTGGTATTCGGTACAGGAGTTATCGCCTGTGCTGGAGCGGTCCATAGGCAAAAACAACGGCGTAGGTGTGCGATTGCCTCGGGGGACGTGTTTCGCCACCGGTCGGTGGCAATGATCAAAGGGTCCGGGCTTGGGCTCTGGCGATCGGGAGGGTTTCACAGTGAAGCGGACAACGACCCCAACGATCCTGCGCGTGATAGGTGCGCTGATGATGATCGTCAGCATGGTCACCTACGCGCAGGGCTCGGTGCTGGCAGGAGGCAGCGGCGGCAAGAGCACGGTGACGCTCGCGCGCCATCAAGATTCAACGGGAACATCAACGGGAACAGACGGCGGCGACGCCACGAGTGGCAGCGCAACAGGCGGTGATGGCGGGAGTGGCGCCAGCGGAGCCGATGGAAGCGCTGGCACCGGCGGTAATGCCTCGGCTAACGGAGGCACCGGGATTGGTGGCAACGGCACCGGCGGCACCGCTGTTGGTGGTAACGGTGGTAGCGCGTCCGGCGATACCTTCGGTGGTGACACCACGGGCGGCAGCGTCAGTGGTGGCGACGCGACCGGTGGCAACGCAACCGGCGGTAACGCGGGGCCGGGCGGCAATGCAACTGGTGGCGCCGGGACGGGTGGCGCGGCTTCCGGAGATACCAACGGTGGCAGCGTAACCGGTGGCAGCGCGACCGGTGGCATGGTCATCGGCGGATCCGTTGTTAGTGGCACCGTTGGCTCCGAAGCGAATTCCGGCAATGGAGGCGATGGCGGTGCCGGAGGGATTGGTGCAGGCGGCGCCGGTGGCAACGGTGGCAATGCGACGGCGGGCGGCACGACAGGTGGCGGCAATAGCGGCGGCGATGCGATCGCCGGGGCAGTCACCGGCGGTGTTGCTATTTCGACAGTTATTGGTGGATCGAATGTCGGTGGTTCCGGCCTCGGCGGCGCAGCGGTAGGTGGCGATTCACTTGGTGGCCTAGCGGTCGGCGGCGTGGCCGTTGGTGGGAGCGCCACGGGTGGAGCCACGGTTGGCGGCTTGACGATCGGTGGCGGGAACATCGCTGGTTCCGGCGGCAGCGCCACGGCTGGTGAAGGGGCCGGCGGCGACGGCACCGGCGGGTTTGGCGGCATCGCCGTTGCTGGCTCGGGCGTGGGCGGAAATGGCGGCATCGGCGGTTCGGGCGGTGCCGGCGGATCGGCCTTTACGGGTGAAGCCGTCGGTGGCCACGGCGGCAATGCTAACGCCCAGGCCGAGTGCGATTCGTGCGCCGAAGATGTCACCGCTGATGCGGTCGCGGGGGCGAGCGGCGACGCAACGTCCGGCGAGGCATTCGGTGGCGACGGTGGCGACGGTGGCGCTGGCGGCGCGAGCGGCGCAGGGTTCGGTGGCGACGCGACCGCCGATGGCGGCGACGGAATCGGTGGCAACGGCAATGGCGGCAGCGCGGTCGGTGGCGCTGGTGGCGATGCCTCGGGTGACACCGTTGGTGGTGACACCACGGGTGGATCGGCCTTTGGTGGCGACGCGTTCGGTGGCGAGGCGACAGGCGGAGCCGCTGGCGTTGGCGGTGAGGCAATTGGTGGCGCTGGCACAGGTGGCAACGCCTCTGGCGATACCAATGGCGGTGTGGTCACGGCTGGCTCGGCGACGGGCGGCACCACCCTCGGCGGCGACGCGTTGACACTAACGACTGGTTGTATCGCCAACGCTGGCGATGGCGCCACTGGCGGTAATGGAGCTGTTGGTGCCGGTGGTGCTGGCGGCGCTGGCGGTACTGGGGACTGCGGTGACACGAACGGCGGCGGCAACACCGGCGGCTTCGCCCAGAGCGGTGATGTGACCGGGGGCAATGCGTCGGCCGACACGACTGGCGGCAGTAACACCGGTGGCAACGGCACAGGTGGCGAGGCGTTCGGTGGCGATTCGACCGGCGGTGTGGCAGTCGGCGGCAACGCGGCTGGTGGCTCGGCGACCTCGGGCGCCACAACCGGCGGCGACACGATCGGCGGCGGCAACACCGGTGGCAATGGTGGCGCGGCGACCGCTGGCGACGGCATCGGTGGTGCTGGAACTGGTGGCGACGGCGGCGCGGCGACCGGTGGTGATGGCTTTGGTGGCAACGGTGGCGACGGTGGCACCGGTGGGGATGGCGGGACAGCCATCAGCGGCGATGCGACCGGTGGCCACGGCGGCAACGCGAACGCTGGTGCGCTCGCTGAAGTAGTGATCGTCGATCCCGATGCGACCGCGGTCGGTGGTGACGCTGGCGGCGCCGTGTCTGGTGACGCGTTCGCTGGCGACGGCGGCTGGGGCGGTGCCGGCGGTGCCGGCGGTGAGGCCGTCGGCGGCAGCGCCGAGGCGAGCGGTGGCATCGGTGTCGGTGGCAACGGCGTTGGTGGCTCCGCGGTTGGTGGCAACGGCGGCAGTGCCTCGGGCGACACCTTTGGCGGCACCACCACGGGTGGGTCGGCCTCCGGTGGCGTCGCGGTCGGCGGCGCGGCAACCGGCGGTAACGCTGGCAATGGCGGCGTGGCGACTGGTGGCACCGGTGCTGGCGGTGAGGCGTCTGGCACCACCACTGGTGGCGACGTGACCGGTGGCGCTGCGACCGGTGGCTTGACCCTCGGCGGCGACGTTATCACACTCACCGGCGGCTGTGAGGCTGACGCCGGCAACGGTGGAAACGGCGGCGCTGGTGGTTTTGTGGGTGCTGGCGGTGCCGGTGGGGCCGGCGGCAATGCTACCTGCGGCCTAACCGATGGGAGCGGCAACGGCAACGTCGAGGCCGGTGCAATCTCTGGCAACGTGATCGGTGGTGGTGCAACCAGCTCGACCACGGGTGGTGAAAACACGGGTGGCAACGGCACCGGCGGCGCCGCATTCGGTGGCAACTCGACCGGTGGCGCGGCATTGGGCGGCAACGCGGCTGGTGGCTCGGCGACCTCGGGCGACACGACCGGTGGCGCCACGGTCGGCGGCGGCAACACCGCCGGAGACGGTGGGTCGGCCGACGCCGGTGACGGGATTGGCGGGGCTGGCACGGGCGGCTCCGGCGGCACGGCCACCGGTGGTTCGGCGACGGCCGGCAATGGCGGATTCGGTGGCGACGGAGGAACGGGCGGTACCGCAATTTCCGGCGACGCCGAGGGCGGTCATGGCGGTAACGCCAATGCCGAGGCGACGGTGAGCAATGGCGGAGACGTTGCCTCTTCGACCGCGGTCGGCGGCTTCGGGGGCGACGCGCAGTCCGGTGACGCGTTTGCCGGCAGTGGCAGCGACGGCGGATTCAGCGGCGACGGCGGTGACGCCTTCGGCGGCGGCGCCGAGGCGATTGGTGGCGATGGCGTCGGTGGCAACGGCGTTGGTGGCTCCGCGGTCGGTGGCAATGGTGGCGATGCCTCGGGCGACACTTTTGGTGGTGATACCACGGGTGGGTCGGCCTTCGGTGGCGTCGCGGTCGGCGGCAATGCAGCCGGCGGCACGGCCTCCGACGGTGGCGCGGCAACCGGTGGAGCCGGCACGGGCGGTACGGCGTCGGGCGATACCACGGGTGGCGCGGCCACGGGCGGCAACGCGACCGGTGGTCAAACAATCCAAGGCACGACGTTGAGCATAACTCTCGGCTGTATCGCCTCCGGCGGCGACGGTGGTGCCGGTGGTGCTGGTGGTTCTGTGGGTGATGGTGGCGCCGGTGGCGCTGGCGGGACCGGAGGGTGTGGAGACACGCTGGGTGGAGGCAACTCAGGTGGCACCGCACAGTCCGGCGATGTGACCGGCGGAGCTGCCTCGACGACGACGACCGGTGGTGACAACACGGGTGGCAACGGTACCGGCGGCAACGCAACTGGTGGCAACTCGGCTGGTGGTGCCGCGGCTGGCGGCAACGCTGGCGGCGAAGGTGCGGGCAACGCGACCTCCGGGCCGACAACGGGTGGGGCCACGACTGGTGGTGGCAACACGGGTGGCGATGGTGGCGCGGCGGCCGGTGGCGACGGCATCGGTGGTGCTGGCACCGGTGGAGATGGTGGTGCAGCGACTGGTGGTGATGGCTTTGGCGGCAACGGTGGCGACGGTGGCGCCGGTGGGGATGGCGGGACAGCCATCACCGGCGATGCGACCGGTGGCCACGGTGGCAACGCGAATGCCATTGCCGCCAGCGCCGGCGTCGATCCGATCTCGATTGCCTTTGGTGGCGATGGTGGCGATGCCGTAAGCGGCGATGCATTCGCTGGTGAGCCAGGCTTAGCCGGCGATGGCGGCGATGGCGGCGACGGCATCGGTGGTGAAGGTGCCGCAAACGGTGGAGACGCCCTCGGCGGCACTGGTGTCGGTGGCTCCGCGGTCGGTGGCAACGGTGGCAGTGCGTCGGGTGACACCGTCGGCGGCGACACGACGGGTGGCGATGCACTAGGTGGCGGTTCCTTTGCCGGAAGCGGGACAGGCGGTAATGCTGGTCCTGGCGGTGCGGCCACGGGTGGCGCTGGCACGGGCGGTAACGCCTTTGGCGATACCACGGGCGGCGCAGCCACGGGTGGCGCCGCGACCGGCGGAGTGACACAAACTGGTACGACTGTTGAGGAACTCGTGTCCAACCCTGCCGCAGAGCTGGTGGTCATCGTTATCGATTTGATCAGCCCGGTGCCGCTTGAGGTGTTGCTTGGTGCGGATTCGGTCATCGGCGCGGTTTCGGGCACCGTCGGTTGTGAGGCGATCGCCGGGAATGGTGGCAACGGTGGAGCCGGTGGTGCTGGGATTGGTGGCGCCGGTGGTGCCGGTGGCGACGCTACCTGTGGCCTGACCGATGGTGGCGGAAACGCATCTGGCAATGCAACCGATGGCGGTGTGCCGGGCGGCAACGCTTCGACGACGACGACCGGTGGTGACAACACGGGTGGCAACGGCACAGGTGGCGACGCGACCGGCGGCGACGCGACCGGCGGCACCGGAGTTGGCGGCAATGCTGCGGGTGGCTCGGCAACCTCTGGCGCGACGACCGGCGGCGAGACCATCGGTGGTGAGAATGCGGGCGGCGACGGTGGAGCCGCAACAGCTGGTGCCGGCACAGGCGGTGATGCGACTGGCGGCGCAGGCGGCGATGCGTCCGGCGGGGTCGGCGCTGGTGGAAACGGTGGCGCTGGCGGCGACGCTGGTGATGGCGGTGATGCGATTACTGGCGATGCGACTGGTGGTCACGGCGGCAACGCCAACGCTATCGCCGCGACGATTGGCAATGCCGGTGCTGCCGAGGCGACAGCCGCCGGCGGTGCTGGCGGCAACGCACAGTCTGGCGACGCCGATAGCGGTGGCTTCGGCGGCAACGGTGGCTTCGGCGGTAACGGCGGCTCCGGCTTCGGCGGTAGCGGTGTTGCCGATGGTGGAGTCGCCGCAGGTGGCGACGGCACCGGTGGACCGGCAGTGGCTGGAAGCGGCGGCGCTGCCTCTGGTGACACCACCGGCGGCGATACCCTCGGTGGCGAACCGGGCGAAGTCGGGGTTGTCGGCGCAGTCGCCGGCGATGCATTCGCTGGCAATGGCACTGGCGGCGAGGCCGCGGATGGCGGCGTGGCCACTGGCGGCGAAGGCACAGGCGGTGGAGCATCTGGTAGCGTCACCGGCAGCGCTGCACAGGGTGGCAATGGCACCGGCCTGGTGACGCAGTCTGGTCCCGCTTTGACGGTCACGCTGGGATGCGGATTCCAGTTCTTCATCACTCCGCAGGAAATTACCGGCGGAAATGGCGGCAACGGCGGCGATGGCACCATTGGCAATGGTGCCGTGGGCGGCGATGGCGGTGACGCGTCATGCGGCGACACCATCGGTGGTGGCAACACTGGCGGGGACGCGATCGCTGGCTTGGTCGCTGGTAGCGATGCGACCGGCGATGTGACCGGCGGCGGAAACACCGGTGGAGATGGAAGCGGCGCGGCGGCCGTTGGTGGCAATAGCGCAGGCGGCGATGGTGTTGCCGGGGACGCCACGGGCGGCGACGCGACCCAAGGCGATACCACCGGTGGCGCGACCGAGGGTGGTCTGAACGCTGGTGGCGCCGGTGGCGAGGCTGCCGGCGGTGATGGAACCGGCGGCGTGGCTACTGGCGGCAGTGGCGGTGTCGCAAACGCTGGCGGTGGCTTCGGGGGCAATGGCGGTGATGCTGGTGACGGCGGCGACGGTGGTGACGCGGTCACGGGCGACGCCACTGGTGGCCACGGCGGCAACGCCAACGCCGAAGCATACTCCTTCGCCGGTGCTGGAACGCTGATCTTCCTCGGCGGCTGCGTCGATGATCTCGATTTCGATTGCAGCGCTGGGAACGTCGATGGCGACTGCACCGGCACCTGCGAGGGCAATGTCGACGGCGATTGCACCGGCTTCTGCTATGGCAATGTTACCGGTGATTGCACCGGATTCTGCCCGGGTGAGGTCGGTGGCGATTGCACTGGAACCTGCGGCGATGGCGGTAACGACGGCGTTGACAATGGTGACGTCAACGGCGGCGACGCCAGCGAGGTGGCGAGCGTGCGAGCGCTACCGAACACCGGAGCCGGAGCCACTGGTGGACTGAGCGGACAGATGCTCTGGCTGATTGTCTTCGGTGGTGGGCTGCTGGCTGGTGGTGCGAGCCTGCGCCGCCGCCTGGTCTAGGAACCTGCGCCAGCCGGGCGCAAGCGATGCGGGCGTCCGGCTGGATGCACATGCGTGAGAGGCGGAGCCCTGGCCCTGTGTCAGGGCTTTCGCTTTGAGCGAGCCGATACGACATGGAGCACGGCGAGGCGGATCACGAGAGAAGTTATGCGATATGAATCACATGGACCATGTGGCGGTCAAGGATGTGACAATTGGATATAAAATTTCCCGCTTTTCCAGTTGTGAAATACGCAAGATGTTGCTAGGATGCGAGTGACAGGCTGTGATGTCCCACGATAGGAGACCCGGGAAATAGAAGCGTTCATGCGAGCGAGCCGGCGAGAGCTTCGGTCACGTGCAGGCGCGAACACAAGCGGCCGGAGCGACAACTCTGCGGTGTACTGAACAACGACGAGTGCACGGCGATCACCGGGGCCATCTAGAAGTGAGCAGTGAGCCGGGACCGCACAACCGCGCCGCTCGCCGGAGATGGGATCTCCGGGGCTGAGGAGGGAAGGACATGACGAGTCGAGCGAGGTTCGGCCGGTGGGCTGCCATTGTGCTACTCGTTCTGGCGATCGTCACCCCGCTGCGCCTTGACGATTCTGGCCGGGTGGTCGCGGAAGTGCTTGGTCCCGATACGACCGTGGAAGCGTCTCAATCAACCGATGCCGGCCAAGCAATCTGCGATAGCGTATCCGAAGCGACACCAGAGCCCGAGGCCACAACGTTAGAGCAACCTGATACCGAGACCACCGAGACCTCCGAGACCGATGGCAGCGGAGGTGAGGCCCTGCCGGGCGAGCCCGTGGATTGCTCAGAAGCTGGCGGTGACGAGGGATCGGTGCCGGGCGATGATGCAGGCACCGGCGAAACCATTGTGCCGGCAGCCACGAGTGATGAGGGTGATGCCACCGCGCCGCCTGAAGAATCGGTCGATCAACCCACCGCTGAGCCTACGGAGGTGAGTCAAGACGACGAGCCGGTTACCATCGCGGAGGAGACTCCCAGCACTGAGGATACGACGCAAGCGACTGGAGAAGGCACGCCAACCGCCGAGGAGGGCGCGCCAACTGCCGATGAAGCCACGCCAATCGCGGGCGAAGGTGCACAAGCCGGAGAAGAGATTGCGCTGGTGCACATCCCCGTCGTGGTCTTTGTGTGCACGGCTGACCCGGGACCGGGCGACCCCGCGACGTCGGGCTTCTGCGCCGGTGCTGATGGTGTCGAAATCGCCTATTCGATCGACGGTGTCCCGGCGGCGCCCGTCACAACAACCGGGGGTGGGTCAGCCGTCTTGGAGGTGCCAGAAGGCGCGGCGGTCTTCGTGCACGAGGCGGTGCCAGCCGGTTACCTGCCAGTTGGCGATGGTACTGCGTGGATCGCCAGCGCCGCCGATGGCAATGCGGTGACCTTCGTCAATATTATTGAAGCGCTCCTGGGCCGCTTACAGCTCGTCAATGGCTCATGTCCAACGTCGGGGGATGCGCGCACCGAGTTTCGTGTGCTTGGCCCGCATGCGATCAGCGCGGCGGCGACACCGGTTTGCAGCCCAACGGCGCAGGCGGTGTTCACGATCACGGGCGATACGCTGCCGCCGAGCGGCATTCAGGCTGTGACCGACGACAACGGCGTCTGGCGCGGATATCTGACCGCGGGCGACTACACGGTGACCGACGATTCCGGAGCGTCGGAGACGGTCACAGTCGAGGCGGATGAGTTGACGGTTGTCATCGTAATTGACTACTTCGAGCCTCCGACTGGCACGCTCGTTATTCAAAAGTGGTGGTGCACCGAGGGAGAGGCGGAAGGAACGGAGATCCTCATTGATGGCGATGCCAGTGGTCCGGGATGTGCGCTCACCGACGCGCAAATCGCGTTGAGCGAGGTCGGGAATCCAGGATCATCGAGCTCCATCAGCTTCGGCCTGGGCCCTGATGGCGAGGCGACGATGGCGCTCCCAGAGGGCACGTATCTCCTCACTGACGTGAGCTCATCAGCAAGCGCACAGGTGGAGGTGCGGGCGGGTCGTACCACACGGGCGAGCGTACGGACGATTGCGCTCTATGGCACGCTGGTGGTTCGTCATTTCTGGTGCGCCGATCCGGAGTCGAATAGTGAGGATGCGAGCGATCCGAGCTACTGGGAGGCCGAGTGCGATCCCGCAGGTGGGGTGTCCGTCACCTTATTCGACGCGGGCGGATCACCGCTTGATACCAAGCAGGCCACGGGTGGCGGCGTCGTGACGTGGAGCGGGCTCACGCCCGGAACCTACACGGTCGACACCGAGAATGGCATCTGTGCAGCGTTTGTTGATGGCGTTGACGCGCGCGCCGGCGTTGAGATCGTGGCTGGCAGCACGACGATGGCAAGCTTGTACTCCTGCGCGTCGCCGAATTCGACTGGCGGCGGTGGAAACGATGGCGATGGTACCGGCGGGACTGGTGACAACGGGGGGAACACCGGCGGCGACAACGGCAATGGTGGAGGTGATGGCACGCAAGGTCCGCCGGAAGCGAATGACGGTGGAACTGGCGGAAGCGATACAGGCACGGACGGCGACGAGGTGGCTGGGGTGACTACCCTGCCATCGACTGGGTCTGGACCGTCGCACCCACAGGAGCTGCCGCTGATCGCGGTCGTGATCGGTGTTGCTCTGGGTGGAGCGCTGGCCATCACCGGGAGGAGATACGGCAGGCTCGGGCTCCAGCGGCCTCGGTAGGCGACTGCTACCAGACGCAAGATCTGACCTGGCAAGGATACGGCCAACGGCAACCGAGTGTCTGCAACGGCGGTAGGCGCGTTGCTGCAGGTCTGCTCGTGGTCTGCTGGTGGTGGGGCTTGCCAGCGTATCCAGCGTCGCTGACTGCTGCTTGGCCGTGTCTCCCGACCACTCTGCATGGCCTACCAATCCATGAGCCATAGGATGTACCCGGCAGCGTGGTCTTCCTGGCCAAGGCGAAGTATCATTGAAACAGGCGAACACCCGAAGGTGTTCATCCTCTCCATGCCGGAGCGACCCCGTAGCTCAATCGGCAGAGCAGCGGACTTTTAATCCGTTGGTTCTGGGTTCGAGTCCCAGCGGGGTCACCGAGAGATGTCGCGAGCAACGGTCACGCTTGCGCCGTGTATGCCCTCATCGATTGGTGAACGAACGGAGCGTTCACCGTGTCACACCCCGGCACCCTCCCCACCCCTTCTGCAAATCCGCCACCCTGCACTCCACCGGTTAGGGCTCACTGCCCCACGATTCCT
>JBHOQQ010000173.1:0-9364 GCA_042408955.1 Thermomicrobiales bacterium
AGATCGCGCGGCAGAAGGCGGGCATCATCAAGCCTGGCCGGCCTGTCGCCGTCTCGCCGCAGGAGCCCGATGCGCTCGCTGTCATCGAGCAGATCGCCGCCGAACGCGGGAGCCCGTTGCTGGCTGGTGGGCGCGACTGGCATTGGGAAGGAAGCTGGCGCTCCTTCACCGCCGCCGGACCGTGGGGCACCCTCACCGATCTCCGGTCCGGCCTGATCGGCGTCCACCAGGTTGAAAACGCCGCCACGGCGATCGCCGCTGCCTGGCTGCTTCAGCAACGCGGCGTCGCTCTTCCTCCCGGAGCGATCGCGTCAGGACTCGCCCAGGCGCGCTGGCCCGGCCGCTTCGAGGTCGTCGAAGGAGCGCCACGCCTGATTCTCGACGGCGCTCACACCGCCGGCGCCGCCCGCGCCCTCGCCGCAACGCTGCACGAAGAGCGCGTCGCAGGCATTACCCTGGTCCTAGCGGTGATGCGAGACAAGGATCCGGCAGCAATTGTGGCGCCTTTGCTCCCCTTTGCGACGCGGATCATTGCCACCGCGACCCAGAGTCCACGGGCGATGGCGGTTGACGCGGTAATAGCCGCGCTCGCTCCCGTTGGTCTGCCCGTGACGAGCGCCCCTGATGTCGGCATGGCCCTGGAGCTTGCCCGGCTGGCTGCTGGGGGCTCCGGCACGGTGCTCGTCACGGGCTCGCTGACGACCGTGGCGGAGGCGCGGGAGGCCCTGGGCTTGGCGACACCCGATCCGGCGGTCGAGGAGTCGGGGGTGAGGGGCTAGCGGCTGGGAGCAGTCAGGATGCGGCCATCAGCCGTCAGGCTGTGGAGGGGCGCAGTTCAGCGCGGCCGGCCAGTCAACTTGCGTCCGAGGGCATTGTGGGGCGGACGCGCGGGGCGAAAGTTCCCGCGCTAAGAATACAAAGCCGGCTGAAGCCGGCTCGTTCGCTATCCACGATGCTCTCGTTAGCCCTGAAGGGGACCGCTCTGGGTGAGCCTTGTCCCGAGCAACGCGAGGGAGCGGGGACTGCAGCCTCGCGCTCCCGTCCTGCGCGATGGGGCTGGACGGACGACGATTCCGCCCGGCATCCTTTCCCAACATTTTGCTCGCGAGAGCATGGGAGTGCCCAGCGAGGGATCGCTTCGCTAGCCTCAGGCCTCAGCGATCAGCCGTCCGGAGGGGTGCGATTCAGGGACCCCATCGCGCCCATTCCTGCTGCGGCGGCGTGCGAATGCCTGACGGCTGCCGGCGAAAAGGCGACGACTTCCCAGCCCCCAGACGTTCGACCCTTACTGCCCTTGCGCCCGGTACATCTTGCTCAGGCATGCGTACCGGTCGGCGCCAAGATGATGCAGCAGGCGCCCGGCATCCACATCCACGTTCCAAAAGCCGTCAAATGCCTCTGCATCCGCTGTCACTGCTAGCACCTGACCGACGAACAGGTCGTGGTCGCCGAGCGAAATCCGGTCAATCACCGCGCACTCGATATGCCCGACGCACTCGGCCACGAGCGGAGCCTCAAGCTCCGCTGCATCCACCGGGGTGAGGCCCGTGGCCGCGAATTTGTCCGTCTCCCGGCCGGATTGCGTGCCGCAGGCATGGACCGCGCTGATAAGATCGACGGTGGGGATGTTCAAGATGAATGCTTCCGTCCGGGAAATGAACTCGTGAGTCAGGCGGGTGGGATGGATTGCGACACCGGCGTAGACGGGATCCAGGCTCAACGGGAGCAGCCAGGCAGCCGTCATCAGGTTCGGGCGATCGCGGTACATGGATGTCACGAGCGCAACTGGTCCTGGCGCCAGCATGCGCAGCGCATGACGGCGCTCCACCACGCGTTTTTCCCCCATCACCTCACTCCCCTTGCAGTTTCCAGAAGCAGCGCTTCCCGGTAGGCGTCGAGTGTCAGCTGGGCCGTGCGCCGCCAGTGGAATGTGGCCGCGCGTGCCAGCGCTCGCGTCCGCCACGTGGCCGCTGCCACCGGATCGTTCAACACCGAGGCAATTGCCGTCGCTAGCGCTTCCGGCTCGGGCTCGACCAGAATACCCCCTTCGCCGACCACTTCCGGTAGACTGGTCCGGTTCGCGGTGATCGTCGGTACGCCGCAAGCCATCGCCTCCAGAGCGGTCAGTCCAAACCCCTCATACAGAGAGGGAGTGACGTACAGCGCCGCGCCTTGGTACAAGGCGAGCTTCTCCTTCTCACTGACTCTCCCGGTCAGCACAACCGAGTTTTCCAGACCGAGCCGGTGAATCACCGGCTCCAGAGGTGGGAAAACGCGCGGGTTGGTGGTGTGTGGCGCGCCGGCAATCACCAACTGAGTGGGCTCCCGCAGGCGCGGAAGGACACGGCCAAACGCCTCAAGCAGCACAGGAAGATTCTTTCGGATATCGAACCCTCCGACGTTGAAGATATACCGCTTCCAAATTCCGAATTTTGCGACTGTTTCGCGGACGGTCGTCCAGTCCTCTGCTGGCCGGAATTCAGGCCCGGCGGCTTCTGGAGTCACCCGAATGCGCTGCGACGGAACCCCAAGCATCCGGACAATGTCATCTTTTGCGGCGTGCGACGGCGTGAGGATCAGGCGCGCGGCGCGCACGGTCCGGCGCATCACTGCGAGGTGAGCGCGCATCCACGGCGAGGCTCGATACTCGGGCAGCACGAGCGGGATGACGTCGTGGATCGTCACGACCAGCGGACACCCGGCGCGCACCGGTGCGGCAAAATGCGGCACGTGCAGGAGGTCCGGGTGATCCCGCGTGGCGCGTCGCGAGACGCCGTAGATATCCCAACTTGCCCGCTGGAGCCGCTGTTGCCAGGGCGAGAGGCGGCGCAATGCTCGGGAAGGCGCACGTGACGAGCGATCTCGCTCCCATGCGGGCTGGATGAGCCGCACATCAAGCTCAGGCGCGATCTCGTTGAGCGCCTGGACGAGCGAGCGCACATAGGTTGCCGTTCCCGAAGGGGGCAGCAGCAAGAAACTGGCGTCGATGACGACCCGCACGCCGGAACTCCCAAACACGCTCACCAGGGAAACGCATGATGTCCAGAACCCTTGCGCTTCCGGACCAGCCGTAGTATAGCAATGCTACCCCCGCGTACGGACGCAAAGGCGCACGCGGCACGCGTGATCAAGGAAGCGGCAGGAGCGTCTGGACATGCATCGCGCGATGGCGTTCGAGGGAGGCGACATCTCCTTGACGCCTATGCTATCATTTCGATAGCAAGTTACCGATGGACACCCATCAGGAGGAGTACATGAGCAAGCCGATTGACATTACGGACAGCACCTTCGAGGCGGAGGTGGTCAAGGCCGACAAGCCCGTGCTTGTTGATTTCTGGGCGCCGTGGTGCGCGCCGTGCCGGATGGTAGCGCCGATCCTGGCTGAGATCGCCGAGGAGCGTAAGGATCAACTGAAGATCGTCAAGGTGAACGTTGACGAGAATCAGTTGTATGCCATGAAGCTAGGCGTGATGAGCATTCCAACCATGGTGCTGTATAAGAACGGCACGCCGGTTGAGAAATTCGTTGGCGCCTCTCCGAAGCGAGCCATTCTCGAGCGCCTAGAGCGCCACCTGACACCTGCGCCAGCGCAGAACTAATCCTCGAGCCGCCGTGGTGCCGTCACTCGCCGCGGCGGCTTTCTTCACTTCCGACCCTCCGTCGTTTGCCGGCAGAAACACGAGCGCTTCTTTTGCCGGGCTCGGTTGTGCCGTTCCCTAGTTGACGCGGATCGCGCCGCCGCCCATGATAGTCGTGTGCCCACCACGGGTAGCGCCTGTCACCAGCGCAGAGAGGGGCGGTCTGTGCCAGTCAGCATCGCGGCGACGAACGATGGCGGGCCGTACCTGCCCATACCACCGACATCGTTCATTGGGCGTGAGCGCGACATCGCAGCGGTCGTGGCGCTCCTTCAGCGGCCAGACATTCACCTGCTGACCATCACCGGGCCGGGCGGTGTCGGCAAATCGCGCCTGGCATTGCAGGTCGCCATCACCCTGCTGCCAGTCTTTGCGGATGGAATGTGGGTCGTTTCGCTGGCGACCGTCCAGGAGCCGGCGGATGTCATTCCTGCAATCGCTCGCACCCTCGGCCTGCGTGATCAGGGCGAGGGGTCACTGCAGGGCCGCCTTCAGGATCGGCTGACTGACCACCGTGTGTTGCTGGTGCTCGAGAATGTCGAGCATGTGGTGACTGGTGGGCCCGCGCTCGTCGGTCTCTTGGCCGCGTGCCCCCGCCTCAAGTTGCTCGTGACAAGCCGGCTTCCCCTGCGGGTGACCGGTGAGCATGAATATCCTCTCGCCCCCTTCGACATTGCGACGTTGACCCCAAGCGCAGGCTTGGCCGCAGTCGAGGCAAACGACGCGGTGGCGCTCTTCGTGCAGCGGGCGCGTGCCGTCCGGCCGGATTTTGTCCTCACCGAGGCGAATGCGCCGGTGATTGCCGAGATTTGCCGGCGCCTGGACGGCTTGCCGCTGGCGATCGAGTTGGCCGCAGCCCGCACCAAGGTGCTATCTCCTCCAGCATTACTGGCCCGGTTGAGCAACCGTCTTGAGGTCCTAACTGGCGGGCCGCGCGATGTACCAGAGCGGTTGCAAACGATGCGCCGCGCAGTGGCCTGGAGCTATGACCTGCTTGCCAATGAGCATCGCCAGGTGTTCCGCTGGATTTCGGTGTTTCCCGAATCGTTCAGCCTTGAAGCGGCTGAAGCCGTCGTGCAGCAGTGTGGCAGGCACGAGGATTCGGCCGGTAGCCCAGACGTCTTTGACGCGCTTGCGGCCTTGATTGATGCGAGCCTGCTCCTGCGGAGCGGGGACGCAGACGCGCTGGGCGAGCGCGGCATTCCGCGTTTCCGGATGCTGGCCACAATCCGCGACTATGGGGTAGAGCAGTTGGCAGCGGCTGGTGAGGAAGAAGCCGCTCGGAGCGCTCATGCGGCTTGGGTCGTCGCGCTGGCCGGGCAAGCCGAGCGTCACGTATGGGGCCCGGATGGCGAGCTGTGGCTGAGCGTGCTGGCAACCGAGCATGATCACATCATCGCCGCACTTAGCTGGCTCATCGCGGTCGATCCGGATGAGGCGCTTCGTCTCGCCAGCGGATTGTGGTGGTTTTGGCAGACGCGCGGGCACCTCTCCGAAGGTCGTGCCTGGCTCGAACGCGCCTTGACAGCTGCACCGGCAGCGCCGGCGTGGGAGCGGGCCGAGGCGCAGCTCGGCGCGGCATTTTTGGCCGCGCTGCAAGGGGACGCCGAGCCAGCCACGCTGCTTGCCGAGGAAGCATTGGAGTGTGGGCGCGCCTCTGGCGATCCTAGATGCATCGCGCGGGCACTCTTCACCCTGAGCTTTGTCGCCGGCAGCCGGGGAGACCACGAGCGCGCCGAGGAGCTTGCCACCGAGGCGCTGGCAGTCGCGCAGCAGGCGCAGCTTGATGCCTGGCTGCCGTTTGCGCACAACCGGCTCGGCATCGAGCACTATGAACGCGGGGACTGGGATTCCGCTCGCCAGCACATTGAAGAGGCGCTCGCCGGCTGGAGGGCGCAGGGCCATCAGTGGGGCGTGGGAACGGCGCTGGCAAATCTAGCCCAGTGCGCCCGTGCGCAGGGGGACGATGAGCGGGCCGCGGCGCTGTATCGGGAAAGTTTACCGCTCGCGCACCGGCAGGGAGACAAATGGGGTGTTATTGAAAGCCTGACTGGCCTGGCTGGCATCGCGGGTGCGCATGGGCAAGCCGATGTTGCCGCCCGGCTCTTTGGCGCCGCAGAGGCTGTGCGAACGGCGATCGGTTTGCGGCTCCAGCGCTACGTGCAAACCGAGTTTGATCGTGCAGTCGCTGCTGTCCGTCGAGAGCTTGGCGACGCGGCCTTTTCGGCGGAATGGGTGGTGGGCACGGCCCTCTCGCTCGATGAAGCGATCGTCACAGCCGGGATGATCGATCCTGCCCGTCCTCTGGCAAGGGAGCAAGCACGGCAACCGGCTCCGCGTCGGGCTGAGTGGCCAAAGCCGGTGAGCAGTGTGGGGCTAACCGCAAGAGAGATCGAGGTGCTGCACCTGCTCGCAGAAGGAAAATCCAGCCGGGAGATTGGGGACGTGCTCTTTATCAGTCACCGCACAGCCACAACTCACGTCACCAATATCTTTGCCAAGCTCGATGTGGACAACCGCGCAGCCGCGGTGGCGAAGGGATTCCAGCTAGGGCTGCTGTAAACACGGTGGTATGGCTCCTCACCACAGTGTGCGAGCCGGTATTCGCGTGGGCCCGGCATGGTGATAGCGACGGGACGCTTGCGTCCCGCCCGCCTGCCGTTGATTGGGGCAGGTGCTCACGACAAGACAGCGGTCTATCCTGGCCAGTGGCTATCGGCCTCGGGGAAGCTGACGCCGTCAACGGTATCGCCATCGCGATTCATAAGCGTGATGATTCCGCCTTGCGGCACGCAGGGTCTCCTGGCTGGTAGGCGGATGGCGCGCGTGCCCCCGGCAGGAAGGGACCCAGCGAGGGGAACGCGCGCTTGATGATTAATCACGAGCTCCCAGCCGGAGAGATCGACCGTCGCCGGTGAGGCGTTGAGGAGGGTGATAACACCGGGCGTCGAGCGGCCGTCGGGTGGTTGAGCTTCGAGACCAACAATGCGCACCGTGGCGCCGGGCTCCTCTCGGATGGTTCCAAGGGGCCGAGCCTGGCGCTTGGGACAGCCGCGCGAATCCGTTGGCCAGCACTGAGATTGGTACGCAAGAAACACCGCAACCCACCGCGCTTCGGAGGGGAAGGAGACGAAGAGCGCACCATCTTGCCAGGCGCCATTCTCATGGAAAAAGCTTGGGAACTCGCTCGTCAGGCGAGGATTGCCCTGGTTCATGTGCACATTGTGCAGTCCATTCCCAGGCAGAAAACCGAAGATTGGATCAGGCCGTTCGGGCTCAGGGCCCCAGCGCATGCCAAAGGCAGCGATCCACGCATCACGTGTGGTCATAGCCTGCCGCACGATCAGCGCCAGTCGGTCGTTGAGGTCGTTGTTCTCCCCAGGAGCATCGGTTGGAATTGGGCGCAACTGGCGAGGCGGAAAGAGATGACCACGGAGGTAATCGAGTGCCAGCTCCCCTGGTTCCCGGCGCAGCGGGTGAAACCCTGGGCTGAGCGTGGCCAGCGTTGGGAGTAGCGGATGATGGTAGTCATCCGCAATCACGTACAACAGCTCGTGCGGCCGGTAGCGGGAGCGGACATTCACCGCCACCCGAAAGGGCTGATCTGCGGCGTCAACCAGAATGTGAAAATGCGGAGTTGCCTCCCGGCGCTCGGCCTTGCTCCCGAGCACGCGTCCCTTGACCACACCGTAGGGTTCAACCGTCATGGCGTGACATCCCCAACTGCAGGGGCTAGGGCTGCCGCGTTCGACTCGTCGGCGTGGCGGTAGCCGAGCGCAGCGGAGATATCCCGAGCCGCAGCGATAACACGCGCAGCCAGGGCATCCTCCCGGTCCCGGGAAACTCTGCTGGCGGGACCCGAAATGCTAATCGCCGCGACGAGCCGGCCGTGGTAATCAAAGACCGGCGCGGCGATGCACCGAGCGCCCGGCTCGTTCTCCTCGTCATCGACTGCGAAGCCCGCTTCCCGAACCCGGTCGAGCTCCGCCTGCAACGCGTCTGGCTCGACGATCGTATGACTGGTCTTGCGCGGCAGCGCCTGGCGACCCAGAAACTCCTCCCGGAATGATGCGGGTTGGAAGGCGAGCATCGCCTTGCCGAGCGCGGTGGAGTGATAGTCGTCGCGCGCGCCGATGGTGGCGGCCATGCGCAAACCGTGGGTGCTCTCGATAATGTCGATATAGACCAGCCCGTCCCGGTTAGGAATGGCGAGATTGACCGTCTCGCCGGTCTCGGCGTGGAGGATTTTCAGCACGGGCCGGGCCACGGTCCTGAGGTCCAGCCCTTCGGATTTGCGCATGCCGAGTTGAAGGAACCGGAATCCCAGCCGGTACCGTCCGGTCGCGTCGTCGCGCTCGACATAGCCGCGCTCTTCCAGGTTGGCGAGGATGCGCAAGGTTGTGACCTTGTTGATACCTGAGTGGCTGCTGAGCTCAGTCAGCGTCAGCGCCTCATGCTCGTCGAGGAGATCGACAAGATCGAGAGCCTTGGCGAGGACGCCGATGCGGTAGCGCCCGGCAGGACGCGCCGGAGGCGTGCTGGGTGCCTCGCCGTTGTGTGCGAGGGTGTCCTTGGCACGCACCCGCTCAAGCACTTCTGGTGATTTGCTGCCCTTGCGCTGCCTCACAGGAGCTCTCCTCGCTCTGGCGACTCCGGTGTCGCCACCTTGTTCACTCAATCGTCAACAATCCGGCCAAAGGTCGTCAAGTCGATTGGCTGCCCCGTCGTGGCCGAGCTTTCCATGGCCAGCGACAGGCGCAGCGCCTCGATGGCGTCGTCCATGGAGATAGCCGGCTCTGCCCGGCCACGGATGACATCGGCGAAGTGGCGAATCTCCAGACCGAGGGCGCCGCCAGGAATGCCATAGGTATCGAGCCAGAAGGTGGTATCCAGTGCCCGATCCATCCCCTCGGAGGTCCAGCACTCCAGCCCCGATTCTGCTTGCTCGATACGGAGCACTCCCTGGGTCCCGACGATGGTCATGCCAGCCGTCCGTGCTGAGAGTGCCTGGGGTGGGATGTGCCAGCCGATCTCTGCTGCTCCCAGCACGCCGTTTGCAAAGGTGACCACGGCGAAATAGACATCGTCAAGCGGGAAGCCGTGCGTCCGCAGCACGCCAGACCGGCGCTGGGCGCAGGCCACTTGGTGCCGGTCTGAGCATTGCTGATCTCAACTATCTCGCTGATGCCCACGCAAACCACCCAGTCCGCGCGTATGCCTACGCACCGGTACGTAGCACGGCGGATGCGCCCCTGACGCTGCAAATACGTCATTCCCCAGACGCCAGCAGCATGAGCCTGCCTTACGCTCAGCCTGTGGTTGAGGAACGATCCAACCAGCAAAGCACCGTAGTTATGAGGTTACGTGCATAGGGATTGAAAGGACAGTGAACGATGCACCAGGCGACTTTGGTACGAGCATCGAGTGCAGCACCTGCACATTTGGATCGGAAAATGGACCGCCGGAACGTGCTTCGCGTCATGCTCGGCACAGGAGCGGTGGCCGCTGGAGGATTTGCACACCTGGCATTGGGTGGTGATGCAGCAGCGCGCAGTGGCGATGGCCGCCTGCGCACCACAACTGCACTCAACCTGCGAGCCAAGCCGAGCATGAGCGCCAGCGTGCGGCTCGTGATGCCGAAGGGGGCTATTGTCACCAACCGGTATGCCGAGAAGAACGGATTCATGAAAGTCGAGTATCAGGGCCTGATCGGTTGGGCCTATGGC
>JBHOQQ010000191.1:0-4304 GCA_042408955.1 Thermomicrobiales bacterium
TGAGAGGCCGGTAGCGAGCACCTCCTTAGCAACGGCGCCGCGACACTCCGAGCACCGTAAGAGCGAGGCCAGTTACTGCTGCTACAGCCGTCCCACGATCGCGTCGCCGACTTCGACGGTCGTTGCGGTTCCTCCGAGGTCAGGCGTGAGGACCCCCGCCGCTGTCGTCGCCTCGATCGCCTGCATCACCCGTGCGGCCTCCTCCGCCAGCCCGAGGTGCTCCAGCATCAGCGCTACCGTCCAAATCGCGGCGATCGGGTTGGCGATCCCTTTCCCGGCGATGTCCGGCGCCGAGCCGTGCACCGGCTCGAACATGCTCGGCTTGCGCCGCTCCGGGTCGATGTTGGCGCTTGCCGCAATCCCCAGCGACCCGGCCAGGGCGCTGCCCAGATCCGAAAGGATGTCGCCAAACAGGTTCGAGGCGACCACCACTTCCAGGGTCTCCGGCCGCAAGACGAACCGCGCTGCCATCGCGTCAACGAGGAACTGCTCCGTCTCAACATCCGGATACTGGGTGGCCACGCGGGCAAACGTCTCATCCCACAGGGTCATACCGTATTGCTGGGCGTTGCTCTTCGTGACGCTCGTCACCTTCTTGCGCTTGCGCGTTCGCGCGAGATCAAAGGCATAGCGAATGATCCGCTCGCATCCCTGCGCGGTGAAGAGCGCCGCCTGCACTGCTACCTCGCGATCCGGTCCACGGCCAGCGAAATTCCGCCCACCAACGCCGGCGTACTCTCCCTCGGAGTTCTCCCGAACCACTACCCAGTCGATCGTTTCCCGCGTCGCGTTGCGCAGCGGGCTGACGATTCCCGGCAACAGCCGAACCGGCCGAACACAGGCGTACTGGTCGAACCCCTGGCAGATCGCCAGGCGCAAGCCCCAAAGGCTGACGTGATCGGGCACGCCCGGCCAGCCGACGGCGCCGAAGTAGATGGCATCGAAGGATTCGAGCTTCGCCAGCCCGTCCGAATCCATCATTCGCCCGGTCTGTAGGTAATACTCGCAGCCCCACGGGAAATGCTCGTAGGTGAAGGCGATCTGGCCGTTGCTTGTCTCCGCGAGCCGGTCCAACACGCGCAAGCCTTCCGGCACCACCTCCTTGCCGATGCCATCGCCCGGAATCACCGCAATGCGAAACACCCTCGCCGCACTCATCAGATGCTCCCCTTGTCCCCTGACCAGTCCGTCGTCACTGGCGGCATTGTCGCCGAAGATGTGCTCCGCGTGGGTGCCATGCTCGGAAGCAGTGGATGGCGGCGGCGATGGCAGGTGGCGTAGACGAGCCGTGCTGCTCCGGCGCTGATCCCCCGCGCGACTCCCTTCCCGAACACGGCGAGATACCCAGCATGGACCGGCACCTCTCGCTCCTCCACGGTGATGAAGCCGTCGCCACTGATCACGACGAGCAGCACATCGACCTCAGCATTGACGTGCGGCGCGATGCGCTCGCCAGGGTTGAGCGCAATCACGTTGACTGCCAAATCAGCCCCCAAGTGGGTCCATGCCACGCGTGACCCGGCTGACTCCGCGGACAGCGACTCCGCATCTACGATGGCCACGGCGTCTTCGCGGAACGGCTCCACACCTGTCTCCTTTCCAAGCGCCCTCTTGCGCGGACCGTGAGCGTGCGATATGCTCAAGACGATCAGTCGCAGCGGGCAGCGAATGTCTCATCGCCCAGAGGATCGCATGAACGAGCACGACATGAACACAGAGACGCCGATCCGTATCCGGCTGCGCCGGATTTATGACCCACCTGCCGAAGGCGAGGGGCTGCGCATTCTCGTGGACCGGATTTGGCCACGCGGGGTGAGCAAGGAGCGAGCGCATGTTGATCTCTGGCTGCGCGACGTGGCACCTCGTGATGACCTGCGGCGATGGTTTGGCCATGACCCAGAACGCTGGCAAGCGTTTCAGGAGCGCTACCGGCAGGAGCTTGAGGCCGATCCCGCTCGCCTCGCGCCATTGTTAGAAGCCATCCAACGCGGACCGGTCACGCTCCTGTACAGCGCCAGGGATGAGCAGCACAATCAAGCGGTCGCGCTTAAGGTGATTGTCGAGGAGCGCCTGCGGTGTCAGCAGTAGGCACGACGTGTCCTGGCACCTTGACACTGCCAGCGACAGGTTGGTCCGCATCCTGCTCGGCAGATTGGGTGGCAAGCCAGTCCGAGCGCAACAGGGCATACAGCGCGTGATCCACGCGCGCCCCATTGATGACGAGCAGCCCGCGCAAGATCCCTTCTAGGCGAAAGCCGTTGTGCTCGGCCACGCGCCGCGAGGCGAGGTTGTCCACCGCGGCCAGGATTTCCAATCGCTCAAGGGCAAGTTGCTCGGGATCAAAGGCGATCGGCAACACGGCCGCGACCGCTGCCGTCGCGTAGCCGCGGCCGCGAAATGCCTCGCCCACCGTGTAGCCGATGCTGCCAATCCCATGCTCCCGGTCATCATCATCAATCGTTATGGTAAGCCATCCTACCGGTCCCTCGGGAGTTTCGATGATCCACTGGATCTGGCCACGCGCATGGGGTGCGATGGGTATCCGGGCGCGAAAGGCAAGGAGCTCGCGGACGGCTTCCCGCGACACTTGCCGCAATGGCTGGTAACGGCGCGCCGACGCCTCGCTGCGCAAGGCATGGATCATGCTAGCGTCCTCGACCGTTGCTCGCCGAAGCGTCACCACTGGGGACATGGACCACCCGATGGCCTGGTGAGCGGCGCTGCAGCGATCACCGCGCTGGCAGCCGCGCCGTCCCGTCGAACGCCATTCTACGCACAAATGCGGACGCCCGGCCTTGGTGCGGGCGTGCCTTGTCGCCCGCATCGCCGCCGTGTACGGTCCTCGCAAGAACGAGTGCACTATGCACGAAGGACGCTGCGTAACCATGACAACCGAACGCACCATCTCGGACGACGTCTATTTGCTTGGGGGAATCTTGGGCGAGGTCATCCGCGCCCAAGCGGGAGAAGAGGCGTTTGCGCTCGAAGAGGAGGTCCGGGCGCTCGGTAAGGCGTACCGCGGCGGAGATGCGAGCGCGGGTGTCCGGCTCAGCGCGCTGGTGTCCTCGTGCAGCCTTGAGCAGGCGAGCATCCTGATCCGGGCTTTTACGAACTACTTCCAGCTCATTAATCTCGCCGAAGACAATGAGCGCGTCCGGCGTATCCGGCGGCGAGAAGCGGAGCGAGCACCCGCGCCGCGCCGTGGCTCGATCCGGGAAGCGATCATGATGCTGAAGGATCATGGTATGAGCGCGGAGGACCTGCGGACGCTGCTGGCCCGCGCCCAGGTCCGTCTCGTGCTCACCGCGCACCCGACGGAAGCCCGCCGCCGCACGATCATTGACAAGCAGGCGCGCGTCTTTCGCATCATCCGAGATTTGGATGAGCGCCACCCATTGCCTGGCGAGGTGGCACGGGCTCGCGTGCGCCTCGCGTCCACCATCGCCGAGCTGTGGAGCTCGAACGAGGTCCGGGCTGTCCAACCCACTGTGCTCGACGAGCTTCACGCTGCGCTCATCCATTTCCGGCAGACGCTGGTGCACGTCGTCCCCCAGATCTACCGCGACCTGGAGGAGGCGCTGGCAGATCTCTATCCCGGCGATTTCATCCCGGTGCCGCCGTTCCTCACCTTCGGCTCGTGGATCGGTGGGGACCGCGATGGCAATCCCAATGTCACGCCAGCCGTCACGGCGGCAACGCTGCGCATCATGAAGGATGCCGCGCTCGACTTCCTCGATCTTCGCTTGGGAGAGCTTGCCGGCCGCATTTCCGTCTCGACCTATGTGACCGGACCGGCACGGCATCTCGAGCCGCTCCTTGAGACGTACCGTGGTCTTTTCCCTGAGGTTGCTCGCGATCTGGAGGAGCGCAACGCGGACGAGCCGTATCGCCAGGTGTTGAGCCTGATGCGAGAGCGCGTCCGGGCTGCACGGCACGGCCGGCCTGGCGCCTATACCGAACCCGGCGAGCTTGTCGCTGATCTCCGGCACGTGGAACAATCGTTGCTCGCGCAGGGTGAGCCGTTGATTACGCGAGGCGATCTGCATGACGTCATCCGCCAGGCCGAGGTCTTCGGCTTTCATTTCGCGCGCCTGGACCTACGTGACCATGCCAAGCGCCATGAGACGGCGCTGGCCGAAGTGCTCTCTGTTACCGGTGTCCACCCGGCCTACCGGGCGCTGGCGGAGGCCGAAAGGGCGGCGCTGCTGGCAAAAGAGATCGCCGACCCTCGCCCGCTCATCCCCATGGACCTCAGCGCACTCTCGCCGGAGGCACGCGAGGTGATCGAGACCTTCCGGCTGACG
>JBHOQQ010000198.1:0-4782 GCA_042408955.1 Thermomicrobiales bacterium
CAACCGCCCACTGGCACTCCTTGTGAGCAATCGCCGCGACCTGCCAGAGCGGCAGCACACCATGCGCAACACGATCGAATGGAGCTATGGCTTGCTGAGCCCACCGGAGCAACGTCTCTTTCGCCGGTTAGCTATCTTCACGGGTGGGTGGACACTTGAGGCGGCCGAAGCGGTATTGGAGCCAGACTCCGATCTCGGCATCACGGTGCTCGATGGTCTGTCCTCCCTCATTGATAAGAGCTTGGTGCTCAAGCGCGATTTCCAGCATGGCATTCGTTTCGGACTGCTGGAGCCGGTGCGAGAATTCGCGCGAGACCGTCTGGCCGAAACTGGCGAGCACGAGCGTATCGCGGCCCGGTGCGCTGCCTATTTTCTGGCCTTGGCAGAGGAAGCGCGATCGCATCTCGAATCAGCCAGCCAAGCCGCCTGGCTCCGGCATCTCGATGGAGAAGAGGATAACCTGCGGCAGGCGCTGGCCCATGCCGCGCACCATCACGATGCCGAGCTGGGCTTACGCCTGGTCAATGCGCTGCTCATGTATTGGTTCATCCGGGGCCGCATCCGTGAGGGGTGCGATCAGGTTGCGAAAATCGCCGCCTTGCCAGGAAGCAGGGACTTTCCTGAGCTTTTAGCGGACGCGCTCAATGGCGCTGGTCTGTTGGCCCGGGACGGCAACCACGACGTTGCCGATCGCGTGTGCTCCGAGGCGCTCGCCATCTCGCGAACGATCGGGGACCGCAAGCGGGAGGCGGATGCGCTCGCAAATCTTGGATTCCTCTCGTTGCAACGCGGTAATCTGCGTGAGGCTCAGGAGCAATTCACCGGCGCCCTCGCCATCTACCGCGCCCTGGGCGCCCAGCAAGGCATGGCTGATGCAACAAGCTTTCTTGCCTTGACCGCGTACTACCAACAGGAATTTGCCGAAGCTCAGCGACTTCACGAAGCTAGCCTGGCTATCTGGATCGCAGTGAACGATCTGCAGGGAATCGTCTGGGCACGCACTCGGCTCGCGAGTGCGCTCCTGCGTCAAGGAGACCGGAGTCGCGCACTGCATGAGCTTCTCGCCAGCCTTGCCATCGTCGAGTCCCTCGATTTTCCCTGGGGATACTCGTGGGTATTCGACGGACTCGCCCATCTGGCAGCAAGCCAGCGTCTGTTTTCCCTGGCGGCGCTGCTCAGCGCGAAGGCGAGCGCAGTGCGGGCAAGCGCTGGGCTGCTGCTCCCGGCCACAGAGCAGGCCGATGTGGATTCTGTCAACCGTCTCATTGATGAGGCCGTTGGCCACGAAGCGAGAGAAGCGGCCTTAGCAGCGCACGCTGGCTACTCGATCGACCAGCTCGTTCAAGCAGTCAGCCTCGCTAACCCTGCCTCGCCAGGTCATGCTTTCCCGGCACACCTCGAGTAGCGTTCCTGTTCTCGCCCACAGGCGACCCATGGTACTGCACGATCGCCATCTCACCGTCTCGGGCGGCGTGCGTTCTATTACCAGGGTACCGGGTGCCTCAATCGGAGCGACGAGCCCGTGTTCACCGGCCGCTCGCCCATCAAGCGAACGGTTGTGCTATAGTCACCATGATCGCCCCGTACGTACACAACGAAAGGGAGCACGATGACGAGCCATGCGCGAGGACCAACCACGGCCGCGACCGAGCGTCTCATGTGGCGGTTGCGCAGCCATCCCAGAGAGGCCAGGCGTAATCTCCAACGTACAGCCACCAATGCGCGACGGAGGATGACATGAGCGGTGTGCGAGTTCTCATAGGGACGCGCAAGGGCGCGTTCATCCTGACGGCGGATGGCAAACGGGAGCAGTGGGAGGTCAACGGTCCCCTCTTCGCTGGGTGGGAGATGTTCCATCTCAAAGGCTCACCGGTTGACCCCAACCGGCTTTATGCCTCCCAGTCGAGCGGATGGTTCGGCCAGCAGATCCAGCGCTCGGACGACGGCGGCGCGACGTGGGAGCCGGTCAGCAACCAGTTCGTCTACAACGGCGTCACCGGCACTCACCAGTGGTACGATGGCACCCAACACCCATGGGAGTTCAAGCGCGTTTGGCACCTCGAGCCGTCGCTGACCGATCCTGATGTGGTCTACGCCGGAGCGGAGGACGCCGCGCTCTTCCGCTCCGATGACGGTGGGCAGACCTGGCACGAGCTTTCCGGTCTGCGCCAGGCGAAAGGTCACCTCTGGCAACCGGGTGCTGGTGGGATGTGCTTGCACACTATCATCCAGGATCCCAGCGACTCACAACGGCTCTACGTCGCCATATCCGCGGCGGGCGCGTTCCGCACCGACGATGGTGGCTCAACCTGGCGGCCGATCAACAAAGGACTACTGTCCAACTTCGAGTTGCCAGATCCGGACGCGGATGTCGGGCATTGCGTCCACTCGCTGGCAATGCACCCGGCCCGGCCGCAGGTGCTGTTCATGCAGAAGCACTGGGATGTGATGCGCAGCGACGACGCCGGAGAGTCATGGCACGAGGTCAGCGGCAACTTGCCGAGCGATTTCGGCTTCCCGATCGCCGTCCACGCGCACGAGCCCGACACGGTCTACGTCGTCCCGATCAAGAGTGATAGCGAGCACTACCCGCCAGAGGGCAAGCTGCGCGTCTATCGCACGCGCACCGGCGGCCACGAGTGGGAGGCGCTGACAAACGGCCTGCCCCAGGAGCACTGCTACGTCAACGTCCTGCGCGACGCGATGGCGGTCGACCGCCTTGAGCCGTGCGGAATCTATTTTGGCACCACCGGCGGACAAGTTTATGCCTCGCCAGACTCGGGTGATACCTGGATGCCGATCGCGCGGGACCTGCCGTCTGTCTTGTCCGTGGAGGTTCAAACGTTGCCATGATCCGCGTCGTGTTGCCTGCCCATTTGCGGACGCTTGCGGGCACCGGCCGAGAAGTAACGCTGGAGGTTCAGGCGCCGGTGACCCAGCGGACGGTGCTGGACGCGCTGGAGGCAGCGTATCCTGTGCTGCGCGGCACCATCCGCGATGGAACGACGCAGCGCCGGCGTCCACTGGTCCGCTTCTTCGCCTGCGAGCAGGACCTGTCTCACGAACCGCCGGACGCACCCCTTCCGGACGAAGTCGCGACGGGTAAGGAAGCGTTCTGGATCGTCGGGGCGATGGCCGGCGGGTAGGACACCGCGCGGCCGTCCAAGCTCGGACCCTTGGTGTGCTTCCAGCGTTCCGGCCCGGATGGTCCACGGCCGGATGCGTCAGCTTCTCCTCCGTGCGAGAAGCAGAGCCGTGTCCAGCCGGGAATCACCCGGATCAGCGCCGCGATTGCGGACAGCGTGAGCGCGGTGGTGCCAACCGTGCGAGATATTGGCTGACGGCACGACGCAACCTGGCCATGGCCAGCAGGCTCGCCATGGCAATGCCGAGCACCAATCCCGGGATTGCGAGTGCGCCGGGCTCCTGAACCGTGGCCGCAACTGGCCTGATGAGATCAGTGATCGCGGCCACGGCCCACATGTCATGCAGCGCCCGCGCGTGGATCGTTGCGTCCACTGTCACGGCCAGGCTGATGATACCCATGGCGACACTGATCACTCGGCGTCCTGGCACCGCCCGTCTCGCAACACGGCGGGCCACGTGGGAGGACACCTTGCGGGAGGTTGCCCATATCAGGTTGGCGCGGGTGTGCATCACGCTTCATTGTCCTTCCCGGCCAGATAGACTGGCGCTGGCGCGCATGCGCGGTGGCACGGGTCCGGCGAGACAGACTGCGAATCCCGTACCGCTCGCCGGCGACATAGTTCCCTCATAGATTTAACGCTGTGACTATCCCTGTCATGAGCTAAAGCGCGGATTCCAGATTCCAGCCCCTGGGGCCAAGTTACGTTTTCCTACGTAGTCAGCGCGGTGAGCGATCATCTGGGCAGGCTGGTTGCAGTCCGGCGCCTATCGAGCCGTGAGCACCGGTCCACCAGCCTGATTGGCCGTGTTCGGCAAGCCCTGGACAATCGGTGCTTGGACGCCGGTGAGGATCTTGACCATTCCCAGATCTCGTCTTCTGAGAAGGGCGGAGGCCACCTACCCTGTAACAGCGTGGAGATAGCCGATCTGAGACGCACTCGACTTGCACGTGCAGGACAGGGACCTAGAAGCAGGCGGATTTTTTGCCGGTGATCGGAGGGAGACAGCGAGAGGCACAAGGATACTCAAGTCGAAATTGGTGCAATCAGTCGCGGGGAGTGTTGCCGCGAACGTGCCGGCTAGGCAGCTCCCAGCGCAACGCGCAGCCGGCTACCCCGCTCTGTGATCACTTCCTCGATCGCGCGTGGTTCCGTGCTGGCCTTGCCTGATGGGGATCGAATATCGAGATGGAGCTGAAGTCCGAGCACATCCGCCAGTCTGAGCAATGTCGTGATTTCGGGCCCATGCTCACCCGATTCCCACCGCGCAACCGTCGGCTGGCTCACTCCGAGCATTTGGGAAAGGGCTTTCTAAGAAAGTCCACGTGCTGCACGTTGCTGAACCAGCCCGATTGCTAATGCACGCGCGAGTGCCGTCTCCTCCCACCAGGAAGCCGGCTCGGGTGTTTGTGTAGCAGCCGTGTAGCACAGTGGCGCAGGTGCAGGTGGCCGTGGGTGTACTGGTTCGATGCACTTTGGGCACGAATTCCGCAGCGATGCCACGAACGGCCATGGTGCGGACGGCGGGATTCGAACCCGCACGGGTTGCCCCAGCGGTGTTTAAGACCGCAGCGTCTGCCATTCCGCCACGTCCGCATTTCGCGCTGCCCCTTAGCCCGGCCGATCAGGTGTGTCA
>JBHOQQ010000199.1:0-15619 GCA_042408955.1 Thermomicrobiales bacterium
TCCATTTACTACCTTGCCGACCGGCCGGCTGCCTATCGCCATCTTTATCGCTGGGAACTTGAAGAGACTCCAGGCGCCGAACAAGGGCTCGTCGCCATGCTCACGTCTCCGCAACGTCCGGTTGCTATCGTGGACATGCATCAGCAAGCACCGTTTCCGGACGGCGGCGCAGCCTTTTGGCGAGTGGTCGCGCGGGAGTACCATCTGGAAACCACGATCAACGGCCACGCGATCTACCGGGCCGGCGAGGAAAATCCACAGGCAGCGTCGCCGTCCACAGCCTGTCCACATGCGACGAACAGGCACGCCTTCTCCAGCGCTACGCGATCGCCAGCGCCGCCAACCCTCCAGCCGCCGCCAGAAGGACTCCCCCAAGCGGCACGCTGAGGCGACGCCCCAAGGACGCGTTCTTCTCGACGGTGATCAGCGCCCCGAGTGCGAATATTCAGCCGAGATTGCCCACGCCTATCGCAAACCTCAGGTGGATAGTCTCGATCAATTGATCGATGTTCACGCCGTTGACCACGGTCGGGGATGTCGTAGCCATCGCACGCTCCTTTCTTCGATGGGTGAGGCGTTCTCGCGCGCGAGACCGAGGCCATGATGCACGGGCTAACTAGACATGGACCGCCTGCGCGCCGCTGGCGAGGTACTCAACGAGGTTAACCACGTTCACGATCTTCGCGCCATCAATCAGATCTGCTTCGGTAATCCCACGCGGCTTGGCACAGGCGCCGCAAGCCCAGATCTGACCGCCATTGGCGACGTAGGCCCGGATCAGTTCCCCGAGCGGTTGGAAACCCTCTTTGCAGATGGTGTCCGCATACCCCTTTGTCGCGAGCCGGACGCCCTCGATGGTGAGGAAAACCACCGCTTCTTGGTCCGCGGTGACCGCGGCATTGCCGACGATGAAGGGCAAGGTCGCACGCTCAGGATCCTCGGCTCCGTGCGTACAATTTACAAGGACCTTGGAACTCATGCGCATCCTCCCCAATGTGAAGGGCAGCTCTGCCTACTTGTGCTGAATAAAGAACTGAATCTGGCCTGTCGGCTCCTCCATCGTCGCGAGGAGCGGATGACCCGTCAGGCGACTCCAGGACGGCACCGCCTCTTTCGCGGCTGGATCGTCGCAACGCACCTCAAGCACCTGCCCGCTCGTGAGCTCGCGGAGCTGCTCCTTGATCGCCGGTGTTAGCGTGGCGCACGTCATCGCCGGCGCCTCAAGGACCGCATCAGGATGTGCAAGCTCGGCAGTCATGGTGATCGTGCTCTCCTTTGGAGATATGTCATCCGTGTTTGGGAAGCGCGCCTCATTGTTGACGATAGGGCTTGCAATGGATAAAGTCCAATGCGACTCTTGGATAAGATCTATCAGAGATACGGATGACTCATCAGCGGAGACGGCCATGATCGAGCGCCCTAGCCTCCATGCGTTGGCCCTCTTCGCCGCGGTCATCGAGCATGGAACGATGACGGCGGCCGCTGAGGCCGAGCAGATTAGCCAGCCGGCAATCTCTGCTCAGATCAAGATGCTTGAGGGTTACTACGGCACCCCTCTGTTAGAGCGCGAGGGACGGCGCGTCCGGCCGACGCAGGCTGGGCGACTCGTTGCCAGCTATGCCTTACGCCTCATCCGCCTGGCCGATGAGGCCAAGCGCGCCGTCGATGACCTGGAGGGTTTATCCCGTGGCAGACTCATTATCGGGGCGAGCAGCACTGTCGGCGAGCAATTTCTTCCAGCCCATCTCGGCCGCTTTCACGCCACCTATCCGAATGTCTCGCTGGAGATCGCAATTGGCAATACCGATGCGATTCTCCAGCGCGTGCTCGACCGCGAGCTCGATCTCGCCTTTATCGGCCGGGCTCCGAATCATCCTGACCTTGTCTCCGAGCCGGTCTTCGCCGACCACATCGTCGCCTTCGTTGCGCCAGGCGATCCCTTGTTACGCGATGCTCCCATTGATCCGGCCCGTCTGTGCAACGCGCAATTCGTCGTCCGCGAGCGCGGCTCCGCGACACGGGATCTGGCGCTCCGCTGCCTGCGCTCCGCCGGGTGCATTCCTGGCCACATCATCGAGCTCGGCAGCAATGAGGCGGTGAAGCGCGCGGTGGAAGCTAGGTTGGGTATTGGTCTCCTCTCGACCCACGCCATCGAAGCCGAGCGTCTTGCCGGATTGCTTGAGGATCTCCCGCTCCTCCGCTGGGATTGCCACCGGTCCTTCTGGGTGATCTACCTCTCCGATCGCACGCTGACGCGCGCCGAGCAAGCCTTTCTGAAACTCGTTCGCGCGCGATGAGCATGACCAGGTCCCAAACGCCGCTTCGGTAAGTTAGGACCAACCGGCTGGCGCCTCGTCTTGCACGTTGCTGGCACTGGAAGGAAAGATGAGCTCTCAGCCATCGCTCGTGCGCTCGGAAACGGGCTCACGGCTCGACCGGATGATGGCAAGGAGCAACTTGTGTCGACCATTGGCGAGCTCACCGATATCGGCGTGCCGGATCTCATCGAGATCTTCGCCCGGCGCGGACACACCGGCCGCCTGACTGTCAAGACCGGGAACGAGGAAGTCCGCCTGCTCTTCGACGGCGGCCGGCTCGTCTCCATCACCTCGAACGACCTGTCGCTCCGCCTGGGGAGAATGCTCATCCGCCAGGGGTTTCTCTCTCCTCCCCAACTTCTTGAAACCCTGCAGATACAGGCGGAGGCAAGGAACGGACTCCCGCTCGGAGCCATCCTCATCGAGCGCGGCTGGGTCACCGAATCCGATCTGCGGCACTGCATTGAAGAGCAGTCGATCGAGATCATCGCCCGAATTGTTGACGATCAGCCAGGCATGTTTGTCTGGGAGGCGGGTATCGGTGTTCCCGAGCGAACCGAGGCGCTGCCACTTGATCCGGGCATCCTCTTGCGTGCCGCGCGCGAGCGGACCGCGGCGCTTCAGATGCTGCGTAAGCAATTGCCATCCCCAGACGAGCCGCTTTTTCTCTCCAGAACCGTACCGGATGAGCCGCTCTCGGAAGCGGAGCGTACAGTGCTTTCCGCGCTGCGCGCCGGCGCACGCACATTTGCCGAGTTGCGGACACATCTGGCGCTCGATGAGTTGTCCCTTGGCATCGCGGTCCTTCGCCTTCGCGACCGTGGCATGATCGTTCCCCTGCGGGAGCAGCCAGCACCGATGGTTGATGCACAGCCACGGCACTGACGCGGTAGGCTATGCGGTATGACATGGACTACCCAGTCTTCCCGCCTGTTCGTGTCGTTGTGAGGTCATCGAACGTGTTGCCGCTGCCCAAGTCCGCTCGTGCGCGAGCCGCATCCGCCGTCCACGCTGATGGATACACCGCACTCGATGCGGCACTCAGCACCCTCGATGGGTTCACAGCCGCCCCGCCAAACGTGGTCCTGTTCTTTGCCTCGGCCGAATTCGGGGAGCGCCTTCCCGATCTCGCGCAACGGGCCTGGCGAGCCACCGGCGCGCGAATCCTGCTCGGTTGTTCTGGCGCAGGAATCATCGGGCCAGACGAGGAGCACGAACGTACGCCCGCCATGGCGGTGTTGGCCCTCTCTCTCCCAGGTGCTCGCCTCTGGCCGGTGCACATCACGCAGCGTGATATCGAGCATGATCCAGCCCCAGCGAACTGGCACCAGCATCTCGGTGCCACTCCGGACGACGTCACCGGCATCATCATCCTTGCCGATCCCTTCCTGGTGGATACGGAGGCGCTGGTAGCAGGGGTAGGAGCAGCGTACCCTGCCACGCCCATCGTCGGTGGTCTGGCCTCACCTGGTCCGCTTGACCGTAAAACCTGGACCTTTCTCAATGGCGAAACCTTCATGAATGGCGCGGTCGGTCTCGCTATCGGCGGAGACTATGAGCTCCTTGCGCTCGTCTCGCAAGGCTGCGAGCCGATCGGAGAACCCTGGACCATTACCGGAGCGCAAGATCACTGGATCGAGTCAATCGCCAACCGGCCAGCCGCCGAGATCGTGATTCACACGCTCAACGCGCTGCCCGCGGAGGAGCGCGACCGCGCGCGGCAAAATCTGCTCGTGGGGCTCGCCGTGGATGAATACCGGCAAGCGTTCCGGCGCGGTGACTTCCTGATTCGCAATCTGATCGGCATCGATCGAACGACCGGAGCGATCGCGCTGGGCACGATCACGCGCCTTGGTCAAACCATCCAATTTCAAGTTCGCGACGCCGCGACGGCTAATCTCGACCTTCATCTGCAACTCGACGACCTCAAGCGGCGCCTTGATGGGCGTGAGCCGATAGCGGGCCTGTTGTGCACCTGCACCGGACGCGGAGTCGGGCTCTTTGGTGTGCCACACCACGATGTGATGACGATCACCAGGAAGCTTGGCCCCGTGCCACTCGCCGGGCTCTTCTGCGCGGGTGAGATCGGCCCAGTCGGCGGCAAGCCCTTCGTTCATGGATTCACCGCCAGCCTCGGCCTGATCGTGCCACGGCGCCAGGGAGAGCCCTCCAAAGGCTAGCCCGCGTGACGAGCGATCTGGGGCCACGCCGCCTGCCGCGCATGGCCAGATCGCTGGGCCAACGCCCCGCGCCGGAGGCGGCACTGACAATACCCCCGATGGAGACAGCCACCGGCAAACGGTCTATCCCGCGAATCTCACGAATGGGGCATGCCTTGCCCGGCGTGTAGCGTCTATGCTCGAGATACAGGCATTGCGGTCTGTGCCCTGGTTGGCTTTGCGAGGAAGCGCAATGGTGGAGCAAACATCGCGACGCAGCACCGTGGCCAGTGGTGCCGTTACGGCAACCCGAGTGATATCCCAGCCTGAACCAGCCAGCGTCCGGCTGATCATTGCGCTCAACCAGGTGATCTATCGCCTAGCACGGCACTGGCTGCTCGCGGCCAATAGCCTGTTTGGCCTGTGGGTTTTGACGATCGTCCTGGCACCGTTCCTCGCCGCTCGTGGCCACGACAGACTGGCGCATCCGCTCTATGCCTTCAACGGACTCTTCTGCCATCAGCGACCAGACCGCAGCTTCTTTCTCTGGGGTCATCAGCTTGCCTGCTGCCAGCGCTGTACAGCCATCTACGGCTCACTCTTCCTTTTCGGGTTGCTCTTCGTCCCGCTGCGCGGGCGTCTCCGCCGTCCCTCCTGGCTACTTATCGGTCTCCTGAGCCTGCCGATCGTCCTCGACGGTGTGACGCAACTGGCCGGGCTGCGGGAGAGCACCCCCGCATTGCGATTGCTCACCGGCATGCTCATCGCTCTGGCGATTTCCAGCATCCTGCTCCCCTATCTCGAGACCGGCTTCGCGGATATGCGAGCGCAGATCGAGCGCCGGTTCGCTCGCCTCGTCGCGGCCGGCCGCGCCCGGCCCTTGGGAATACCTAGTCTGAAGACTCACCCCTTCGAACGGTGATGAAACCGCGTCCATGGGCTTCGGAAGAGAGGCTTCAGGTGCGGTCCTACCCTCGTGCCTCTCCAAGCATCGATCCCCTTGGCAACACGCTCATTGTTGTGAATCTACCCGTTACTCGTGCGTGAGCCCCCTTCCGGAACACCACGAGGAGAATTTTTCGCCGGATGCATCTTGAACACCGCAAAGAGGAGCCAAAGAGAGGGGATTAACACCACCGCGCCGAGCACGAGAACGACGATAAGAGCACGGAGCGTCGGTCCTGGTGCAGCGCTGGACTCGAAGGTCAGGTCAGGCACAACGAGGTAGGGATACTGAGCCAGTGCCCAGCCGGTCAACAACGTCACCACAGCGGCCGCGGTTGCCAGGCGAGCCAAACGGAAGCGCCGAGTCCAAACCGCCCAGGCAGAGAGTGCGGCAGATCCGAGCGCACAGGGAACGAACACCCAGGCCTCTGCTGTCAACCCCTGCCAAATACGCGGCGCCTGGGAGCGAGCGAGCAACAATGAAAGCATTGCGAGCACAACGAACGTTGCCCCAGCTCCCATGGCGCGCCGGCGGAAGTCCTCTTGCAGTGGCCCGGTCGTCTCAAGGATCAAGTAGATGGCCGCCAGGTATGAGCAGATCACCAGCGCCAGCGCACCGATCGAGAGCGGAAAGGGGGCGAGCCAGGACGACCAATACCCAGCAAGAGGTTCGCCATCCCTGAACCGAATTTTCCCCGATGCCACCGCTCCAGCCGCCATACCGAACGTGGCTGGAGTGATCACACTGGCAATAGCGAACGTCCGGCCCAAGACATTGCGTGCCCATGGAAGATCGTAGGCATAGGAGCGAAAGACGAAGGCGGCACCTCGCAAAACGATACCGAGGAGGGCGATGCTGAACGGCACATAGAGTGCAGTGCTGAGAGCGGCGAACACCGGCGGGAAGGCCGTGAAGACGACGACGATGACAAAGATGAGCCAGACATGATTTGCTTCCCAGACTGGACCGATGGCCCGGGCAATCACCTGGCGCTGGGCTTCAGCACGTGGTCCACGCGCCAACAAATCCCAGATGCCACCCCCAAAGTCTGCTCCGCCAAAGAGTGCATAGAGAATGACACCAAGCAGTACGACTGCGCCAAGCGCGAAGGGAAGGTTCCAGGCGATCTCAAGCGACTGCATGGCGCCCCTCCTCCGATCGAGTCGCAGGTGGAATTGCGACAACCTGCGCATCATTCCCCACCTCAGGCGGCCTCCGACCAAGGCGCACGAGTAACCAGGCAGTGGTTGCAGCTAGCACGAGGTATACGATGGTGAAACCTCCAAAAGCCGCGAACTGTCCTGGAACCTCGGTCACCCCCTCCCGTGTACGCATGACGTTGTAAATAATCCACGGTTGGCGGCCGACTTCGGTTACTATCCACCCGGCTTCGATGGCCACGAAGCCGAGCGGTGTCGCTGCCACAATGGCGCGCAGCAGCCAGCGATTGGTTGGTACCCCCCGTCTCCGCCAGACGGCAAGCCAAAACCACGCGCTGAGGATAATCAACGCAAAGCCGATGCCGACCATTACCTGGAAGGCAAGGTGTACTGGGCGTGGGTCGGGCTGATCCGAAACTGGCCACTCATCGAGGCCGCGCACGACCGCATCGGGATCACGATAGGCCAGCAGGCTGAGCAATTTCGGCACCTCGATGGCATACCGAGTCTGCCGGGTTTCGGGGTCAGGCCAGCCACCGATTCGCAGGGGTGCCCCTGCCTCAGTCTCAAACTGACCTTCGAGCGCTGCAAACTTAACAGGTTGATTTTCTGCCACCCACCGCGCGCTGATATCACCACTCACGATCTGCAACGGTGCAATGAGCGCTCCGAGTGCCAGTCCAATCATCAATCCCGCGCGATGGTAGGCATCGCGGCGGCCGCGTAACAGCCCAAGGGCGTAAAGCCCAGCAATACCAAACCCGGTAGCCAGATACGCGGCGAGGGTCATGTGGAGCGCTTGCTGAAACCACGCATTGTTGAACATTGCGGCGATTGGATCGACATCCACAACCTGCCCGTCTTCCACGCGAAATCCGGCCGGGCTGTTCATCCATGCATTCGCCGAGACGACAAAGATCGCTGAGAGGGCCCCACTAACAGCAATCGGGATCGCACACAGCCAGTGGGCAACTGGCGACAGGCGCTCCCAGCCATACAAATAGAGGCCAAGGAAGATCGCCTCGATGAAAAAAGCGAACCCTTCGGCGGAGAACGGCATCCCGATGATGCCTCCGGCGAACTCCATGAACCTGGGCCAGAGCAGCCCCAGTTCAAAGGACAGTATCGTGCCGGATACGGCCCCGACAGCGAAGACAATGGCGAGTCCCTTCGTCCACCGCTTGGCCAGTGCGAGATACACTGGATTTCTCGTACGCAACCACAGTCCTTCAGCGATAACGAGAAGAACCGGAAGCCCTATCCCAAGGACAGCGAAGACGATGTGGAACGCGAGAGATGTACCCATTTGGGCACGCGCGGCAAAGAGATCACTCATGATGCACGCTCCTGCTCACCGTACAAGGCTCAGCCAGCCCAGACGTGCCACCAATGAGAGTGTAGAAATCCCCGTGGCCGGCGGTTGTCAGGAATCCGCTTCAATCATGAGTCGGGATTTGCACGATGCGCGAACCATGGCGGCACAAGGAATACCACCTACTCAGGTAGGCGATATTCCAGATGCTGCCTTTGCCTCAATGCTAACCGTGCGGCTACAATGCCCCAGCCCCGAGAAAGCCGCGCACCGTCGCCACGTCTCGCTGCGCAGCTTGGAACAGCATGTTGGCATCGGTGTTGCAGCAGAGGAACCGCGCCCCAAGCTCGTGCCAGCGTTGCAGCGCACTCGCCTCTCGCTCGACGTGCCCAGCGGCAATGCCATGCCGCTGGCATGCCTCGATCACGTGCTGGACCGCGGCGATGAAGTCCGGATGGCTGCTTTGGCCAGGAATCCCCAACGAGATCGACAGGTCTTGTGGGCCGATCAGCACAACATCCACGCCCGGCACCGCGGCAATCTCGTCAATCGCCTCTACGCCCTTGCGGGATTCCACCTGCACGACCAGCATGGTCTCCGCGTTCGCCCGCTCGATTGCGACGCCCGGCTGCAGCCGGGCATAGGCGTAGCGGGCATCCCCACCCGCGCCCCGGCGTCCCAGCGGTGGATACTTGGCGAAACTCACTGCGGCGGCCACCTGCTCCCAGGTCTCCACCCGCGGGATGATGATGCCCTGCGCCCCGGAATCGAGTGCCCGAGCCACGAATGGGTAGGCCAGATCGGTGACCCGAACCAGCGGCGTGATCTCGCAGAGGAGGGAGGTCTGCACCAGCGTGAGGATCGTCTCCCAATCGAACATGGCATGTTCCATGTCGAAAAAGAGGAAATCGAACCCAGCCTGAGCCATCAGCTTGATGGTTCCTACCGACCGAGCCTCACTAATGATTGGCCCAACAACGGTTTTTCCTTCTCGCAATGCCGCTTTTGTCCGATTGAGCTGCATGATTCCTCCCGCTGCTGCACCGCGCTCCGGCATTGCTCCTCAGGTGCTGCCGATGCCGGAAGCCTGCCTGACCTCACGGACGGCGATCATACCGGAGTTGGTCCAGTCAGGGAACCAGCAAATCATGCGATCATTGCCTCTGATACTCGCGCTCTGCGCTCAGGGAGGTGAGCTGTGCCGTTTCCACCAGTTGATCCTCGCATCGAGGACTATATGCGCGGTCTGGCCAGCCGGCATGACGAGCCGGTACTGCTGGAGATGGAGCGGCTGGCCAAAGAGCGCTCCTTCCCGATCGTCAACCGCCTGGTCGGCGAATTGCTGGAAATTCTCGCTCTCTCCATTGGGGCGCGCACCGTATTCGAGATGGGCAGCGGCTTTGGCTACTCTGCTTACTGGTTTTCCCGGGCGGTTGTACCGGACGGGCGCGTGATCTGCACGGATGGCGATCCGGTCAACCGGGCTCAAGCAGAGGATTTTCTCCGGCGCGCCGGTCGCTGGGATCGCATCGAATTCCGCGTCGGCTGGGCGCAAGAGATATTGCAGGCGACGCCGGGACTGTTCGATATCGTCTACTGCGATATCGACAAAGCAGACTATCCAGAGGCGTTCCGGCTCGCCCGCGAGCGGATCCGCCCCGGTGGGCTGTATATCTGCGACAACGTCCTGTGGTCAGGCCGGGTTGCTGAGGGCGAGCGCGACGCAGCCACGGAAGCGATCCGCCGCCACAACGAGCTCGTCTACCGCGACCCAGCGTTCGATGCCTGCATGATTCCGACGCGAGATGGCGTGCTCGTTGCCCGGAAGCGTTCGTGACTCAGCGCCGCTCGTCCGGGACAGGCCAATGATCGGGGACCCGCACTGCTTCATGGGCGCCTGGCCATGGAGGCATCGTCACCATGATGAAGCAGAACGGCTCGTCGCCAACGGTGCGAACTTGAAAGTGGGTCCCCACTGGGAGAGAAAGGGACGTGCCTGGCCCCACCGCGTCGACCGATTCAACCTCGCCGAGCTTCCGCCAGATTTCAGCCCGCCCACTGACGACGAACCACAGCTCCTCCACCGTCCGGTGCCGCACGGCGAGGGAGACGCGGCCGGGCGGCAACGTGCCGTGTGCCATGCTCCCCCGCTGGCCCGCTACGAGAACTCGAATCTCGGACAGGTCCGGAGCTAGCACGTCATAGTGCGCGGCTAGCGTGCGTGTCTGAAATGGAGGTGCCAGCTCTGCGTGCTGAGCGCTGGCACTGACCTCGCTCATCAGTCCTCACCCTGCGCCTTGGTGAACCCAAGTGCGCCATCAAATGTTTGCAGCTTTTCCACATGCATCCAGCGATAGTGGGCGCCGATCCGCTGCACGAGATCAAGGATCTGAGCGTCGGTGACTTCCGCACGCGGATCACGTGCCAGGAACCGGCAGCGCCAGTGGTCGACACAGGCGGTCAGCGCTCCGGTCGGAGGATAGACCCGCGTTCCGCGGTTCGAGATCATTTTCAGCGTCAGCGGCGTGTCGGCGGCAAGGATCTCAAGGCTGGCGCCGAGGGCATCGGGCGTGACATCTGCCTCGACAAAGACATCAACGCCGATACCTTGGCGTGTCGCTGGTCGAACCGCAACAACCCCAGGAGCCGCTGGCATCTGGAGCGGGCGGCGCTCCCGGCGTGGCCACGACCGGCTCTCCCGGCCGATATTGGCAATGACGGCGTCGGTGAAGGCCGAGGTCGTTGCGGCGCCCGTATCTCCGGCCACATCCCGTGTCCGTGCCTTACCCTCTTCCCAAGTGACCGCGACGGCCTGCTCAACCCGGTCCGCGACGTCGAATTGGCCGATGTGGCGCAACATCAGCACGGCAGACAGGATCACCGCCGTTGGATTGGCGACATTCAGCCCGGCATACTTTGGCGCCGAGCCATGAACCGCCTCGAAGATCGCCACCCGGTCGCCAAGGTTGGCCGAGGGCGCGAACCCCAGCCCCCCGACGAGCGCGGATGTCAAATCGCTCAAGATGTCCCCGTTCATGTTCGTCGTCACAATGACATCGAACTGCTCGGGGCGCTTGACAAGTTGGTGCGCGCAGTTATCCACCACGATGTGACTGGCAGTGATGGCAGGATGGGAAGGGGCAATCTCCTCGAACGTCCGCTTGAGCATCCCTTCGGTCAACTTCATGATGTTGGCCTTGGTCGCACAGTGCACGGATCGTCGCCCCTCAGCCTCGGCGTAGGCGAACGCAAGCCGAACGATCCGCTCGCAGCCTTGCCGGGAGATCAGCTTCAAGCATTGCGCCACGCCTGGCGTCTGCATGTGCTCGATGCCGGCATAGAGATCCTCGACGTTCTCGCGGATCACGACGAGGTCGATGCCCCGCCCGGAATAGGGGGTCGGCACACCGAGCATCTCCCGCACTGGGCGGATGTTGGCGTACGTCTCGAACAGCTTGCGTAGCGTGACATTCGCGCTCTTCTCCCCGTAGCCGACCGGTGTCTCCAGCGGCCCTTTCAGGACGACTCCAGTGCGGCGGATGGAATCGATCGTCTCCGCGGGCACCCCCGAGGCGATGCCGCGCGTGAAGACGCTCGCGCCAGCTTCGCATTCTTCCCAGGCAATACGGGCCCCGGCGGCATCAAGAATGCGCCGCGCGGCACCGACCACCTCCGGTCCGATGCCATCACCCGGAATCAGGGTGACTGGCCGGGCCGCCGAATGCTGCTCGCTCACGTTGCCCCTCTCCTCGTGTAGCCCTGCTGGCTTCCGGTCGCCAGGGCAAGGCTACCCCACTACTCTTCGCTGGCTCGCATGCCCAGCATCAGTTGCACATAGTAGAGCAGGGTAAGGAGCGACGTGGCAAATCCGGCGATGTAGGTCCAAGCGGCCGCGTCCAGCACCCGTGCCACGCCTGCTGCCTCCTCGCTGATCGCCCCGGCTGGCACGATGCCGGCCTGTGCCAGCGCCAGCTTCGCCCGGCGCGTGGCATCGAACTCGACGGGCAGCGTGAGGAGCGCGAAGGCGGTCGCGAGCGCAAACAGCGCCACACCCAGCCATCCCAGCGGAAGGCTACCGATCATGAGCCCAAGCAGCAGGACGAAGAAGCCGAGCGACGAGCCAATATTCACCAGCGGCACCATCGCTGTCCGCGCCCGCAAGGGCAAGTAGGCCCGCGCATGCTGGATGGCATGGCCAGCTTCGTGCGCGGCAATGCCGACCGCGGCGATCGAAGGCACATCGTGCACCTCGGGGGAGAGGCGAACGACACGCGTCCGCGGATCGTAGTGGTCGGTCAGGTGACCAGGCACGCGCTCGATGGCCACATCGCCAAGGCCATGCAAATCAAGGATACGCCGCGCTGCTTGGGCGCCAGTCAGCCCGGCCAGGTTGTGCACCTGCCGGTACCGGCTGAATTGCCCGTGAACCCGGCTCTGCGCCCAGAGCATGAAGAGGATTCCAGGCGCAAGAAAAAGGATGTACGTCGGATCGAAAATCATCGAGGCCTCCTATTTTCTCTTTGCAGGCCAATGACGCCTGCTCTCACCAGTTGGCGTGCTCCCGTTCCGAGCACGTCGTTGCCACACTCAGACCGTGTCCTTGACGGCGCGATGTGACTCAAGCTCAGAGGCTTTGTGCGCGAGCTTGTTGTCACGAAGCTGCACCAGAAGCGAGGCGCCAAACGCAATGATCAAAATGATGACAATAACGCCGAGGCTCGGGAGCGCTGGGATCTTGTAGAAATCGGCAATCACCATCTTGGTGCCGACGAAGATCAAGATCGCCGCCAGGCCTTCGTTGAGGTAGCGCAACTCCGCGAGATAGCCAGCGATCACGAAGTAGAGCGCTCGCAAGCCGAGCACAGCGAAGATGTTGGATGTAAACACGATAAAGGGATCGTCGGTGACCGCGTAAATCGCGGGCACGGAATCCACGGCAAAGACCAAATCGGTGCTTTCGACCAGCAGGAGCACCAGCAGGAGCGGCGTCATATAGCGCCGGCCGTCGCGCTTGACGAAGAAAGCTTGGCCTTCGTAGTCGGCGGTCACCGGGAAGAACCGTCGGGCCAGGCGCACAAGCCGGTTCTTTTCCAGGGAAGGGGGCTCGTGGCTGGGACGGAGGAACTTGATGCCCGTCACGATCAAGAAGGCCCCAAAGATGTAGATCATCCAATGCAGCGTGCTGAGGAGCACGCCGGCAAACGTGATCAGCACCGCGCGCATGACGAGCACGCCGATGATACCCCAGAAGAGCACTCGGTGCTGGAAGCGGCGCGGCACACCGAAGGTAGTGAAGATGAGCAGGAACACGAAGACGTTGTCGACACTGAGCGACTGCTCGATCAGGTAACCGGTCGTCCACTCGATGCCGTCGTCAACGCCACGAAACAGATAGACACCAGCGTTGAAGAGCGCGGCCAGCACGACCCAGGCGATGTAGCGAATGAGCGCCTCCTTGCGTTGGACTTCATGAGCCTCGCGCTGGAAGACGCCGAGATCGATGGCAAGGAGCACCGCCACAAGGGCGAGGAATCCGACCCACGGCAGAACCTCGCTAAGCATGGGCGCTCCTTTCTCCCGTGGACATGGAAGACCGGCGGGAGCGGGCAATCAGGCTAGATGTGCTAGGCGGGACACGCGGCAATGCAGAGGAAGCGCGTCCCGTTGCCTGCGCATCGCCCGGTGAGTGGACAGACGGTGGCTGTGTCCAGGAGCCCGCCCGGCTTCGGCGGTGATGGTGCGAGTGCCAATTGCGCTCACAACGATTGAGGAGCATGTCCATCATCAGATCAACCTCCCGCGGCGGCCGGTTGCCCTGGATTACGCGTGGGGCAAGAAAAAACCCCGGCCGCATCCGTATGGATGAGCCAGGGTCTGACCAGGCGAGGGTATGATCTCGCTGCCGGCGCCGGCGCGGAGACCGCGCGTACTGACGACAACCGGCCCGCCCTGGCACTGAGCCAGGACGTGGGCTACTCCCCCTGTTGGCGTTAATGATACGCGGCCCAAAGGTGGTGTCAAGGCCAGGGCTTGACGGGAGCGCCGGAGCGGAGTAGCATGTGAACCGGTTCAGTGAACCGTTTCAATTAGCCAGCGGCGGCTCGCGCCGTCGCCAGTGCGGCCGGGCGACCACGGCATGCTTCACCGCCCGTGCTCGGTAGGAGGTTCGCGATGCGTGCGTCATGGCAGCGATTCGGTGTCCTTGTCACTCTCGTCGCGGCGATTAGTCTCCTCTCCCTCAGCGTGATCTCAGCGAGTATCCCTCGTGCTGCCAGGGCAGAGCCGGTCAAGCTCACCTTCTGGCACTATTGGGATGGCAAGAACGGCGAGGTCATTCAGCAGCTTGTCGATCGTTACAACAGCGAGCATGCCGACGTGCAGGTGCAGAGCATCTTCATCGGCTTTAACGATCTCCTGCCGAAGCTGCAAGCCGCGGCGGCGGGCGGGGAAGCGCCAGACGTCGCGGCTGGGGATCTCATCTGGATGCCGAAGCTTGCGCGTTCCGGCGCTCTCGTGGCACTCGATGACTATCTCGCGTCATCCGGCACGAGCTTGGACGACTTCTACCCGGCATTGCTCAACATCGGTCGCTATGAAGACAAGCTCTATAGCCTTCCTGTCAGCACAAACAATCTCGAACTCTTCTACAACAAGGACCTCTTCCGCAAGGCCGGGCTCGACCCGGAGAAGCCTCCGAAAACGTGGGATGAGCTGCGCCAGATGGCGGCAACTTGCGCTGATCCAGACGAGGGCATCGCGGGCATGGAGCTGTTTACCGAGCCCGGTGAAGGGCTCACCTGGCAATTCCAGGTCTATCTGTGGCAGGCGGGAGGCGACTTCCTCTCACCGGACCTGTCCAAGGCGGCCTTCGACTCTCCTGCTGGGCAAAAAGCGCTTCAGTTCTGGGTCGATTTGATCCACACGGATAAATCCGCTCCGCTCGCTCCCTGGGGCCACTTTGGCCAAGGCAAGGCCTGCATGGTAATGGATGGCTCGTGGATGGTTGGCATCTGGAGCGCCGAGCCTCCGTTCGATTTCGGCACCGCGCCGATGCCCTACCCTGCCGATGGCCAGCCCGCCACGAATATGGGCGGGGAGCAGCTCGTGCTCTTCTCATCGACCCCCGAGCGTCAGCAGGCAGCGTTTGACTTCATGACTTGGTTGACAAGCACGGACGTGCAAATCGAGTGGGACAAACAGACCGGGTTCATGCCAATTCGCGAGTCGGTCGCATCGTCTCCCGACTACCTGTCGTACGTGCGTGAGAAAGAGCCGCGCCTGCTTCCCTTTATTGAAAACCAGCAGTATGCTCGGAACCGGCCGGCGGTTCCTAATTATCCGGAGATCTCGGACGCCTTCTCACGGGAGCTTGAAGCCGCGCTGCTCGGTCAGACCAGTGTTGCCGATGCTCTCGCCGCGGCAGAGCGCGCTGTGAACGCCTTGCTCGCCACATCCTAGCCGCTGGAGAAGATCGCTTGTCTGGCGACCGTCGAAGTCCGGCATCAGAGGTCAAGCCGATGATCAGCCGCACACGTAGGCATCGTTGGTCTGCTGGTCAGCGCGCCTCTGTGCCGGGCTTCCGGACCGCTCTCCCTTTATGGTTGCGTGTGGCTGCCTGGTATCGCCATGCGAATCGACTTGGCGATCTCTCCGCCGCTGCCATCTGTCTGCTACCGGCGCTGCTGGTGTTGGGAATCTTTAGCGCCTATCCCATTGTGTATTCC
>JBHOQQ010000093.1:0-9514 GCA_042408955.1 Thermomicrobiales bacterium
CCAGGACTTTTGGCTCTCTCTCGCACCCGAGAAATTCGCGTAGTCTGACCCGAGGGCTTGCTCCGCCGCTGGGCGCGGAGAGGGCGTTTGGTCATGGTTGCGCAGTCTCATCACGCTGTTGCTCGCATCGCCTGCTTCACCGAGCGCATCGCGCTGATCGGTGATCTTGTGGTTGGGCATCACGGGGCGCCCCGCCGGGTTCTCGATCTCCTCAACGATCCGACAACGTCTGTGCTCTCCCTCACCTCACCCCTCCTTGTTCGTATCGATCGCCTCGACACGCCGCTTGGCAGCTTCCCGGCGGGGCTCATTCGCAAGACCGACCTCGCATGCGTGGTGGTGATTGATGAGCCGGAGCGGCCGGCGAACAAGCGGTTCGCTGCCTACGTTCCGAAGACACCCGTGCGCGTGGCGCTCGTCTTGCGCTCCCTGGTGGTCATCGGCTGCGTTCATCTCACGGGACGCGTCGATCCCCTTGCACATGTGCTGGCCTGGCCCGAACATTTCATTGCCGTCACGCGGGCGGGCCTCGTAACCAGCGATGCCGGGATTCCGGCCGGCGAGCCACCGGAACCGCTTACCGTGCTCGTCAATCGCGAACACATCGTGGGCGCCCTTGCCACAGCGTCGCCATCCGGCGGATCTTCCAGCCTGAAGCAAACGCTCCCGGCGCGCTCTGTAACTCCCTAAACATCCTTGTGTCCCACAAGACAGATGTGAGCCGAAACAGGACCAAAGTCCTAGGTGCGCCTACCAGCGCGCGTCCACCATGGTGGTATCTGTTGCCTGGGAACAACTGTCGATCGTGCTCGACACACCGATGCGCGCTGCCAGTCTCTTACGGTTACTGGAATCACTGGTCTCCCGGTGTGGCCAAGCCGGGCAAGAGATCGCCACGCCGCAAGAGATCCTCGATCGCACGCTCCGCGCTAAGGAGCGTGAAGAAGTCCTTCAGGGTGTGTTGCACCACTATCTGCCTGAAGCGGCGAATCAGGAGGGGCCGGCGGGAGAGTCACCCCCACCCAGTGATCCCTCTCCTGAGGAGCTTCCTGCCCCACAGAGGAGGACACAACGCTGCCAGCACCAGAGGCAGTCGCCGCATCTGGCAAGGCCACCTTGGCAACCAGGCGATAGACGCTCAGAGGACGCAACCCGCTCAGCGCTGCGTACCTGAGTGATCCAGACACGGGCCACCGCCGTACATCCCGTGACAGCGGTCCGCGACCGGGTGGATTGCTCGTTCTTGGCGAGTACCTGGGAGGACGCGCCATGGCTCCGTCACATCGAGCGGCTCACGCATCGTTCATCTGGTTTCCCCTCACCCGCCGTGCCGCGCTCGGCAGCATCGGCGCCGGTGGCCTTGCCTTCGCAGCCCGCAGACTGGCCGGCGCCCAGGAGGCTACACCAGGAGCCGCGCCTGCTGTCGTTGAAGCCTGGTTCGCTGCCTGGTCCGCACCCGACCCCGCAGCAGCAGTTGCCGAGCTCTACACCAGCGATGGCATCTACGAAGACGTGCCCTCTGATACCCGTTCCGAACCTGGTCAGGTTGAAGCTTTCCTTCACGCGTTCGTCGAACAGGTTAGCGACATCCACATCGAGCCCCGCAGCGCCTTTGGCGCTCATGGCTGGGCTGCCGCCGAGTGGGTGTTCAGCTTCCGCTACACAGGCCAATTTCCTGGGCTTGCACCCGGCTCCGGACAACCCGTTAGCTTCCATGGTGCGACGATCTTCGAGCTCTCGGGCGACAAAATCCGCCGCAGCTCGGATTATTACGACAATGTTCCCATCCTGGCAGCCGCGGGGCTCCTGCCCATGCCAGCGACGCCGGGCGCGACTCCGGCCAGCTAGAGCGCGGTGCAGAAGCACTGCTCCGGGTCATCGCGAGCACTGTGTAGGGACTCGCCGCATCGCTGCCAGCACAGCCCTTGGGCAGCACCGAGGCACCGTGCTCACGTGATGTCGTGCTTTCCCGTGGAAGGTTGCGTTTTCGCTCCACAGGCCCGATGATTAGCGAACTGTCTCCAGGGAGCCGTGTCGCGCAGAAAGCGAGATCACGATGTACGTGCGCATCACCCGCGGCACCTTCGATCCTGCCCGGTACGACGAAGTCGCTCCCCTGACTGCGGATGTCGCGGCGGCGTTAAGCCGTCTCCCCGGTTTCCAATCGTATTCAGGTGGCGCAAATCGGTCGAACGGGACAATCATCGCTATCACGACCTGGGATACCGAGAGTCATGCCCGCTTCGACCGGGCGTTGCTTGGCGATATCCTTGGCCGGTTGCAAGAGAGTGGCGTGCGGCTCGACGTACCGGAAACGTACGAGGTCGTCTTCGAGGCGTAAGCCTGATGCCGCCCGGTTCCCCTGGAGATGGTGCCGGTCTGCGCCAGTGGTCGCGAGGTGACGCGTTCGTTGGGCGCTGCCACTGGTGGTCGAGCCGGGAATGCGCAGTGATTTGACCTGGCAGCGGCAGCCTACCCCTGTCGAGGGCAGCATTCACCAGGAGAAGACCATGGAAATTCAGTGGCAGAGCACCATCGACATCAATGCGCCCGTCGATCGCGTCTACGCGTACCTGGCTGATTTTCCGAAGCATTGCGAGTGGGCGCAGACATTGGAACGGATGGAGCAGCGTGCTCCTGGGGATGGCCGGGGCGTTGGCGCCGTGTACCGCACCTACGAGCGCCAGGCCATGCACGCCGACCGGCCACCACGCGGCCCAATGCCGGCGAAAGCGTTCAAAGGCACGACTGAGTGCGAAGTCACTGAGCTTGAACCCAACCGGCGGATTGCCTGGAGGGCGCATCCCGTGCCGATAACGATGGGCACAAGCGCCCAGCTTGCCTTCGATCTCGAGCCGCTGGATGCCAAGCGCACACGGCTCACGCAAACGATTCACATGCGCCAGTCGTGGTTGCCGTCGCAGATCTTCGCCCGGCTGGTGCTCAAAATGAACCTGTCCGAAATGGAGCGCAAGGGTGCGGCGCAATAGCAAGCGAGCTTGAACAACATCAAGGCCATCCTTGAGGAACATCAGGCTGGCACATCGTAGAGCGACGCCACGTGCGCGACTCAGTCGATTGGCTGAGCCCTCGCCCGGAGCCCGGTCCCACATGGCTCACAGTCGTCTCAATGGCCTGTACTGGCGTAGCGCGGGAGGAGGTGCGTCGTGGCTTCTCATTGCGTTATCGTTTCCTTCCTCGCTCTTGTCCTGGCCGCACTCACTACCCCAATTCCTGCCGCGGCGCAGCGCGGCGCGCTCGAAGCGACAGTGATTGGAGGCTCGTGTCAGAATCCGGGAGCGCCAATTACCCGTCTCCGCGAGTTCCGGCAGCAGGAGACCGCCGATCCCCCCGTGCAGACAAGTTTCACCACGGTCGATCAACCGCTCGCCTCGCTTGCCGGGAGTGTGGCAATCGCCATCTCTACCGGTGATGTGCTTGTCGCATGTGGCGATGTGCCTGCCGGGAACGGCGATGACCTTTACTTTGCCCTGCTACCCCAGCGTGGTTCAGGGCACCATGGAATCGGCTGGCTCCACGCTCGGGGCAACCAGACGCAGGCTAGTCTCTTCGTCTACCGCGTGGCGTCTGGCTCGCTCGGTGGTAACGATGTCCCCACCCCGACACCGATCCCAGCTGATCCTTGCGCTGGTGCTGCCGATTGGTATGACGCGGTGACGAAGCGCTTGGAGGAAGCGGATCGCATCGTCAATCTGCTCACCACCACCTTGCCGATGGTCGGGCTTGGCAGCGGGCCGCAGCTCATCGAGTTCGGTGTGACCCTTGGGAACGTTGCCAGCGATCTGCGCAAGAGCACCGCACCGCCCGCACTCATTGAGGCTCGTGATACCGTCATCGCCGCCCTCGACGCGCTGTCAGAGCGGCTGACGAAAGCGGGTGAGCGCCTCAACGCCTTTGACCCGAACTACCTCGACGACCTCAAGAAGGTTCCAGGACTCGTTAGCGATTTTGCGGCTGCGCAGGCTCAGCTTCAAACTGCCGCGAAAGCGTGCGGTGCGGGTGACTGACGCCGTGGCCAGCTTCCCCCTCAGCTGTCCTCCGTTTGCATGACGCGGAGCCGGAAGGCAGGCGCTACGATCCTGTGGATGCCGTGATGTCGCGGCGTTCTCCTTGCCAGCGCAGGCCACGTGTCACCCGGCGACGTACGGCGTCTTCATGTCTTGGCGCACCCTGTGCGGCGGCGCTCGGTGTGTTCTCCGGCAAAACGGCCGGCCATGCTCCCTGAAAGGAGGAGATGCCATGTCCGCCATCCACACCGTCCTCGTTAGGTGCCAAGCGCGCCGGAAGGAGAACATCACCATGGTGCTGCGCAAATTGATCCTGACGCTGCTGGCCGTCGTGGGGCTATCACTCGTCGCTAGCCCTGTCGCTCTAGCTGGGAACGGCGCCGTTAGCGAGACCACCACCTCACACGGCGCCACCGAGACTTTCACGGATGTCCTGCCTTGCGTGGGAGACGCCCTCTATCAAATCACCATTACCTACAACCAGGTGGATCACCTGACCACGCTGCCGAACGGGACGGTCCACGCCACCTTTACCCAGACCGGCACCTTTGAGGCGGTTCCCGCTGACGATCCATCGCTTCCTTCCTATACCGGTCATTTCACGTTCTGGGGCGGCTTCAACGGCAATCAGAAGAACGCAGCCAGCACCTTCACCTTCACCATCAAAGGCACCGGCTCCGACGGCTCGCGGATCGATTTCCATGAAACCGCCCATTTCAGCATCAGCGCAACCGGGCTCGTCGTCGAATTCGACAAGATCAGTTGTTAGGAGTTGTTAGGCCGCACAGCGTCACAGAAAGGAAACATCAATGACTCGCGCTAACCCGCTGCGCGTCATCGCACTCTTTGCCTTCGCCATGCTGGCCGCGCTTCCCCTCGCCTCCGCCTCCGCGGCATCACCGACGTTCCATGACCGGTTTCGTGAGACGATCCCGGGAGTGGATATCTGCGGCGTCATCGGCACCGTCGACGTCACCGTGAATCAGGTCGGCTGGATCTCCGACACCTCGTTCAAAGTCACCGGCCAGACCAATGTCCTCTTCACTGCAGATGACGGACGGACGGCCTCGCTCAAGACCGGTGGACAGGTTGCGGGTTCGCTGACGGAGAACGTCGATGGGACGCTGACCTTCGTCACCACGTTCAAGGGCCTGCCGGAGCAGATCTCCTCACATGGCACGGGAGGAGTCGTTGTGCGTGACGCCGGAATCATCTCCTTTATCACCACGATCGATCCCAATACGGGCAACGTAGTCTCCGAAGAGGTGCTCATCAAAGGGCCGCATCCCGAGGCAGAGAGCGATTTCGCCCTCTTCTGCGATGCCTTCCTTGCCGCCCTTGGCTAGCGACGCGCAACGCTTGCCCGATCGGAAGCCGAGCGCGCATTCATCCTGATGGTTGGCGGCCTCCGAGGTGCTCCTGGAGGCCGCCAGTCGTTGATAGATATCGCCTTTTTCGCGTTGCATTACAGGAATTGCCCGATGAAATCCTGCGCGCTGGCGATGTCCGTCCGGTAGGCGAACCCAGAACCAACACAGTTGGCATTCAGGCCGAACGAAGTGATGCCAACAATCACGTTGCTCGTGCCCTCGAAGACCGGGCCGCCTGAGTCACCGAAGCAGGTGCCGCCGCCCGTACCCGGCGCGTTGGTATGCTGGATGTTGTAGCCATCGGTCAGCGCGCTGCGGAGATTGACCAATTGCACCGTCGCTTGCAGTCGCGATCGCTCCGCCATCACCGTTGGCTTGACCTCCTGCAACCCATAGCCAACGACGGTGAAGGTGACGTCCTGCGTCCCACGCTTGGTGGCCAGCGCATCCAGTGCCCCAAGCTGTGGCAAGCGGCCATACGTGCCGGAGCGGACACGCCTATCGAGCACGATGATTCCCACGTCGTTGGTATTGGGAAGAACGAATTGGAAGCCTGGGTGCGTGTACGGCGTGCCGGTCACGCCGCCGCTAAAGGGATAGCCGGTATCGAGCGTGACATGCTCATCGAACCAGACCTGGGCGCTGGCGGCGCCATCGGTGCAATGGCCGGCGGTCAGGAAGATGCGAGAAGAGAGGAGTGTGCCGCTGCACCGCCAGGGCAAAGAGCACGAGCGCAGTGGTCAATGCCTGCACGCCACTCCTCACGAAAGTCTCCTTTCCTTCAGACGAAGAGTCGTCAGGATCGCAAATCGACACCGGTCAATATGTCTTGGCAGAGGCTATCACGGCGAGGCACGGATGGCAAGCATGCGCCTGCGTCGGTCGCTCAATGGTTCCGTCGGGTCACTCCGCGACGCTCGGATCTCGCCCGAAGGAAGCTTTGGCGCGCAGGTGTTGAGCAACAAAGGGGACCAGGAGTGGACCATCAGCAGGCTGTCGCCGAGTTCGTAGGGTCAGCGCGGGGGCGGTAGCCCCACGCGCTGGGGCTGAGCGCCCGCTCCGATCACGTGGCAATGCAACGCATGCCGCTGTCCCGCACAAGTCCCGGCATCGGCGACACCACCCCTGGACGGTTGCGTTCACGATGCTCTGGATCACCCTTGCCGAGTGAAGACCGGCCCTCGTCGGGCAACACAGACGAGCTCAGCGGCTGCGCATGGGCCGGCGAGCCGGCTGGCCGATTCAGTACGTTTGCACCGAGCGCGGTGTCGGCGGATGGATGCGCGGCTGGACCAGTTGCCGCTTCCTCGGGACGAGTGCCGCGAGCGCCCGGCGGAGCGAGGCGTAACCGTCGTCTCCCAATTCCTTGCGGAGCCGGTGCTCGATCTCGTCATTGACCTGCTGCACAAGCGCCGTTACCTCCATGGCCCGCTCCGTCGGGACGACGAGCTTGGCCCGACGGTCGGATGGATCAGTCTGGCGAGTGACGTAGCCGAGGCGCTCAAGCTCGTCCACGAGCTCGCCGAGTGCAGCCTTCGTCATACCTGCGCGTTCAGCAAGCACCGATGGGCGGGTCCCGCCTGCATCGATATTGGCGAATACGGCCCCGTGCTTGTGGCGGATGGAGGTGTGCCCGGCGCGAGCCAAGGCCGCCAAGAGCTCGGCGACGGTCTGCTGGTAGGCTGCCAGCAGCAACGACTGGGTGTAGGGCTCATCTCGACCTATTGCCATAGCGCTCACCTCATGCTAGTATGATTACCATATCGTATGGGATCCTGACTAGCAAGGGAGAGAGCCATGGACACGCCTCACGCACCCCTCCCGTACGTGCGCCGCGAAGGCGAGGGAGAGCTCATCTGGTTCCTTGGCAATCTGGTCACGGTCAAGGCTACCAGTACCGACACCCACGGTCGGCTCACCCTGGTCGAGTTCCTGAATCCTGCCGGATTCGCACCCCCACGGCATCGGCATCTCAACGAAGACGAGCTGTTCTACATCATCTCGGGCCAGGCCACGTTCTCCTGTGAGGGTCAACAGCTCCAAGCAGGACCCGGCGACATCGTGTTTCTCCCGGCCGGCCTGCCCCACACCTTCCTGGTGAGCGAGGACGAGCCCCTCCGTGCCCTGCAAATCACCACCCCTGCGGGGTTCGAGGCCTTTGCTGCCGCCGTCGGCGAACCTGCCCAAGCGCGGTGCCTGCCCGAACCTGGACCGATCGACCCGACCGCTCTGACCAGGATCGCAGCCGAGTACGGGGTGGAGATCCTGGGGCCACCACCGACCGCCTAGTCGGCCACCACGCGGTCACGGAACCGCCGTCGGGCCGGCACGCTGAGCCGCCGGCGTTCTGGAAGGGCGCCGGAACCTGTCCAGGATGAAATCGGGGGGCGACTGCCGTCTGACGAGCTCCTCGGGTTGATTGGGTTCAGACGCTCCGCCCGACAACGCGCACCCCCGGGCAGTGAAGCCGAACCGAGTTGGACGCGAATCGCGGGACCACCGGCCAGGCGGCCACGCCTCGCCGGCAATGCGAGCACAGAGCGCATCGCTCGTGAGCACCCCTTAGTTACACGTCCGTCGATTCGGGTGATCCCCGCAGCCGGGATGGGACAGCCCGGCTGAAGGTGTCTGGCTTGTTGCCGCCGACGGCAGTCCGCCGGTCGAAGTCCGCTTGGAACGACCGAGGTGACGCACGACACTGCTGGCCAGCAGCCTGATCATCCGCCGGACGTACCGGTTGCCGGCTGGCGAGAGGCGCGGGTCGGCGGTCCTGTACGCTCCGCTCCGCGTATCGATAAGGCACGAGCCGATGTGGGTCACGAACGGCTTGCCGGACAGGAAGCGCCCGACGTCACTCACCTCTGAGAGGATGGTAACGAGGCCAATCACTCCGCCGACCGAGATACCCGCCGGCGATAGCCAAACTTGGCGAACGCAGCCGCGATAGCCGCGTCCCGCTCGGTGATCTCGTGAAAGAGGCCGATGACCCGGCACACCCGCGCCCGCACCATGCCTGCCAGCACCGGCTCCAGGCGTCGGACGGTGACACAGGTGCCCTGCCCCTTACCCCTCGTCCCTACGGCAGAATCCCTTTGATCCGCGCCACGCCCAGCATGGAGAAGACCGCGAGCCCTGTGTACCACTTGATCCGCCAGCGCGTCGCATCCTTCGCCTCAAGCTCCCCCACCTGCTCGACTTGAATGCCCCCGTGCTCCAGCCCCATCACGCCCAGCCCCTGCCCGAACTTCACCGCGTAGATGCTGGAACACACCGCGCCGCTCGTCCCCTGAGTCTGCGTGTCGCTGATGAAGTCATCCACAATCACCGGGATACCGTCGTAGCTCTCAATCCGCTGCCCGAACTGGTTGACGTCCGCCTCCAGAATCGTGCCAGAGCTTCGACGCAGCGACTTCAACTTCCGCCGTGTGCGCCGGCTCATAAACAGCGCATCCGGCTTCCCCGGCAGCACCAGATCAATCAGCTGATCCATCATGTCCAGCGTCAGCTGCGCCCCGTTCGTCCCCGCCGTAATCTCCTGGCTCGTGCCATTCAGCACCTTGGTAAGCCCGTCAAAACTCTTTGGATCAGTCGCAGAGTCGCCATTGAAGAACGCATCAGAGAACTTGTGCGCCACCGCCTTCGCCCGCAGCGCGATAATCTCCGCCTCAATGTCGTTCACGTTGGCGTACGTACTCGCCAGGAAGTTATCAACGTCCGCGTCGCCGCCCAGAATCTTCAGCGTCGCCGTCACCTGGGTAAACGTCGGCGTCGCCTCAGTCCACGTGTCCCCCACGTCGTAGAACGTGGCAGCCGGCATCGTCGCCTCACGGTTATACGTGACCGCCGTGCCCGTCACCTCCATGAAGGGGAGCATCTGAAGCAGCATACTCTCCTTGACGATCGTCTCAATCACCCCGCGAACGAGCAGATCATTGCTCAGCTTCGCGGCCTCCACCTTCGTTAGCGCCATACGGACCTACTCTCCCTTCCCTGTTGAAGCTTCGCCGTCACTGCTCCGCTTCGCTCCGCAGTCACGGCTCGCCCCCCTTACCGACGCACCCACGCAATCCCCCGCTTGATCTTCTCCGAAGTCGGCAGCTCGTCCACGTTCACCGG
>JBHOQQ010000094.1:0-11756 GCA_042408955.1 Thermomicrobiales bacterium
TGGGTTCGGTCCACGCGGCACCGAAGGTAAGGTGCTGGCTGCGCAATGGGCGCGCGAGCACAAGCTGCCCTATCTCGGCCTCTGCTATGGGTTGCATATGGCAGTGATCGAGGTGGCTCGGAACGTCTGCGGATTCAAAGAGGCGAACTCAACGGAGATCGATCCCGAGACGCCGCATCCCGTCATTGACCTCATGCCCGGCCAGCGTGGTGTAGAAATGGGTGGGACGATGCGCCTTGGTCTGTGGCCGTGCCGGCTGGAACCGGGGACGAAAGCGGCCGCTGCCTATGGCGAGCCGGTGGTGTTTGAACGGCACCGGCATCGCTTCGAGGTCAACAATGCCTATCGGGAGGCGCTCGCCGAAGCCGGGCTGATCGCCAGCGGACTTTCACCGGATGGCGAGCTTGTCGAAATCATGGAGCTACGCGATCATCCCTTCTTTATTGGCGTTCAATTCCATCCCGAATTCCGCAGCCGGCCAACCCGCCCCCATCCTCTGTTCCGTGACTTTGTCGCCGCCGCACTGCAGACCCTGCCGGAAGGGGCGCAGCGGGCGTTGCCCCTCAACGGCGCCTTTCGCCATGCTGACGTGGAGCCGGAGCCTGTTCCAGGAATCACCAGTCAGGAATCGGGAGGTAGGTACGAGCACTCAGGCGTGAGCGATCGACAAGCAACGATCGGTGTCGAGCGCTGAGGTCGGACCGTCGCCGGCTGGACGCTCATCCCTGGAGACGAGATGAGGATCGAAAGCCCGATGGGAGCAGGAGAGCGACAGAAACTTCGTATTGGGGACATTCGAGCGCGCAAGGCCGGGCCAAAGCTGGCCATGATCGCAGCCTACGATGCGCAGACCGCCCGCTTGGCTGAATCGGCCGGGATAGATCTCATCTTAGTCGGCGACTCGCTCGGCATGGTCGTGCTCGGCTACGAGTCGACCGTTCCCGTGACCCTTGCCGATATCCTCCACCACTGCCGTGCCGTGCGCCGGGGAGCCCCGGCAACCCATGTCGTCGCCGATCTGCCGTTCCTCACGTATCAGATCAGCGATTCGCAGGCAATAGCCAACGCCGGCCGGCTGATCAAGGATGGTGGGGCCGACGCGGTCAAGCTTGAAGGCGGTCGGACGATGGCTCCGCGCGTCCGCGCGATCGTTGACGCCGGCATCCCAGTGATGGGACATATCGGGATGACGCCGCAGTCGGCGGCGCTCGCCGAGGGATTCCGTGTGCGAGGACGCGATCTCCAAACAGCACGCGATATCATCGCGGATGCCGAGGCGATCGCGGAGGCCGGTGCCTACGCGCTCGTCATCGAACTAGTGCCAGCCGAACTCGCCGCGCTGATTACGAAGCGCGTCACGATTCCAACCATTGGCATCGGCGCTGGTCCAGCGTGCGACGGTCAGGTACTGGTGGCCGCTGACTTGCTCGGGATGGATGAGCGGTTCACGCCACGCTTCGTCAAGCGCTACGCCACCCTTGGCCAGGACATCACGCGCGCTTTTGCTACCTACATTGACGACGTGCGCACAGGTGCCTTCCCAGCCACCGAGCATCAATTTACGCTGTCACCCACCGTGCTCGACGCGCTGGAAGCGGAGCTTGGCGTAGTGGATTCGGAGCGCGCGCCGAGGTAAGGCAGCATGGCTCGCGTCATCACAAACCCGAACACGCTGCGCTCCCTGCTCGGTGATCAGGAAGTCGGTTTTGTTCCCACGATGGGCGCGCTGCACGCCGGTCACGCCGCGCTCATCCGCCGCTCCGCGCGCGACAACGCGCTCACCGTGGTCAGCGTGTTCGTCAATCCAACACAGTTTGACGATCCGAACGATCTGGCGCGTTATCCACGCGACCTCGACCGAGATGTTGCCTTTGCCGCAAATGCAGGTGCAGACATCGTCTATGCGCCCGATGTGGCGACAGTCTATCCACCCGGCTTCTCGACTTTCGTTGAGGTTGCAGGCCTCACCGAACGCTGGGAGGGCCCAGCGCGTCCTGGGCACTTCCGTGGGGTGACTACCGTCGTCACGATCCTCCTGAACACGGTTCGTCCCCGGCGCGCTTACTTTGGTGAGAAGGATTACCAGCAACTGCTCGTGGTGCGGAGGCTGCATCGCGATTTGCAGCTACCCGGCGAGATCGTCGGCTGCCCAACGGTGCGGGAAGCAGATGGCCTGGCGCTCAGCTCTCGCAATGCCCGGCTCACCCCCCAGCAACGCGCCGAGGCCGTGACCATTCCACAGGCCTTGTTTGCCATGGCCAGCGCAGCCCGCGCAGGTGAGGTCTCAGTTGCGCGACTTCTTCAGCTTGGACAGGAGCATCTGGCCGCCGCGCCCAACCTCATCGTCGAGTATCTGGCTATCGTGGACGGAGAGACCCTGGATCCCCTGGAGCACGTGGCTCCTGGCGCCCGCGCCATTGTTGCCGCTCGCCTCGGCTCGGTGCGGCTAATTGACAATGTGGCTCTCCTGGATGAAGCCGCTGGCAGCCGTTGACACGACGGAGCTTGCTCCACTGTATTCATCGTCATTGACTCGTGACCAGCATCGTGCATCATTCGGTGGTGGTGCGACCGAGTGCCCATGCTCAGGTGACGACCGAAACGCCTGCGGAGCGTGCGTGAGCAGGACCCGGCACCTGTCACCAGCCATCCCGTTCGCGCTAGCGCGGGAGTGCAAAGCGAGGAATCTCTCATGATGAGCCGTCAGCCCTCAGCCGTCCGCCGTGAGGCACCGGGACCCCGCGCGATTCCCGATCGCGTGGGAACCCCATCCGTACGTCGCCGCATCCTGATGGCTGCTTGCTGCGGCCTGAGGGCTTGCAGCGAGATCCCTCGCTTGCTCGGGATGACGACAAGTGCGCTGGGATGACGGAGAGGGACGCTGGCGCGGGATGCTCGTGGGACTGGCAGAGGAGCCCCGGCATGCGCGTACGGCGGAATCACGCGAGCAGCGGGGCGATTGACGAAGCCCCCTGATGGCGGCTCCTCCAGTTCCTTGTATTCCACGAGGTGGTCGCAACCGGCTTGGTGCAGGTAGGCGGAGGTCAGTGGGAATCCCGACGCCATGAATTGCCGTCGGGAACCTTCTATAGTCGCGTGAGGGGGCCAGCAACCTTCAGGTGGGAACTCGCACGGAGCGATATCGAGAACAGGAGTCGCGATCACGACTTCAGGAGGAATTGACACGACGCATGGCATTCCTGGGGGAAATTAGCCATGTGCAAGGGCGGCCCACAACGATACGGCAAGCACAATCACTGCCAAGAGCGAGGCAAGAATCAGAACACAGGCGAGCGCCAGGAGGAGACGCGCTCCACCAAACATGGGAGACTCCTCGTCGGTTGTTCGACGTAGTGCCGGAATCGTGCCAGCAGCCTTCCCTCTGCCGGCACGCCTTCAATCATACTCCGCTTTGGTAGTGCGGACAATCGTTTCCGACTGTTGCGATGAAAGGCCGAGTAGGGACCCGCCCAGGACACAACGCCCTTGGATGTGACCTTGATGCCCTCAGCGCGGGGACTTCAGCCGCACGGTGACGGCACGAATGCTGGCGAATGCCGGATTTGATGAGGAACACTGCTTAGGAACCCTCTGCTTCCGCACGCTGATGGACGTAATGTGACCGCAGTGCCCGGTCCAACGCCTCGCGGTTGAAATCGACGACGATGGTGCCATTGATATCGAAGGTCGGCACCGTGCGATACCCGCCGCTCCACTGCTCGACCAACGCCGCCGCCCCGGGCGTCTCTTCGATGTTGATCTCCTCGTAAGCGATGCCAAGCCGCCCCAGATATCGCTTGGCCGCGTGGCAATCTGGACACCAGGACGTGGTGTACATCACCACACGGGGCTGCCGCGGCGCTGTCATTTCGGGTGCTACTGGCGGGGTCACGCTTTCGATCACTGCCATCGGCGTATAGCTCGACATCTCCGGCCGCACCGCTGGCCGCTCCTCGCTCCAGTCCAACCACCGCTCCTCACGCAGGTATTCCTCGGCATCGAGCGTTGCCATGGCACCCGAGGCAGCGGCCGTGATGGCCTGGCGATACCGCCGGTCGGCGACATCACCAGCGGCGAAAACACCGGGAACGCTGGTCTGCGTGTGGCGGTGCGTCATGATGTAGCCATCGCCGTCCAGCTCCAACTGGCCGCGGAACAGTTCTGTGTTTGGTCGGTGGCCAATGGCAATGAACAGCCCGGTGAGTGGAAGCAGCGATTGCTCACCCGTCCGTGTGTCGCGAAGGCGGACACCCTCGACGCGCTGGTCACCGAGTACCTCAACGACTTCCTTGTGGAATGCCCAGTGGATTGCCGGGTGTGCGCGGGCACGCTCCTGCGTGATCTTGGAGGCACGCAGCTCGCCCCGCCGGTGAATAACCGTGACGGAAGCCGCGTGCCGCGCAAGGTGCAGCGCTTCTTCGAGCGCGGTATCCCCGCCCCCGACGACACCGACGTGTTCACCACGAAAGAAGAATCCGTCGCACGTGGCACAGGACGACACCCCGCGCCCACGCAAGCGCGCCTCCGAGGGAAGGCCGAGCCACCGTGGTGAAGCCCCCGTCGCCACGATGACGGACCGGGCTTCGAACCGGGTTTCCCCAGCGCTCGTGGCGGCGTAGGCGGCAAACGGCGGCTGAGCCAGCTCGACGCGTGTGACATCGGCTTCGATAGCGGAGACGCCAAAGCGGAGCGCCTGGCGCTTCATGCGCTCCATCAGCGCCGGGCCGAGAATGCCTTCCTCAAAGCCTGGGAAATTCTCGACTTCTGTGGTCAACATGAGCTGCCCACCGGGCAAGCCGCCGCGCGTGAGACCGGTAAAGAGGACGGTTTGGAGATTGGCACGAGCGGCGTAGATCGCGGCAGTCCAACCCGCTGGCCCAGAGCCGAGAATGAGCACGTCGGCGCGTGCACTGATGATGTCCTTACTCATCCGTCCATGTACCTCATCGGCATGGTCGAAACCAACCTGTTAGAGTGATAGTAGCTTTCAAAAGTATAGCGATGAGGCGCCGGCCGGGCAACCAGGCAATCGTGGGGAACGGCGCAGCATCACGGGGAAGCGCGGAACTAGCTCTGGATGTTGCGGTCTTTGGCGCGAACCGTCTCGGCCATCTGCTCTTGATAGCGCTCCATGGCTTGCCGGAGCTGGACGTCGGCGGTTGCCAGGATGCGCACGGCCAGGAGGCCAGCATTGCGAGCATTGCCGATCGCGACGGTGGCGACGGGCACACCGGCAGGCATCTGCACGATGGAGAGGAGCGCATCCACACCAGCAAGCTGGGTCACCGGTACGGGCACGCCGATCACGGGGAGCGGCGTTGCCGAGGCGAGCATGCCAGGCAGATGCGCGGCACCGCCCGCGCCAGCGATGATGACGCGCAGACCACGCCCAGCCGCGGCGCGGGCGTAGGCCAGCATCTCATCTGGGGTTCGGTGAGCCGAGAGGATGCGCACCTCACAGGGGATGGCAAAGTCTCGGAGAACCTCGATGGCTCCTTGCATCGTCGGCAGGTCGGAATCGCTGCCCATGACGACGCCGACGAGTGGCGCTGTCCGCTCAGTGGATGTCATGCGCAAACACCCTCTGGCAACGGGGCACCGAGGATGGAAGCCGCGCATTGGGCGCGCTCCCGGACATCCTCGATGTGCTCCCCACAAACGGTCACATGGCCCAGCTTTCGCCCTGGACGGGGCGTCTTGCCGTAGAGATGCACATGGACGCCGGGGATCGCCAGCGCTGCTGGCAGACATGCCCGTGGGTCGTCACCAGCGGCGTTGCCAAGGACGTTCACCGTGGCAACCGCGGGCGCGGTCAGCGATGCCTGTCCCAACGGCCAGTCGAGAATCGCGCGGAGGTGCTGCTCGAATTGCGAGGTAACGCAGCCTTCGATCGAATAGTGGCCGGAGTTGTGCGGGCGGGTGGCGATCTCGTTGATCAGGAGCGTGCCCTCGCTGACAAAGCACTCGACCGCAAGGATGCCGACCACTCCAGAGGCCGTCGCAATCATCTCCGCGAGCCGGGCAGCTTCGCGCGCGAGCGGCTCGGGCACCCGCGCTGGCGCCAGAATTTCCCGGCAGATGCCGTTGATCTGTACGGTTTCAACCAGGGGATAGACGGCCGTTTCGCCATTTGGACGGCGCGCAACCAGGATGGCAACTTCGCGCTCGATCGGCACCCAGCACTCGGCGACCGGCTCGATGCCAGCAGCGATGAGCGATGCAGTCAGGCCGGTTGCCGCGGCAGCGTCATGCAACACCCAGACGCCGCGCCCATCGTAGCCACCGCGCGCGGCTTTGATCACGATCGGCCAGCCCCACTGTTCGCCACATTCCGCCGCTTGCTCAGGGCGCGTCAGCACGGCGAACGGCGGGACTGGCAGGTTGAGCGCGGCGAATGTTTCGCGCTGGCGCCGTTTGTCCTGGGCCAGCGCCATGACGGCAGCGGACGGCCGGAGAACCACGTCCCGGCGCTCCAGTTCCGCCAGCAGCGGGAACGGCACAAGCTCGTGATCAAAGGTTACGACGTCGCACGACGTCGCGAGCGCGGAAACGGCCACGGGATCGTCGGGGTCGCCAAGCATGACATCAGCGGCGACACGCGCCGCTCCATCATCCGGGCGCGCAGCCAGCAGCCGCACGTGCACATCAAGGGGGATTGCCGCTTGCAGCGTCATGCGCGCCAGTTGCCCGGCACCAACCATGCCGACCTGGGCGCGCGGCCGTGAACCGTCCACCTTCATGTGCGGGAGCATACCAGGAGAGCGAGCCAACCGCCAGGATTCATCGGGTTTTTAACTGGCACGGCAGCGCAGAAAGTACCCTGGGCGTACATGACTGGCACGCGCAGCGCGAGGGCACGATGGTGTACATACAGGCACGGATCTTGCATGCACGCTGGCACAGAGCCTGATGCGTTTTTGTTGCGCCGAGGAACGAATATTCGCCGGTTTTGCATTGCGTAGCGTGGCAACGTGTTTGCCGCGGCAAACATGCCCGGGTTAGGTTAGTCCGCAGTCAAGGCAAACAGGGTACGAAGATGAACGCGAATCAGCCACTTGGCTCACTCGCACACGCGGTGATCGAGCAATTTGGAGAGCGTGCACGATGGGCCGTGGGACAAGCCGTCGAGCGCCGCAGGCGCGCGATCAAGGCGGTGTCTGGACGGCCAGTAGATTGGAGATTGCTCACTGAGCAGGAGCTTGCCCACCAACCCCTCCGCCCAGGCAACTGGGTTACGATCGGCGTGATTCGCGATGGCAATGAGACGACCCTGATCGAGTTCAACCTTGGGACATGGGAAATCCGGGAGCTTCGGGAAACCGGACCGCTTCCGTTCCTGCAATCGCCGCTGATGACCACAGAATCAACGCTCTGCTGAGCCACTTCTAGCTTTCTGCTGCAGCTCGAACAGTTTTGTAATCGCCTCCAGCGGCGACAATGCTTCGATATCGAGCGCTTTCAATTCCTCGACGACCGGATGTGGCGCGCTGAAGAAGGTGAGCTGCACGACGGGTTCGCCACTTGCTGGCGCCCGCATGGCAGCTCGCCGCTCGGCCTTGGCGCCGCTTCCTTGCCCATGGCGCTCAAGCTCCGCCAGGATTTCTCCGGCCCGGCGCACGATCGCTCGGGGTATGCCCGCGAGCTGAGCGACGTGGAGGCCGTAGGAGCGATCGGCACCGCCAGGCACCACGTGCCGGAGAAAGACGACGCGATCTCCCTCTTCCAAGACATCCATGCGATAGCACCGCACCCGCGGGAGCACGTGCTCCAGCTCGGTCAGCTCGTGATAGTGGGTGGCAAAGAGCGTTTTGCAGCCGAGGCGTGGGGAATTGTGAAGGTATTCCACGATCGCCCGGGCAATAGCCAAGCCATCGTACGTGCTGGTGCCTCGACCGATCTCATCAAGAACGACGAGGCTGCGCTTCGTCGCATGATGGAGAATGTTCGCGGTTTCGAGCATCTCGACCATGAAGGTGCTCTGGCCGGTGGCGATATCGTCCTGAGCGCCGATCCGCGTGAAGATGCGATCAACGAGTCCGATGCGGGCGCGCTCTGCCGGCACGAACGAGCCGATTTGCGCAAGCAGCACGATCAGCGCGACCTGGCGGAGCCAGGAGCTCTTCCCCGCCATGTTTGGTCCGGTTAGGATCACGATTTGCGCCTCGTCGGTGTCCAGGTACGCGTCGTTGGGGACATACTCACCGCGGCCCATGACGGCCTCAAGGGTCGGATGCCGGCCAGCAACGATGGAAATGACGCCACTTTCATCTAGCTCCGGACGGACATATTTGCGCTGGACCGCTACTTCGGCGAGCGTGGAGATCACATCGAGATATGCAACAGCCCTGGCTGCATCAAGCAGCCGGTGTGCTGCCCCTGCCACCTGGGTGGTGATGCGCTTGAAAACGTCGGCTTCGATGTCGGCGAGTGTATCTTGGGCGGTCAGGACGACGGTCTCAAATTCCTTGAGCTGGGGGGTGAAATACCGCGTCGCGTTGGCGAGGCTTTGCTTGGGAATGTAATCGGCTGGGAGGACCGAGCCATTGTCGGTACGCGCGGCAGAGCGTTCGCGCTCGGCGGCGGCCAGTGCGGCAGCGGTGATTTCGAGGTAGTAGCCGAACACCTTGTTATACCCGACCTTCAGGCTCTTGATGCCGGTTCGCTCGCGCTCCGTCCGCTCCAGGTTGGCGATCCACTCCCGCGCTTCTCGCGCGCGCTCGCGATACCCATCGAGCTCTGGAGCGAATCCCGGACGAATCGCGCCGCCTTTCCCAAGGGTTGCCGGTGGGTCATCGACGATGCCAGCACTCAGGAGTTGGTGGATATCGGAGCAGTCGGGAATGCGAGGCGCCCCTGGTGTGCCTGCGGCCGCGGCCGCAACCGCTGGAAGAGCCGCCAGCGATTGCCTCAGGTGACCGAGGTCGCGCGGGGTGGCGATGCCAGCAACCACTCGGTTGGTCAGCCTCTCGATATCTCCAACCTGCGCGAGCGCCTGCCGCACCTGCGTCCGGGCGAGTGTATCGGTGAAGAAGCGTTCGACGCCGTCCTGGCGGAGCCGGAGCTCGGTGAGGTCCAGGAGCGGTTGACCAATCCAGCGGCGCAAGAGCCGGGCGCCCATCGGCGTCTTCGTCTGATCCAAGACCGCGATGAGGCTGTGGCGCCGCTCGCCTCTGGCGCTCTCGGTGAGCTCCAGATTCCTCCGCGTCTGCGCATCGAGGGTCATGAACTGGTCGACGGAATAGGTGATCAGGCTGGTGATTTGCTGAAGGCCGGAAAGCTGGGTCTCGGACAAATACTGAAGCAGGCCACCAGCGGCTTGAATCGCGAGCGGCTTCCCAGCGCAGCCGAAGCCATCGAGCGCCTCCACGCCGAAATGCTGGCGTAATCGCTCCTCAGCGCGATCCAGCCGCCATTTCCACGTGTCGAGCACCGAGCGAGCCGTGCCCTCCGGAAACCACGCGCCGCTCGTACGCTCCTGATCCGTCCGAGCGTGCCTGCTGTCGCCAGGCAGCACCACCTCAGCCGGCTTGAGCCGAAGGAGCTCACGGCTGGCGGCCGCGAGCACCTCACCAAGGGATGGCGCCGAGATTTCGGTGGTCATGAATTCGCCAGTGGAGATGTCGGCAGCGGCCAGTCCGACACGGCACTCCTCGTGGATGATCGCGGCGATGTAGTTGTTAGAGCGCGCGTCGAGCATTGCTGGTTCGAGGACCGTGCCGGGCGTAACGACGCGGGTGACATCGCGCTCGACGATCCCGCGCCCCTTGGCCGCCTCGCCGATTTGCTCGCAAATGGCCACCTTATGCCCAGCGGCGATCAATTTGGCAATGTACCCTTCGGCCGCGTGGTGAGGAATGCCGGCCATTGGCAGCCGTTGCCCCTTGCCCATCTCCCGGCTGGTCAGCACAATGTCCAGGACTTCCGCAGCGATTTCCGCGTCCCGCTCGAAGGTTTCATAGAAATCGCCCAGCCGGAACAGCAGGATGGTGTCCGGGAAGCGCGCTTTGATCTGAAGATACTGGCGCCGGAGGGGAACGATGTGACTGCCGCGGAGAGCGCGCTCGCCGTCTGGAGCTTCGTTGATGGATGCCGTCACCGTGACTCGATCCTTGCTCTAGCTCGGTGAAGGGATACCGCGCACACCGGGGCGTTGCCAACCACAAGACCGCGGGCGCGAGTAGACTACGGCAGGGCAGTTCGGTGAGGCAAGCGGCAGCGAGCTTCACCTGCCGGAAACATCGTGGGAGAAGGGGTAGGGCGAAGATGGCAAAGTTCGTGGCGTTGCTGACGTTTGGACCGGATCGGGAAGCACGGCTCGCCGTGCGCCCGCGTCACCGGGAATATCTCACGTCACTCCTAGAGCGAGGGAAGCTGATCGCCTCGGGGCCGTTCGCGGACGACCAAGGCGCGCTGCTGATCTACGAGGCGGAGAACCGGGACGAGGCGCAGGCGCTGCTCGAGGCTGATCCATACACGGCAGCCGGAGTCCTGGCTGACGTGGAGATCCGGGAGTGGGTCCAGGTTCTGCCCCCGCAGTCGTAACCCTGAGGAATCGGGACTTCTCGGTGGGGATGGCCGCTTGCTCCTCTCCTCCGGGTTGTATTGCGTATGGTGAAGAAGATGGGACGACGGTGCGTCGAAACACCTACGTGAAGATGCTCGGGAAAGGCAAGGGCAAATCCGTAAAAACACCGATGTACGGTGGAACACGTCTCGGCAAGATCATCACGATGAGAAGATGCAACCGCATCTGGTTTGCTGGAAGGAACGAGGTCAAGGAGCATACACCATGCCTGCCCGAACGTTTTTGGCGCCAGGGCAACGGTACACCGATGTCACGGCCAACCCCTGGCGGCTTGAGCATCAATTGACAATCGTCTCGATCGAGGAACACCCGGGCTCGCACCCCGCCGTGATCTACCGGTCATTCAACGGCGATGAAGAAGTGGCGACGGCCGATCAGTTCGAAGCCGCCATCCTCAATGGGCTTATTGTGCCCGTCGTTGGTATTGGCACGGTCGCAGCTTGCTAATCAGACGAACCGGCAAACACCTGGCGAGGCACGAGCCTTCTTCCAAGTGCTTGCCGGTCCCCGACCCGCAGGTTAGTTCTGAATGACCAAGAATTGCGCGGCGACCCAGCCGGCATCACCGGTTGCCGGGTTCTCCACTGGCAGCCAATCATCTTGCGCAGCCCCAGTCACAGTGACTACGGTCCCAGCCGGGAGCACGGCGATGACCGCGGCATCTGCCGACGGCTCGGCGCGCAGGTTGACGTCATCGGTGGTGACCACCTTCGTGCCGTTGGTGGCGGCGATGGTCTCCACTGTGCAGAGACCGCGGCCGAGGAAGAGGTAGACCAGCGTCGAGCTGTTGCTGCCACGCAGCCAGGCGATGCCGCTGAAGTCGGACGCGTTGCGCTCACGCAGTCCGACCGTGAGATCGTTCTCCGTCCGCAGACCGCCGATCTCGCCGCAGGCCACAACGGCGCCGGCATCATCACCCGATCGAATTATGATCGCGTGGACGCGGTCAACGAGATCGTCGAGCTGAACGCGCACGGTGGTGACACTTTGCGCGACCGAGGCGGCGGTCGGAGCTCCTGCCATCTGCTGCGCCGTGGCGACATCGAGCAACGAGTAGGTCGTTGAGAAATCGGGGTTCTCGCAGGTTCCGGCGGTGATGAGCGCCTGAAATGGTGGCCTGGCCGTGCTCGCCGCTGACGCCGGACGGGAGACCGGAAGGCAGACGGCGCCA
>JBHOQQ010000103.1:0-2918 GCA_042408955.1 Thermomicrobiales bacterium
TGCATGGCGAGCTGCTTGGCCCGATCGAGCTCCCGCTCGTAGGCGGCGGAGCGCCCACCGACGATATCGCGGATTCCCGCGAACAGGTCCTTGAAGATATTTGCGCCCAGGATCGCTTGTCCGCTGACAATCCCCTTGTACTCGACGATTCGCCGGCCATCAAGGTGCGACGTGGTCGAAAGGATCATCCCTGTGCCTCCAGTCCATGCAGAGTTTGCGATGCGTACGACGTGGTTGATGGTGCTGGCCAGTGCCAGCGGCAGTCTCTGATTGCCAGTGTAGCGCGACAGGGGACAGGATGGCGGATCAGTCGAAGGTGCTGCCGCCGGGCAGGGGCGGACGCGTCCGTTCCCAAAAGCCAACTGGCTGATCACTCCTTTTGAAACACCTACCAGTCCCCGGGATCAATGATGTGGCCATTCTTCACGTGTGTGCGCGGAGACAGACGCCTTGGCAGGTCCAGCCAGCGTTAGGTGGCGCTCGGCGGCGGGCGAGCCGGCTGAATGACCCGCTGTGGCCTTGCGCAAGCCTGTTCCGAGATAGACGACAACGAATACTGCCGCGGACAACAGCACAATGGCCGCGCCAGACGCAAGGTCGTACGTGTAGCTCAGGTACATGCCGACAAAACCGCATGCCGCACCGATGAGCGTCGAGAGGATCACCAGCCGCCCGAACGATTGGGTCAGCAGCCGCGCCGTGGTCGGTGGGATGACGATTGCCGCGGCGATCAAGGTGGCACCGACGATGTTCAGCGAAATGACGATCGTCGCAGCCAGGGCTAACGCGAATCCAGCGTCCACCCAACCGGTCGGTATGCCGTAGACGCGCGCGAGCTCCGGATCGAAGGTGACGAAGAGCAATTGGCGGTACGCCAGGAAGACCGCCAGGCTCACCACCAGGGTGACGAGCGTAATGACCGCGATGTCGGCCCGGGTCACGCCGAGGATATTGCCGAACAGGGCTGCCTCGAAGCTGCGTGTGAACCGGCGCTTCATGCTAATGAGCGCGACGCCGAGCGCGAACGAGGCCGTCGTCACGATACCGATTGCTGCATCCGCGCCGATGCTGCGCCGCCGCGCCGTGGCATTGATCAACAGCGCGGAGACGAATCCCCAGGCACCCGCTCCCAAATAGAAATTCCACCCCGCCAGGTAGCTGACGACCGCTCCCCCTAGGATCGAGTGCGAGAGCCCGTGGCCGATGTAGCTCATCCGGCGCAGGACGATATAGACGCCCATCATCCCGCACAAGGCGCCGATCAACGTCGCCACGATCAGCGCGTGACGAAAGAATTCGTACTGCAGGGGCTCGGTCAGGTGGCTCATGGGATACGACCTCATTGGCTGCGCACCTGCACAGCCCTCTCTGAGAACGATTGCGCTCCGGCTTGCTCGCTCGCAAGGTGTGGTAGCTCCGGCAGAGCCGGGGCCACAACACCCAGATGACTGTGCGATGCTCGCCGCCCGAATGGGCCGTGACTCCCCGCCTCGGCCACGAGCAGATTGCCTGTGTGCTCGTCCAGGACAACGCGCATTTCGGTTCCAAACGTCCGGCTCAGGATGGCGCTGGTGAAGACGGAGCTTGGCGCACCCTGCGCAACGATGCCGCCATTGACGCACACGACCCACGGTAGATGGGCCGCGACGGCATTGAGCTCGTGGGTGGTCATGACGATCGTGACTCCCTCCTCCTGATTGAGCTGAACCAGCAGGTGCAGGATGTCGTCACGGGTCTTGATATCGACGCTGGCCGTCGGCTCGTCAAGCAACAGAATACGCGGTCGGCCAATCAAGGCTCGCGCCAGGAAGGTGCGCTGCTGCTGACCGCCGGACAGGTCGCGAATGTGCCGAGACGCAAGGTGCCCGATCCCGAGCCGGTCGAGTATGGCCGCCACGTCCTGGCGGTCCTGCCGGCTCGGCCAGGGGAGCCAGCGGCCGGAAGTGCTCTTCCCCATCAGGACAACGTTTTCGACGGTGACTGGGAAGGTCCAATCGACGGTTTCCACCTGCGGAACGTAGCCGACGCCCGATGGTGGGCGACCGGGCAACACCGCGCGCCCCGCAACGACGACCTGTCCGCTCACCCGTGGCACGAGCCCGAGCATCGCCCGCAGCAACGTCGTTTTCCCCGCGCCGCTCGGACCGATCAGGCCCACGAATTGTCCGGGTGGCACGCGCAAGCTCACGCCAGAGAGAACCGGCGCGCCGTGGTAGGCGCAGCTCACGTCGGTAAGCTCGATCGCGTGCGATGTCATCAGCGCGGCCCTTTCCCATCGCGGGCACCGAGGTGACCAGGCTCCAACACGAGAACATGATCGTCGGGCACCGCAGTGGCAATCATGGTTGCGTCCTTACGGGACAAAGGTGTCGTACGGCTCGATCCCGCGCAGCGCATCAATGTTCCCGCCAAGATTCGGAATCATCAGCTCCATGTTCTTGAGCATCATGCCAAGGTAAGTGTGCTCCGGATCACCGGGCTCGCCTGGTGGATCGTCATCGCGCAAGCCGTCAACATAGACGGCACCAGCCTCCTTAGCGATTTGCTCCAGCACGTTGCTAGGGAATACCTCGGAGCCGAAGACCGCCGGGACGCCCTCGGCCGTGATCTGATCAATGAGGCGAGCCACCTCCTGTGGCGAGGGCTCGGAGAAATCGGACGGTTGCACCGCGCCGATGACGGTCATTCCGTAACGCCGCGCGAAATAGGCCCAGGAATCGTGATACGTCAGCAGTTTGCGCTGCCCCTCGGGTATCGTTTTCACCGCGGCCATGATCCCCTGGTCCAAGCGGCTCAGGACCGCAACGTAGCGAGCCAGGTTGTCCTGGTAATAGGCAGCGTTCGCTTGGTCATGCTCGGATAGCTTCTGTGCGGTGAGCTCGGCATAGCGAATGGCATACGCGACGTTCGGCCACAGA